>CAJULZ010000035.1 GCA_910587205.1 uncultured Oscillospiraceae bacterium
CGGCGGCGCACAGCGCCCGTCCCGGGGCGCACAGCAGCAGGGACGCCCCCTGCCTCGCCCGCGCGGCAAGGCCCGTCCCCCCAAGGGGTAGGCCGGGGCACAGCAGCGCCGCGGCCAGGGCCAGCAGGTACAGATCCAGCGCGATGACAATCCACACAAAGGGGGCGGGCCGGTCTCCGCTCCCCAGCAGGCCGGCGAAAAAGCCGCCCGCCATCATCAGCCCCGCGGCCAGCAGGCCCAGCGCGCCGCCCTGGGCCGCGGCGGGCCGCCACAGCCGGGCCATGGCCCCCCGCCAGCGGCCGAACCAGCCGTCCGCGCCGCCCCGGAAGCACTGGAACGCCATGGCGGCCATGGCGGCCCAGAACGGCCCCGCCGCCGCCCCGCCCGCCGCCCCGCCCAGCAGGGCCAGCCAAAAATTTTCCAGCACCACGCCCAGGCTCACCCCCAGGGCCAGGGGCAGGAACCCCAGGAACGTGAGGAAATTGCACCCCAGCAGGGCGCCCAGGTGGTCGTACAACACCTCAAAAAAGCGGCCCGGGCCCTTTTTCGGGGGCCGCCCCCCATCCGAGCCGTCAAAAAACCGGTTCATCCCCAACAGATCCATGGCCTCGCCCTACGCCCCTTTCAACCGCTGCATATACTCCCTGGGGCTGACCCCCTCGATCTTTTTAAACACCTTGCTGAAGTAAAACGCGCTCTCATAGCCCAGCCGCTGGCTGATCTCGTACACCTTCAGGTTGGTGGCGGCCATCAGGTCCTTGGCGGCGTTGATGCGGGTGACGGTGACAAACTCCACAAACCCGCTCTCCCCCCACTGAGAAAAGAGCTGACTGAGGTAGTTGGGACTGAAGCCGAACACCGCCGCCACGTCGTTCAGCGACAGCCGCTTGTCCAGATTCTGGCTGATGTACTCCTGCACCTGGGCCACCTGCCGGGCGTGGTAGTCGGTGGGGGACGCCGCCTGGGAGCGGCTGAACACGATGCTCTCGTCCTCGCTGAGCAGGGGCACAATGGAAAAGGCGGAGCGCTGGCTGCGCCGCACGTCCAGGATGTCCTGCACCGGCTCCCCCACCGCCCAGCGCAGGGCGGTGCTGAAGTAGCCGTACACGATGTCCCCCGCCTTTTCCAGCACCGGGGTGAGCAGCCCCTCCAGCCCCTCGGGGGAGGGGACGGGGAACAGCACCGACAGGTGGCGCAGCCCCATCCCCGTCACGGTGCAGGGCAGATACTTGGGCAGCAGCTCGGCGCACAGGTTGGTCACGCCGGTGCTGAGGGTGGCCATGGGCCCGGTGGGCAGCTCCCGGTTTTGCAGCGAACCCAGGGCCACCACATACCAGGGGGAGTCGAACCGCAGCCCCAGGTCGTCGCACTGCTGCCGGAACAGGGCGGGGTCGTCGAACAGCCCGCCGTAGAGCTGGAGAAACAGCCGGTCCCGGTACTGGGCCAGTCCCTCGGCAGGGGCGGCCCCAGGGGCGCGCAGGGCGTGCTCCCGCTGTATGCGCTCCTCTGCCCGGCGCAGGGCCGCCTCCAGCGCCTGGGGGGTGAGCTCCAGCTTCACCAGGTAGTCCAGCGCCCCCACCTTCATGCTCTGCTTCACGTAATTGAACTCCTCATAACTGGTGAGCATGATAAACACGGGCAGGGCCCCGTCCCGCCCCCGGCACCGTTCCGCCAGCTCCAGCCCGTCCATCACCGGCATCCGGATGTCGCACAGCACCAGATCCGGCTGGAGCTCGTCCACCAGGCGCAGGGCCTCGCTGCCGTTCCGGGCGGTGCCCACCACCTCCCAGCCCAAACCGCCCCAATCGATCATCCCCTGTATTCCAATGAGCACCAGGGGCTCGTCGTCAGCCAGCAAAACCTTAAACATGGGGCCACTCCCCTTTTCAATCCAAGTATAACGCCGTAAAGCCTCTTTACGGCGTTCAGCGCCCAGGCGCTGAACCATGTTGCGTTTCGCAGTCCCCCGCGGACCCCGGCAGGCGGATGGTAATCTCGGTGCCCCTGCCGGGCTCGCTTTGGATGCGCAGGCCGTAGTCCGGCCCGAAGCTGAGCTGGAGCAGGCGGTGGACATTCCACACGCCGATGTGCCGGAACGCGGCCTCCTCCCCCTCCGCCCCAGGGCCGGCCAGGACGCGGTCGATCTGTCCCTGCTCCATCCCCACGCCGTCGTCGGACAGGCGGATGCGCACCCCGCCGTCCCCGGCCAAGCCCTCCACGGCCAGCTCCACCCGGCCCACGCCGCCCTTGGGCTCGATGCCGTGGAAGATGGCGTTCTCCACCAGGGGCTGGAGGGTAAAGCGGGGGATCAGGCAGCTCTTGAGCAGCGTCCGGTCCTCCGGCGGGTAAATCTCCAGGGCCAGCGTGCCGCCGTAGCGGTAGCGCTGGATGGTAAAATAATCCTCCAAGAGCTGGAACTCCTCCTCCAGGGGGATCAGGCGCTGGGTGCCCTTGGACACGCTTTTCAGCAACCTGGACAGGGCCGTGACCATCTCGGCCACGCCGGGGGCGTGCTGGATAGTGGCCATCCACTTGATGCTGTTCAGCGTATTGTAGATAAAATGGGGGCTGATCTGGTTTTGCAGCATCCGGTACTCCAGGTCCAGCCGCTGCTTCTCGTCCTCCAGGCGCTTTTCCATCAGGGAGGATACATTGCGGGACAGCTCGTTGATTCCCCGTCCCACGTCCCCCAGCTCGTGCCTCCACTCGATGGAGGGGTCCTCCGTGAAGTCGCCCCGGCCCACCGCCCCGATCCGCCGCCGGAGCGCGCCGATGGGGATGTCCACCACCCGGTGGAGCAGCAGGGCCATGACCACCCCCATGACCAGCAGCACCGCCAGGCTGGTCATCGCGGAGCTGAGCAGCAGGGACAGGGGCTGCCTCAGGGCGCCGTCCGGCAGGACGCGGGCCAGGTACAGCCCGTGGACGCCCAGAGGGCAGGCCACCATGGAGCAGTCCGCCCCGTCGAACTGGGTATCGTAAAGCAGGGTGCCCGCGTCCAGGGTGTCCCCCCGGTCGGTCTCCGGCTGGGGGAGCTGATCCGTGCCGCCCAGGCACGCCAGCTCCCCGCCCTCCACCCGGTAGAGCTGCCCGCCCATGATCCAGCACAGCCAGGAACCGTCCTCCTGGTGGAACTGACGCAGAGCGTCGGTGATGAGGGCGGGGGAGACGGACAGGTAGATCCGGGCGGAATAGGCCTCGTCCCTGCTGGACACGGTGCGGGCGATGGGAATGCCCTGCAGCCTGGGGCCGGACTGCATCAGCGGGTCGTCCGTCAGCTGCTCCCACTGGGTGGGCCCCTCCCCCTCCCCCAGCCCGGGCAGCAGCCCCACATTGTCCCCGTTGACGGCCTTGGAGTGGGACGAGGCCGTCCCCAGCATGATAATCCGGCCGGTGCTGCTGAGCATCAAAAAGCGCTGTATGTACATCGAGCAGTGCATAGAGTTGTATTTATTGGACACGACGGGGTACACCGTGCGGGTAAAGGTGGCGGACGGGATGCCGCCGGTGAGCATGGAGGTGCGTACCGACGGGTCGCTGACGCACCAGCTCACCAGGTCGTCGATTTCACCGATGTCCTGGCGGATGGATTCCGACGCGGCCTGGAGCGCGTACTCCGTGGACTGCAGCGTGGCGCGGCGCAGTTGGTCGGACACGTTTTTGGCGCTGGTGGCGGTGACGATGGCGGCGGCCACCAGGGTAAACAGCAGCGCCAGACCCAGCACCCTGGCCTGTATGCCGAAGCGGCGGGGCTTGTCCGGCGCGGTTCCCATGGCGCGGCCTCCTCTCCCGGCGCAGCATTCACGCGCCCTTGCGTTATGGATGATACAGTACATCATACACCGTCCCCGTGCGGGTGTCAAACCCATTTGTGCAGAAAATGGTCGATCTACACAATCCGGCGGGAATAAGGGGAGGGAATATGGGCAATACTGCCATTCGCTTCCAAAGGGCGCTGTATGGAATGTGAAAACCGGCGCGGGGATTTCCGCGCCCTATGGTCAAAACGCAGAGAGCCCCGGCGAGAAAAATGACAGCTTTTCCGGAAAAAATACATGTTTTCTGAGGGCGCGCCCGGCGCAAGCGAAAAAACTTGCAAAACCTCCTTCAAAAATTCCATTCAAAACGACAAAGGCAGCCGCTATAATAGGGCCAGTAAATGGTTGATTCGCCCAAACCCCGGAGGCGGACCGGCCAGGAATGAAAATGAGGAGGAAACACAATGAAAAAGCTCAGCAAAATCCTTGCGCTGGCGCTGGCCCTGGCTATGATCTTCAGCCTGGCCGCCTGCGGCAGCGGCGGCGACGCCCCCGCCTCCAATCCCCCCGCGGACAACAGCACCCCCGCGGACAACAACACCGACAAGCCCGACGACAACCAGCCCAGCGGCGATGAAGAAGTCACCCTGACCTGGGCCGTGTGGGACAAGGACACCACCACCCAGTGGCAGACCCTGGCCGACGGCTACACCGCCCTGCATCCCAACGTCAAGTTCGACATGATCGACCTGGGCTCCACCGACTACATGACCCAGCTGGCCACCCAGCTGTCCGGCGGCAACGGCGAGCTGGACATCCTGTCCATCAAGGATATCCCCGGCTACTCCAACCTCATCAACCTGGAGATGCTGGAGCCCCTGAACAACACCATCACCGCCGACCCCGCCATCTTCAACGGCCTGATCGAGCAGCTCACCGCCGCGGACGGCAACTACTACGCCGTGCCCTTCATCTCCTCCCTGTGGGTGCTGTTCTACAACAAGGACCTGTTTGACGCCGCCGGCGTGGACTACCCCTCCAACGACCTGACCCTGGCCCAGTTCGACGAGCTGGCCCGCAAGATGACCTCCGGCTCCGGCGCGGAGAAGGTCTACGGCAACCACTACCACACCTGGCGCTCCGACGTGACCCTGTTCGGCGTGCTGGACGGCAAGAACACCATCATCGACGGCAACTACGACTTCCTCAAGCCCATCTACGAGATGGCGCTCAACCAGCAGAACGACGGCATCTGCATGGACTACGGCGAGCTGAAGACCGCCGGCCTGCACTACTCCGCCGCCTTCGAGAACGGCCAGGCCGCCATGGTCCCCATGGGCAGCTGGTTCGTGGGCACCCTCATCAACTACAACAATGAGGCCGCTTCCAACGGCGCCGAGCCCGTGAACTGGGGCATCGTGAAGTATCCCCATCCCGAAGGCGTGGCCGCCGGCTCCACCCTGGGCCAGGTCACTTCCCTGGGCATCAACCCCAACTCCGCCAAGAAGGAGGCCGCTGCCGACTTCCTGAACTGGGTCGCCACCGAGGACGCCGCCAAGGCTCTGGCCGCCACCGGCAACTTCCCCGCCATCTCCACCGCCGAGACCAGTGAGCTGCTGGCCTCTACCGAGGGCTTCCCCACCGACGACGCCTCCAAGGAAGCGCTGACCATCGCCGCCCTCTACCTGGAGATGCCCATGAGCGACAAGGCCTCCGACATCGAGCAGGTTCTCAATACCGAGCATGACGCCATCATGACCGGCGCCGAGACCGTGGACGAGGGCATCGCCAACATGAACGAGCAGGTGCAGGCCATCCTCAACGGCTGAGCCGCCCGACTGGCAGAACTGAACACCGACCAACACAAGGGGGCGGGCGAAGGCCCGTCCCCTTCGGCCTTGCGGCCGGCCTGCGCCGGCCCCAACCGCGCGAGAAGGGAGAGAACATCCATATGACCGGAAACGCCCCCGCAAGCAGCCAGGCCCCGAAAAAGGCCCCGGCCAAAAAAAGCAACCGGGCCCTGCGCAATAACCTCACCGCGTACTCCTTCATCGCCCCCAACTTCATCGGCTTCTGCATTTTCACCCTGGTGCCCATGGTGTTCGCCATCGGCCTTTCCTTTTGCAACTGGGACGGCGTCCACCCCGTGGAATTCAACGGCCTGGGCAACTTTGCCGCCTTGCTGAAGGACGCCACGTTCAAAACCGCCTTCGTCAACACCATCGTCTACTGCCTGGGCACCGTGCCCCTCACCCTGGTCTGCTCCCTGGGCCTGGCTCTGCTGCTCAACCAGAACGTGAAGCTGCGCAACTTTTTCCGCACCGTGTCCTTCTTTCCCTACGTGGCCTCGCTGGTGGCGGTGGCCGCCGTGTGGAACATGATCTTCAGCCCCAGCATGGGCCCGGTGAACATGATCCTGTCCGCCTTGGGGGTGGAGAATCTGCCCCGCTGGGCCGCCGGCAAGGATACGGCCATGATCACCGTCATCCTGTTCAGCGTGTGGAAGAACATGGGCTACTACATGGTGATCTACCTGGCGGGGCTCCAGGGCACCAACCCCTCCCTGGAGGAGGCCGCCGCCCTGGACGGCGCCAACAAGTGGCACATCTTCCGCCACATCACCCTGCCCCAGCTGCGCCCCACCACCTTCTTTGTGACCATCACCCTGACCATCGCCTCCTTCAAGGTGTATGACCAGATGTACATGATCACCCAGGGCGGCCCGGGCAACGCCACCATCACTCTGGTGTACGACATCTATAACATCGCCTTCGTGAACACCCCGAAATACGGGTATGCCAGCGCGGTGGCCATGGTGCTGTTCGCCATGGTGCTGATTATCACGCTGATCCAGTTCAAGGGCTCCTCCAACGACAATTAAGGGGAGGCGCGGACTATGAAAGAAAAGAAGCTGTCCAACAAAAAGACCAACCACGCCATTACGATGGTCATCATCTACGCGGTGCTCATCCTCATCACCGCAGCCATGCTCATCCCCTTCATCTGGATGCTGTCCGCGTCGGTGAAGATGAACAAGGACGTATTCTCCTTCCCCATCGAGTGGATCCCGTCCAATCCCCGCTGGCAGAACTATGTGGACATCTGGACCAAGATCCCCCTGCTCACCTTCGTGAAGAACAGCGCGAAGCTCACCATCATCGTCACCCTGCTCCAGCTGTTCACCTCCAGCTTCGCCGCTTACGCCTTCGCCAAGATGAATTTCAAGGGCAAGAACATCCTGTTCCTGGGCTATATCGCCACCATCGCCGTGCCCTGGCAGGCGTACATGGTGCCCCAGTTCATGATGATGCGCTCCTGGCACCTGAACAACACCCATCTGGCGATCATCTTCCTCCAGGCCTTCTCCGCCTTCGGCGTGTTCCTGATGAAGCAGTTCTATGAGGGCGTGCCCTCCGAGCTGTGCGAGGCGGCCCGGATCGACGGCCTGACGGAGTACGGCATCTGGTTCAAGATCATGCTGCCCCTGTCCAAGCCCGCCCTGTCCACCCTCACCATTTTCACCTTCGTGAACACGTGGAACGACTTTTTGGGCCCGCTGATCTACCTCACCCGCAACGAGCTGAAAACCATCCAGATCGGCCTGCGCATGTTCATCAGCCAGTACTCCGCGGAGTACGGCCTGATTATGGCCGCGTCGGTCATCGCCCTCATCCCGGTGCTCATCGTGTTCCTGTCCCTGCAAAAGTATTTTGTGCAGGGGGTTGCGTCCACCGGCCTGAAGGGTTAAAATCAAACCGCACATCCCAAAACACCGCCGAGGGGCAGGGGTTCGCCCTGCCCCTTGAGCTTTACGAAGCGAGGTGCCCCCCATGACGAACAAGCCCCTGCCCATTACCGGCGGCGAGGCCCGCGCCGCCCTGGATAATGCCGTGGCGCAGGTGCGGCTGAACCTGCCGTTATACACCGAAACCTGCCAAAACCACTCCAGCGTGGACGGGATCTACCCTCCCTGCCCCAACGAGGAGTGGACCTGCGGCTTCTGGCCGGGGGAGATCTGGCTGGCTTATGAGCACACCGGGGACCGCGCGTTCCGGGACGCGGGGCTGGTCCTGGCGGCCAGCTTTGACCGGCGCATCCGGGAAAAGATCGTGGTGGACCACCACGACATGGGCTTTTTGTACACCCCCGCCTGCGTGGCGGCGTATAAGCTCACTGGGGACCGGGCCGCCCGGGACGCCGCCGTCCTGGCCGCGGACCAGCTCCTCACCCGCTTCCAGCCCAAGGGGCAGTTCCTCCAGGCATGGGGTCCCATGGGCGAGCCGGGCAACTACCGCTTTATCATCGACTGCCTGCTCAACCTGCCTCTGCTATACTGGGCGTCGGCGGAGACGGGGGACGGGAAATACGCGGACATCGCCAACCGGCACACCGCCGTCTGCCTTGCCAACTCCTTCCGTCCGGACGGCTCCACCTACCACACCTTCTACATGAACCCGGACGGCTCCCCCGGTTCCGGCCGCACCTGCCAGGGCTACCGGGACGACAGCTTCTGGGCCCGGGGCCAGGCCTGGGGGGTGTACGGCTCCATCCTCAGCTGGCGGTACACAAAAAGCCCCGCCGCCCTGGACGCGTTCCGCAAGGCCCTGGACTTCTACCTCACCCGTCTGCCCGGCGACCTGGTGCCCTGCTGGGACATGCTGTTCCAGCCGGACAGCGGCGAACCCCGGGACTCGTCCTCCGCCGCCATCGTAGCCTGCGGTCTGCTGGAGGCCGTGCGCGTCCTGCCCCGCAGGGAGGCCGGCGGGTACGAAACCCTGGCCCGGGAGATGGTGGGCAGCTTGGCCCGGGACTACGCCCCGGCGCGGCCCGTCCCCGGCGCGGGGCTCATCGCCCACGGCACCTACAGCAAAAAAAGCCCCTACAACACCTGCACCCAGGAGGGGGTGGACGAATTCACCTCCTGGGGGGACTATTTCTACATGGAGGCCCTCACCCGGCTGTGCGCGGATTGGGACCCCTACTGGTAAGGGCGGAGGCGATCCCCTCCCCTGCCGTACAAAACGCGGAAACGGAGCGTTGCTTATGAACCGATACCACTATACCGAGGCGGATTTCGCCTCTAAGGAAGCGGCCCGGGCCTCCCTGCTGCGGCTGCTTGCCCCCCTCAAGCCTTTCTACAGCGAAGGGGGCGCGCGGGTCAGCCTGGGCGTCACCAGCACCCACTATGAGAACGACTCCATCCCCATGGAGGCGTTTGCCCGGCCCCTGTGGGGGCTGGTCCCCTTCTGGGCAGGGGGCGGGTCGGACCCCGAGTTTGAGGATCTATACCGCCGGGGCTTCCGGCACGGCCCCGACCCCGACCATCCCGAGTACTGGCACACGGGCCGGAACTACGACCAGAAATTCTGCGAGATGGCGGCGGTGTCCTACGCCGTCCTCCTCTGCCCGGACAAGGTGTGGGAGCCCCTGTCGGCGCGGGAGCGGGACAACCTGACGGAATGGCTGTGGGAGATCAACCGCTATGAGTGCGTGGCCAGCAACTGGCAGTGGTTCTGCATCCTCACCAACCTGGCCCTGAAATCGGTGGGCCGCCCCTACAGCCGGGAGCGGCTGGATTTCGGCCTGGGGCTCATTGAGGACTATTACGACGCCGGCGGCTGGTATCATGACGGCGCGGGGGGCGAGAAGGACTACTACAACCCCTTCGTCATGGTGAGCTACGGCCTGCTGTACGCCATGTTCATGGAGACCGAGGAGCCCGGCCGCTGCGCCCGGTACCGGGAGCGGGCCCGCTCCTTTGCCCGGGACTACCTGTACTGGTTCGCGCCGGACGGCGCGTCCATCGCCTATGGCCGCTCGCTGACCTACCGCTTTGCCCAGGGGGCCTTCTGGTCGGTGGCGCTGCTGGCGGGGGAGGAGGTGCTTCCCCTGCCGGTGATGAAGGGCCTCATCGCCCGGCACCTGGCCTGGTGGCTGAACCAGCCCATCTACGACAACGCCGGAGTGCTCACCATCGGCTACGCCTACCCCAATTTGCAGATGTCGGAAACCTACAACGCCCCCGGCTCGCCCTACTGGGCGCTGAAAGCCTTCGCGTTCCTGGCCCTGCCCGACGATCATCCCTTCTGGTCGGCGGACTGCGCCCCCCTGCCCACACTGGAGCCCTGCAAGTACCTGCCCCACGCCAACATGCTTGTCCAGCACGGGGGGGACAACGCCGTAGCCCTGGCGCCCGGACGGCTGGAGACGGAGCCCTACGCCCACACGGCGGAAAAGTACAGCAAATTTGCCTACTCCAGCCGGTTTGGGTTCAGCATCGCCCGGGCCAACTACGAGCTGGCTCAGATGGCCCCGGACAGCTCGCTGTGCTTTCAGGTGGGGCGGTACTACTACCAGCGGGACGTGGCCCAGCCAGGGTACTCTATCGGCCCGGAGGGGATCGAGACCCACTGGTCCCCTCTGGACGGCATCCGGGTCGCCACCCGGATCGAACCCACCCCCACGGGGCATCTCCGCACCCACATCATTGAGAGCGAATTCGACTGCGCAGCCTGGGACTGCGGCTTTGCCGTCAACGCGGACGACCGGCTGGCACCGGAGCGCACGGCGGACGGCCCCCGGGCGCAGGCCCGGTGCGGCTCCGACTTCTGCGCCGTGGAGTCCCTGGAGGGGGGCGGCGTGGGCGAGGTGCTGCTGCCCGACCCCAACACCAACCTGATCTTCCCCAAGACCGCCATCCCCCTGGCGGCGTATGCCATCCGCAAGGGAAAGCAGACCATCCGCACCCAGGTGGACTATTTTGGATAGCGCCGCGGTTCAGCGATCCCCGTGGCTCACCGTCCCGGAGTGGGCGGGCGTCCGGCAGATCAACGTCTTCCGCCGGGAGCAGGACGATACGCCCCCGCCGGACACAGGCGCGCCGGAAAATTTCCATGTCCTGGCCCGGTGTGCCCTGACGCTGCCGCCGGGGACCTATACCCTGCGTATCACCGCGGACGATTATTACCACGGGTGGCTGGACGGGGCCTGGCTGGGCCAGGGCCCCGCCCCCGCCTACCATGACCGGTACTCCTTCCAGCAATACCCCCTCGCCGGGGGCCGGACGGTGACGATTGCCGTGCACCTCTACTACCAGGGCCTGGTGAACCGCGTGTGGAACAGCGGGGACGGGCGGTTCGGCCTGTGGGCGGAGCTGGCGGGGGCGGACGGCCTCCCCCTCCCCTGGGCCGGGGAATGGCGGTATCAGGTGTGCCGCGCCTATTCCGGCGGGGTGATCGGCTACGACACCCAGTTTTTAGAGGACTTCGACAGCCGCCTCTTTCCGGAGGGCTGGGAGCGCCCCGGCTTTGACGACAGCGGCTGGGGCCGCCTGGTTCCGGCGGCGTGGGCGGATTACAAATTATCCCCCCAGCCCACTGCCAACCTGTGGCGGGGCAGGGTTGACCCCGTCTCCTCCCGCCCCGTCCCCGGCGGGGTGCAGCTGGACTTTGGCCGGGAGCGGGTGGGGTCGCTCCACGCCGCCGTCCGGGGCCTGGCGGGGCAGGCGCTCACCCTGCGCTTTGGCGAGGAGATGGACGGGGAGGGCCGGGTGCGCTATGATATGCGCTGCAACTGCCGCTATGAGGAGCGCTGGACGCTGGCGGACGGGGTGAATATCCTCCACCCCTTTGACTACAAGGCGTTCCGCTATGCCGAGATCCTGGGCCTGGACCAGCCCGGCGCGGAACTTTTGGAGCGCTGGGCATGGGAACGGCACTACCCCATGGACGATGAACGGTGTACCCTCTCCTGCCCCCAGGACGAGCTGGAGGACATCTTCCAGATCTGCAAAAACGCCGTGCGCTGCGGCAGTCAGGAGAGCTATCTGGACTGCCCCAGCCGGGAGAAAGGCCAATACCTGGGGGACGCCGTCATCACCGCGCGGGCCCAGGTTTGGCTGACAGGGGATACGGCTTTACTCCGCAAGTGTATCCGGGACTTTATGGCCTCCACGGTGGCGGCGCCCTCTCTGCTGGCGGTGGCGCCGGGGTCGTTGATGCAGGAGATTGCCGACTTCTCCCTGCTGTTCCCCCTGCTGCCCCTGACGGACTACGACTTCACCGGGGACAGGGAATTTTTGTCGGAGTGCTACCCCGCGGTGGAGGGTATCGAAAAATATCTTGCAAGATATAAGATGTCCGGCGGCCTGCTGGCCAATGTATCCCACGGCTGGAACCTGGTGGACTGGCCGGAAAACCTGCGGGACGGCTACGATTTCCCTCTCACCCGCCCGGTGGTGGGGACGGGCTGCCACAACGTCATCAACGCCCTGTGGTACGGTTTCCTCACCAGGAAGGAACGCATGGAGGCCATCCTGGGCCTGCCCCGGACGGAGGAATCCCGGCAGGTGGGCGAGGCTTTTACGGCGGCGTTCTGGCGGCCGGGACGGCGCCTGTTCGCCGACAGCGCCGACAGCGCCCACTGCTCCCTCCACGCCAACCTGTATCCCGCCTTTTTCGGCCTGACGCCGGCCGGCCACGGGGACGCCTTTCAGCAGCTCCTGCTCACCCCCGGACGGGTGTGCGGGGTGCTGCCCATGTACTTCGCCCTGCGGGCGCTGGGGCGCTTGGGCAAATACGATACCCTGTACCGCCTGCTCACCCGCAAGGACGCATACGGCTGGCGCAACATGCTGGCCGAGGGGGCCACAACCTGCTTCGAGGCCTGGGGCAAGGACCAGAAGTGGAACACCAGCCTGTGCCACCCCTGGGCCGGCGGGGCCATCCCCCTCATCATTGAGGAGCTGGCGGGGCTGCGCCCCGACCCGGACGCGCCGGAGGGCTTCCGCTTCGACCCCCACCTGCCTGACAAGCTTAACCGCTTTACCCTGCAAACGCCCTTCCGGGGGCGGCTGCTCCGGGTTGAACAAAAAAACGGGCAAGCCGCGTTGTCGGTCCGGCCCGTCCACAAGAAAGGGGAATGAACCATGCTTTATCCAAAGCTGAACCGCGCCCGGATGGTCCTCGACCTGGGGGGCGTGTGGGACTTCCAGACCGCCGGGGCGGACCAATGGCCCCATGAGTGGGCCCAAGGCCCTCTGCCCCAACCCATGACCATGGCGGTGCCTGCCTCCTACAACGACCAGAAGGACGACGTAAACCTCCGCGCCCACTACGGCTGGGCGGTGTACCAGCGCACCTTTGACATCCCTGAGCAGGTGATGGGCCAGCGGCTGTGGCTGCGGTTCGGGGCCGTCACCCATGCCGCCCAGGTGTGGATCGACGAAACCTATTTGGGCGAGCACAAGGGGGGCTTTCTGCCCTTCGAGTTCGAGCTGACGAACTATACCACGGCCGGGGAGCACCGGCTCACCGTGGCGGTGGACAACCGGGTGGACTTCTCCACCCTGCCCGTGGGCAACGAGGGGGGCGTGGCCTTCTTCGGCTCGGACAACCCCGGCATCCCCTCCATCGAGCTGGCCAAGACCCGCTGTAAACCCCAGAACAGGCCTAACTTT
Source organism: uncultured Oscillospiraceae bacterium (assembly GCA_910587205.1). Lineage (GTDB taxonomy): Bacteria > Bacillota > Clostridia > Oscillospirales > Oscillospiraceae > Enterenecus. The sequence continues at coordinate 13,216 of CAJULZ010000035.1, forward strand.
GACTTTTTCAACTACGCGGGCATTACCCGCCCCGTGACGCTGTACACCACCCCCCAGGACTACATCCGGGACATCACCGTCGTCCCCGGCGTGGACGGGGACGACGGCGTCGTGGACTATACCGTGGAGACGGCGGGCCAGGGCGCGGTGGAGGTTGCGGTGCTGGACGAGGGCGGCGCGATTGTGGCCCAGGGCGAGGGGGAGCATGGACAGCTCACCATCCCCAATGTCCGCCTGTGGGAGCCGGGGGCGGCCTACCTGTACCGCCTGCGGGTGTCCATGGGGGATGACCTGTACGAGCAGACCTTCGGCGTGCGCACCGTGCAGGTGGAGGGGGACAAGTTCCTCATCAACGGCAAACCCTTCTACTTCAAGGGGTTTGGCAAGCATGAGGACAGCTATTTCCACGGCCGTGGGCTGGACCAATGCCTGAACGTGAAGGATGTGTCCCTGATCCGCTGGCTGGGGGCCAACTCCTTCCGCACCAGCCACTACCCCTACGCTGAAGAGATGTACGACCTGTGCGACCGGGAGGGCATCGTGGTCATCGACGAGGCCCCCGCGGTGGGCATCAACGGCGGCGGGGCCCAGAACCCCTACGAGGTGATGCGGATCGGCGGGCACCACGCGGACGTGATCCGAGACATGATCCGGCGGGACAAAAACCACCCCTGCGTGGTGATGTGGTCCATCGCCAACGAGCCGGACACCGAACACTTCCCCCAGGCGGCCTACGACTACTTCTACCCCCTCTACGAGCTGGCCCACTCCTGCGACCCGCAAAACCGCCCCGTCACCCTGGTGTGCTGCCAGAACGACTATACAAAGGACCGCATCACCCGGGCCATGGACGTGTGCTGCATCAACCGCTACTACGGCTGGTACAACCTCAGCGGCGACCTGGACGCGGCCTGCGATGCCTGGAACACGGAACTGGACTTCTGGGCCGCTACCGGCAAGCCGGTGATGGTCACGGAGTACGGCGCGGACACCTACCCCGGCGTGCACAATACAAATGGTGAAATGTTCAGCGAAGAATACCAGCTGGATTACTATGCCCGCATCAACACCGAGCTGGACAAGCGGCCCTTCTTCATCGGCGAGCAGGTGTGGAACTTCGCCGACTTCGCCACCATCCAGGGCCCCATGCGGGTGGACGGCAACAAAAAGGGTCTGCTCACCCGGGACCGCCGCCCCAAGCTGGCCGCCCACTACTTCCGCCGCCGCTGGCACGGCATCCCCGATTTCGGCTATAAAGGCTAACCGCTTTACATCCGTTGCGGCTATGCCCGCTTTTCGCGCTCCTCCTGTCCGCCACCCGCGGCTGGGATCAAAGTCCCGCCTCCAAAATATGGAGGCGGGACTTTTTTCCCATATTGGTTGACAGGTGTAGTCCTCTGTGGTATGATAGGCTTACAGCAGTAAACCAAACAAACGGGGAGGGATTGGCATGGAGGAAAAACGGGTCACGCTGTCCGCCAGCGAGTGGCGGGTGATGGAATGCCTCTGGACGGGGCCCAAGACGCTGATGGAGCTGGTACGGCTCTTGAAGGACAGCACGGGCTGGGCCAAGAGTACCGTCACCACCATGGTGCGGCGGATGGAGGAAAAGGGCCTCGTCATTCACGAGGAGGCGGGCCGGGCCAAGCTGTTCCGCCCCGCCCTGGGCCGGGAGGACGCGGCGGCGGCAGAGACCGACTCCCTGCTGGAGCGGGCGTTCCAGGGCAGCGTGGGGCTGCTGGTCAGCTCGCTGGCCGACCGGGGCGGCCTGTCCAAGGCGGACATCGACGAGCTGTACGAAATCTTAGACAGAGCGGAGTGGGAAGCAAAATGAAAGCGGTATTGATTACATCGTCCATCCTCATCCTGCTGCTGGCCGCCCTGCGGCCCCTGCTGCGGGGGAAGGTCCGCCCCTTGGCGCAGTACGCCCTGTGGCTGGCGGTGGCCCTGCGGCTGCTCATCCCGGTGAATTTGTTCACCAGCGCCTACAGCGCCCTGGCCCTGCTCCAGCGGGCGGAGGAGCCGCCCCAGCTCGTCCAGGCCATCGGCCAAACCGCCGTCCCGGTGCGCTCCTACGACGACGCCCGGGCGGAGGCCGTCCGGATGTGGGAGGAGCGGGGCGTGCCCGAGGCGGAGTTCACCCCCGCCGACCTCACCAACATCGACACCCAGGCCAAAGCCCTCATGCGCGGCCCCACGGTGGCCGAGCTCGCCGCCAAGCTGGCAAAGCCCGTGTGGCTGGGGGGCGCGGCCCTCATGGCGGGGTGGTTCCTGCTGGTGAACCTGTCCCTGCGGCGGAAGCTGCGGGGGGGCAAACGGCTGGACGGGGTGGACTGCCCCCTGCCGGTGTACGTGTCCGGCGCGCTGCCCTCCCCCTGCCTGTGCGGGGCGGTACGGCCCCGCATCTACGTCACCCCCGCCGCCCTGGAGTCCCCGGAACGGCTGCGCCACGTGCTGGCCCACGAGCTGGCCCACCACCGCCACCGCGACCACTGGTGGGCGCTGGTGCGGTGCGCCTGCCTGTGCCTGTACTGGTTCGACCCGCTGGTGTGGTGGGCGGCGGCGCTGTCCCGGCAGGACTGCGAGCTGGCCTGTGACGAGGGGGCCATCCGCGCCTTGGGCGAGGCGCAGCGCATCCCCTACGGCCGCACGCTGGTGGCCATGATCGCCGCCGGGCGCAACCCCCTGCTGCAAACCGCCACCACCATGACCGGGGGCAAGCGCCGGGTGCGGGAGCGGGTACGCCTCATCGCCCGCAGGCCAAAAACGGTGGTCGCCGTGGCGCTGGCGGCGGCGCTGGTTGTGGGCTGCGCCGTGGGGTGCACCTTCACCGGCGCGCCGGAGAAGGGCAAAACCCTGGAAAACCTGCAAGAGCGGCTGGAGGATATCCCGGAGGAGCTGCGGGACAGGGTGAAGTTTGATCTAATCAATGACGAGCCCGGCCATTTTGCGGACTACTGGTTTGATGTTCCCGCCGAATGGGTGGATATGGAGCTCTGGGGCGGCTATATGCTGTCGGTCGGCCAGGTGGATGGGACAGATCTGGACAGCATTGACAACATGGACTACCGGGTATTTGCCCAGACAGAGGATCACTATTATGCCACGTTCTGGTGCAATGACGGACGGTTTGAGGGCTATCCTGAATACTGGGATGCGGTGGATGCCATCCGGGACTACGCCATGAAAACCGTGCTGGACACCGAGGGCGTGGAGGCCTACACCCCCGCCCCCGACGCCCCCCGGCCCACCCTGGACACCCTCCAGGCGCGGCTGGAGGACATCCCGGAAGAGCTGCGGGACGACGTGGTGCTCTACGACAGGGAGCCGCTGTGGGACAGCACCCTGGCCAGCTACTTCCTGGACGGCACCGACGGCGAGGGCTGGCTGCACACCGTGTGCCAGTGGGACCAGCTGGGCTTTGAGGGATGGCTCTACGAGCTTGAAACCGGAACCTATGAGGTCTTCGCCCGGAGCAAGGAGCACTACTACGCCATCATGCGGCCCACCAGCGTACAGGTGGGACAAGAGGACTGGGCGCGCTTTTCCGCCGCCCAGGAGGCCATCTGGGAATACGCCCGGAAGCAGGTGCTGGACACGGAGGGGGTGGAGGCCTACGACCCCACCGAGCTGCGGGAGCGGGAGTATCTCTGGGAGGGCAAGACCTACACCGACGTGGCCTACTGGCCCTACAAGAACATCACCGGAGACACCGAGGGCAGCGTGTGGATCTTCCGCCTGGTGCAGCTGGCCAAGGACGGCCCCGGCGGCGTGTGGATCCCTGAGCGGGAGCAGATCGTAGACGCCGACGTGGACCCCACCCCCCGGCACGTTAAGCCCAGTGAGACCCGGGAGATGGGGCTCACCGTGACGGAGTACGCCCAGTACCTCCAGGAGGAGGCGGACGCGGGGCGGGCGGACTGGGCCACCGACCCCGTCCAGGCGTGCATGCACTACGCCCTGACGGTGTGCGGCCACAGCGAGGCCAACGTCACCGCCGACTGCTTCACCGACGATTACCGGTATATCGAAGGGGTTTTGGAGGGGCTGCTGCCCACCGCGGAGGAGCTGGCCATCCAGGCGGTGATGGACGGCATCGCCAACGCCCAGGGCACGTCCTTTGAGCTGATTGCCTCAGCGGAGGCGGGGCGGAGCGGAGCGTCGTACACCTACCAGCTGGACGCGCCCCTTGACCACTACGTGACGTACTGGCTGACGGACTTTGCCAAGAGTTTTGCCTGGGAAAAGCTGACCGTGCTGCCCGACGGCGCAGTGGACGGGGATACCCTCATCATCCAGGCAACGGACAGCCTGAACTGCGTCTGGGCGTACAGCAAGTCCAACATGATTATCATCCAGACGCCGGACAACCAGCTGGACTATTACATGGCCCACGACCGGGGCGGGAACCCAAACAACGCCCCCCTGGGCACGCCCAGGCTCAACCCCGGCCCCTACCAGATCCTGCGCAACTACTGCTTCGACGAGGTGGAACTGCAGCAGCTGCGCGCCACCACCGTCCCCGACCGGGGGCAGAGCCACGAGGACGTGGTGCGGGAGTGGGTCGAAGGCTTCGAGGGGGCCATGACCAAAACCGCCCCCGGAAACCAGTACGCTTGCACCTATGTGCGGGTGCAGGAGGTGAGGCCGGACGCCCACGCCCACCTGACGGCGGAGGAGATGGCGGACTTTGCCCAGTACCGCGGCAACGGCTTCGCCGCGGAGGACTACGGCAAGACCTGGTTCACCTTTAGCTACAGCCTGGTGTTCGTCCCGGTGAACGGCGATACCAACGGCCCGTTTTGGGCGGGCAACACCTGGTACTACGAGGGGGACGACGCCCCGGAGGGGGCGCTGACCTGGAGCCGGGTGGGGTATATGCAGCTCACTGACGAAGGCTGGTTCTGCGAGGGCTGCGGCACCGGGTGGTGACGGGGGAGGGCGCGGCGGGGAACGCGGCGCACCCCCTGTCCCCCCCTCATCCGTCTGGCCTCCGGCCAGCCACCTTCCCCCCGGTGGGGGAAGGCTGAATCCGGGCTGTCATAGCCCTCCCCCTGTGGGGGAAGGCGGAAAAAAATAAAAATTTGCCCCCTCCGTTGCAGCGGAGGGGGCAACTGTTTGCGGGTTTTTACACGCCGGCGACGGACACATTGTCCAGCCGCACGGCGTAGGGGCCGTCGTACTTGGCGGTGAGGTAGCGCTCCTGGGAGAAGGCGAACGCCTTCTGGGCCTCCAAAATGCTGCCGTTCACCGAGCCGCCGGTGACGGGGACGGCTGAGCCGTCCTCCCCGATGAGGTAGGCCAGCCGGATCTCACCCCCAAAATGGCCGCTCAGGGCGTCCATCTGGAAGTCGGAGAAATCCACCGCCCACAGGCAGGGGCCCTTCTTCAGCTCCTCAAAGGGGACGGCGCCGTTGGCGCAGGCCAGTTTGTCAAACCAGCCCGTGGGCTTCACCCCCAGGTAGCGGCAGAAGCGGTTGGGTCCGTGGTAGGCCAGCAGCTTGCCGTCCTCCAGCAGGGGCAGGTCCTCCATGGGGATGCCCTCCTCGCTGTAGGGGACGTCCGCCGCCAGGGATAGGTTCAGCCGCTCGCCCTGGGTCTCGCCCTGGACGTCCTCCCCCCGCTGCCAGGTGGAGTAGTGGGAGTACACCATGGAGGCGGAGGCGCGGTCCTTGTAGTAGGACAGTACCTCGGCCACCTGCTCGCCGCTGAGCACCAGGTCGTACTTGCCGCTCTTGAGGGCCTTTTTCGCCCGGGCGCGATCCCGGACGAAGGAGAGGGCCTCGGCCACCTTGGCGGTGAGGGCCTGCTCGTCCAGCCCGCCGTACTCAAACTGGCAGTACATCTCCACGTCCTCGGCAGCCTTGCACTGCACCACAAACTCGCCCTTCACCCGCGCGTCGGTGTAGGACACGTCCGTCCCCTCGGAGGAGAAAATGCGGCGGGTGGAGCGGTGGACAAAGATCTCCGCAGAGTTCACAAAGGCGTCCCCGCCGGTATCGGGGGCAAACAGGGCCCGGGCCATCTTGCCTGCGCTCCGGGCCAGGGGGGCCTCGGCCAGCTCCCCGGTCTTCTCCGCCAGCGGGGCCCGCACCGGGTCCGCCGGGTCGAAATACGGGTTGGCGGCAAACTGGGCGGCGTAGTACGCGCCCTTCAGCGCCTCGTCCAGCTGCTTGTCGTCCATGGAGGAGAGCAGCTCTACCTGGGTGAAGCCCCGCAGGGGCTTGCCGCCCTCCGGGTTGTCCACGTCCCGGAACACGGTGGCTTTGTATTTGTGCACGTCCTTGCTCCGCCGGGTGTCCAGCTGCTTCCTGACAAAGAACAGCTCCGCCGTCTCCTCCGCCAGATCATTGACGCGCCACACGGTGACGCCGCAGCGGGCCAAAGCGCTCCTGATTCTTTCAATCATTATTTTCACACATCCTTATCGCGTTTGGCTGCCGGGCAGGAAATGCACGGTGACTGCCCTGTCCGTCAGCGCATTCAAGCTCTTTTTCGGTTCCTTTTTCTCTCGAGAAAAAGGAACTTAACCCAGGCGGATGCGGGCTTTCATGTAGGGCTCGCCGTCAGACACCTTCACCCATTCCTTATGGCCCTTGCCGCAGTGGCCCGTGCCGCAAAGCTCGGGCGCGGCGCTCATCATCGTCACCGATTTCAGCAGGTCGGGCACGTAGCCGGTGAGCACGATGGGGGAGTAGATCTTCCCCGTCAGCCTGCCGTCCCTGATCTCCTTGGCGGTGGTCACCATGCACTGGATGCCCCAGTTCTTGGGATCCTCCATGCCGCTGGACGGGCACTCCAGCAGGAAGCCGTACCCGATGGACGCGATCATCTCCTCCGGGGTGGAGTCCCCGCCCTGGAAGTAGGTGTTGGTCATGCGGGTGTACGCCTTGCGCTCGTAGCTCTCCCTGCGGCCGTTTCCGGTGGGCTCCACCCCCAGGCGGGCGGCGGACAGCGCGTCGCACATGCCCGTTTTCAGCACACCCTTGTCAATGATGACGGTGTCCCCCGTGAGGACGCCCTCGTCGTCAAAGAACATGGTGGCCGCCTCGGGGACCGCACTGCCGTCGTGCATGGTCACCAGGGGGCTGGCCACGTACTCGCCGATGAAGTCCTTGGCCAGCGCCCGGTCCTTGACGAACATATCCATCTCCACGCCGTGACCAAAGGCCTCGTGGACGATCATGCCGGTGGCCTCCGGGCTGCACACGCAGTCGTACTCCCCCGGCGGGATGGGTTGGCTGTCCAGCAGGGCCAGCGCCTCCCAGGCAATGGCCTCAATGCCGTCCTCCGCCCGGTCCAGCACCTCCGCGCCCCCCAGGTTGGAAAAGCCTTTGTACGACACCTTCAGCTCCTGGCCCCGGGCCGCCATCACCGCCACCGCCGCGGTGGTGTACATCACCGTCTGGTCCAGGTCCCGGCGCTCCGACAAAAACAGCTTGCGGTACGCCCGGTAGGATACGTTCACCTGAGCGTCCAGCACCCGTTCATCCACCGCCAGCCCCTTCTCCCGCAGGGCACGAATCCGGGCCACAATGGCCTCGTCCCCCAGCTCCCGGGGATTCACCTTCCACTCCGTCGCCTTGTTCAGCGCCGCGGGCTCGTCCGCCGGGATGGGGGTGGGCAGGGGCTCCACCCCGGCCAGCGCCTCGTTCTGCTCCGCCAGACGCCGGGCGATCACAGCGCAGATCTCCCCAATCTTTTCCTCCGAGAACTCGTTGAAGGAGTACTCGGCGCAGCCCACGCCGTCGAACACCCGCACCACGAACCCCGTGCCGCCGCCCATACCGGCGGTGGCAATGTCGGCGCCGCTGCGCCGGACGGCCCAGGTACGGCTGTCGTCCGCCACCGCCAGCACCGAGGCGTAGGGGTACGTCCCCCGCAGGGCGGCGATCAGCTTTTGCAAGCCGGGCTTGGCCCGGTCAATGGATGAAAACACAAGCAGACCTCCTCAATGGTAAAATTGAACTGCCATCAATATCACGAAAGACACTATATCACGAGATACCTCGCCTGTCAAGGTATCGGCGGGAAAATTTTCCGAACGGGCAGGCAGCGGTCCGGTGATGTCGTCGGCGGAACCGCCCGCCGCCCAACCCGTTTCCCGGCCCTAAGGAAAAACCGGGGCGGCGCATAGCGCCGCCCCGGTCTATTTATCCCTGCGCTTCGGCTTGTATTGCTCCTCGCCGCTCCCGATATACTTGACAGGTTGATGATCTCCTCCGCGATCCGCCCTGCGGGGCCCCGGCGAACCGGCAGTTTCCCTGCCTATTCATGGTGCGGCCTCTTCCCTTTTAGACCCGCTTCCACACTGCGCCGCCGGGCACGTCTGTGACCTCGATGCCCTGGGCCTTCAGCTCGTCCCGGATGCGGTCCGCCTCGGCGAAGTTCTTGGCCTTTTTCGCTTCCGCCCGCTGAAGCACCAGCGCGTCGACGGCCTCGTCTCCCTCGCCCTGGACGGTGAACCCCCCGGAGGCGTTGGCCGTTTTGGCCTGGGCCGCCTCCTTCTCCCGCAGCTTCGCAGCTTGCTCCAGCAGGGACAGGGACAGCACCTGGTCGAAGCCGGCCAGCACCGCCCGCTTGGTCTTGTCGTTCACCGGCGCCTTCAGCACGTCGTACAGGCAAGTGATGCCCATGGAGGTGTTCAAATCGTTGCCCACCTGGGTGAGAAATTTCTCCTTCATCTGGGCGGCGGCCGCCTCGTCCACCTCGCCGTCCTCCCCGGTGAGGGCGGCAACCCGTTTGATGAGCTTGTTATAGGCCCCCGCCGCGTTGTCCAAATTCTCCCAGGAGAACGCCAGCCCCTTGCGGTAGTGGCTTTGCAGGCAGAAAAACCGGTAGGCCAGGGGGTCGTACCCCTTTTCCTCCAGCAGGGACACCGTGAGAAACTCCCCCTTAGACTTGGACATCTTGCCGGAATTGGTGTTCAGGTGGTGGACGTGGAACCACTGCCGGCACCAGGGATGGCCCAGGTACGCCTCCGACTGGGCGATCTCGTTGGTGTGGTGGGGGAAGGCGTTGTCCACCCCGCCGCAGTGGAGGTCCAGGTATTCCCCGTTGAACTTCATGGAGATGCAGGAGCACTCGATATGCCAGCCGGGGTAGCCCACCCCCCAGGGGGAATCCCATTTCAGGGCCTGGTCCTCGAACTTGGACTTGGTGAACCAGAGGACAAAGTCGTTTTTGTTGCGCTTGTTCACGTCCTCCTCCACGCCTTCCCGGACGCCCACGGCCAGGTCGTCCTCATCGTGGTCGTTGAACACGTAGTAGCGGCTGAGCTTGGAGGTGTCAAAGTAGACGTTCCCCCCGGCAAGGTAGGCGTACCCCTTGTCCAGCAGGGCGGACACCACCTTGATGAACTCGTCGATGAGGCCGGTGGCGGGCTGGACCACGTCGGGAGTTTTGATGTTCAGCTTGGCGCAGTCCTCGAAAAAGGCGTCGGTGTAGAACTGGGCGATTTCCATCACGGATTTGTGCTCCCGCTTGGCTCCCTTGAGCATCTTGTCCTCGCCGGTGTCGGCGTCGGAGGCCAGATGGCCCACGTCGGTGATGTTCATCACCCGGTTCACGTC
>CAJULZ010000036.1 GCA_910587205.1 uncultured Oscillospiraceae bacterium
TGGGATCCCCGGTGGAGACCTCCACGAAGCTGGGGGTTTTGAGGGCGCTGGAGATTTGGGGGGCGTTCTCATTGGCGATCACGCCGCCGGCCATGATGGCCCCGAACAGGAACAGGCACACCGGCAGGGCGATCTTCACCGGCAGACCCTTGAAGGGCAGGCCCATCATGGCGGCCAGGTCGTTCACCACCAGGCCCGCCAGGAACAGGACCATTACCACAAAGAAGGTGACCTCCCAAGTGGAGTCGATGCCCACCACCGCAGCGGATATGTAGGGGTAGAACGCATAGATGGCCAGCATGAAGGCGCTCAGGTGGCACACCGCCGCCACGCACGCGCCGATGGCCGGCCGCTTAAGCACAAACAGCAGCACCAGGGCTGCCGCCGCCCCGGCCAGCAGCACCCCAAAAGCGGGCCAGGACATACTGTTCATGCTGGTGTTGGCCGCACCGTAGAACACTGCGTACAGTACGGCAGTCACCGCACTCAACGCTGCGCCAACCAGGGTCAATAGAGTTCGCTTTTCTTTCAGCATCCGATTATCCTCCTTAAAATTTTTTGTTTTCCCCGTGGTTGAGCGCATTATAGTTTCCTTTTTCCGGGATGGCAAGAGAATCTGCGTACTCTAAGATACCGTTTCGTAAACTAAAAATTGTAGCCTTCTACAATTCCTTGACAGTATTTGGCGGCAGTATTATAATTCTTGATGAAAAGAGTGGGAGGTGACATCACAGATGGGCCGTCTGTTTGACATTTTGGAGGCCGCCGCCCAGGCGCAAAACCCCTTTTTGCGCGAAATGAGTATGCAGCTCAATATGATGACCCAGCTGGTGATCTCGGGGCTCATCTTTGGTGCTGCGCTGCCCAAAAAACGCTGGTACCCCATTCGCTTGGTGCTGTCCCTTCTGATTTGCATCGGGCTGATGCTTGCCCTGACACATATCCGCCTGCACCATGCTGGATTGGCCACACGCTTCCTCATGAGGCTGGTGCAGTTTGTCATGCCGCTGACAGCCATCCTGCTCTGCCGCCAAGGAAATATTTTTTGGCGGCTGAAGACCTGGTGCGCCGGGATCGCCGCCATGGAGATCGCCGCCTCGCTGACCTCCCTGCTGCTGGCCGCTATGGGCATTGACGAGCGGGTCAGCATCCGTATTTTTGACCTCGGCCAGACCACCACCAGCGTGTTTGACTGGCTGTTTTACTTCGCAGTCCACATCCTTGTCTACCTCGCCCTGTTCCGGCTGGCTAATTTCCGGCACGTGGAGGAGCTGGATCGGAGAAGCCGGATATTCACCACCGCGCTCACCCTGGCCTGCCTTGTGTTCCTCACTGTGCCGGACTGCATGAGCAACGAGTACCGCATGGTCAGCTACCCACTGTTCCTGGTCAACCGTCTCTATCTGCTGGTGTTGGCCGTATTTATCCTGGCCCTGTGCAGCAGTATCGAATTCCAAAGCCGGTACCGCATTAATATGGCCATCATGGATCAGGTCCTCTCGGAGGAGCGTAAGCAGTATCAGCAGCTGAAGGGTAATATTGATGTTATCAACATTCTCTGTCACGATCTCCGTCACCGCCTGGAGCAGTTTTCTGACCGGCTCACCGATGAGGAGATCGGTTCCCTGCGTTCCGCCATGAGCATCTACGACAGTACGGTAAAAACGGGCAGCGAAGTGCTGGACGTGGTGTTCCACCTCAACTCCATGGCTTGCCAAAAAGAGGGCATCCAATTTACCGCCTTGGCTGACGGGTCAGCCCTGCGCTTTGTGGAGACCCGGCACCTCTATTCCCTGTTCAACAATGCTCTCAGCAACGCCATGGAGGCAGTGCGAAAGCTGGACGACCCGGCCAAGCGGGTTATCAGCGTGTCCGTCAAACAGGCAGGAGAGACCGTGGAAATTGAAATCTTCAACTTCTTTGACGGCTGCCTGCCGGGCTCCGGGGATACCACCAAGGAGGACCGCCACCTCCACGGCTTCGGTACAAAGTCTATGCGGTATATCGCTCAGTTCTATGGCGGTGTCCTATCAGTTCAGATCCGCAAGGATATTTATGACCTCCATATTTCCATTCCAATCCCCGCAGCGCGGGCTTCTTCTTAATCTGCGAAATCATTTCTCAATATACGCAATTCCCCTTTCTCTCCTCCCCTGTTATCTGATAGGATGGACATTATACAGAACAAAGGAGGGGGCCAAGTATGGCGATTCATGTAGCAATCGTGGAGGATGAGGAAGATGCCGTCCTCACGCTGAAAAACTATCTGGAACGATATTCTAAAGAAAATGATGTCTCCTTCACAATCGACACCTTCTCCTCCCCGGTACTCCTGCTGGAACGGTACAAGCCGGTGTACGACATTATCTACATGGATATCCAGATGCCGGACATCAACGGGATGGAGGCCGCCCGGAGGTTGAGGACCCTGGATGAACAGGTGCTGTTGATCTTCGTTACCAATTTGGCCCAGTACGCCATCGCGGGGTATGAGGTGTCTGCACTGGACTATATCCTCAAGCCAGTGCAGTATTACAGCTTCGCGCTCAAGCTGTCCCGGGCTGTCTGGCGCATCGACTACGGGAAAAAGGTGCCCATTGATATCTCTACCCGCATCGGAACCGTTCGAATCAACCTGTGCGATGTCAAATACATTGAGATCCAAGATCACTTGCTCACCTACCACACCTTTGATGGCCCCTACTCCGGCCTTGGCACCATGAGCAAACTGGAAAAGGAACTGGGCAATCAGGGCTTTGCCCGGTGCAGCAGCTCCTGCATAGTCAACCTGGCCTGCGCCCAGAGGGTGAAGGGTTATACCCTGTTTTTGAAAACCGGGGAGGAGCTGCGCATCAGCCAGCCCCGCAAAAAGCGTTTTATGCAGCTGTTAAGTCAATATACTGCCTCCGATCAGGCTACTGGGGAATCATGACTCCAGTTGATTGCCGTACTTTTTCGGAAGGCCAGCAAGGCCAGAAACATACAGCCCTGGGTCTTATCGGGCTGGCTATTAACGGTATGGCTCAGTTTGTGATTTTGCCGGTAGGAATAGGCGAAAATGCATTATTTAATCTGATATAAATTTGATGACAAACTCCCATTCTCTCTCCAGCGGCTGGACTTCACCACCAACCCCGCCTTCACCAAATCATCCAGCGCCCGCTTCACAGTCGAGCGGGACAGGCTCACCCCGGCCGCGATGGTCTTGATCCCTGGCCAGCAGGTACCCTCCTTGTTGGCGTGGTCCTTCAGGTAGATGTATACCGCTTTGGCCCGCGGGCCCAGCTCGGTGTCCTGGTAGATAGAATCGTAGTAAGCCAAAATATCACCCTCCTTCCCCGGGCGGCGTCCCGTCCTGCTTTTTCATATTATCAGGGATGATCGCCAGCGGCTGGCCCGTTTTCCCCTGCTGCCGGTGGCGCCTGTCATCTTTCTGTCCAGTCCGTCCCTCCCGCGGGGGACGGACTTTTTCTTCTTCCTCCGGGGCGCTAAAAAGTATCTGTTTTGGATTGCCTGTTCCAACTCCTGCCGCCCGGCGTAGTACACCTTCCGCTGTCCATGCTCTGGGGTCTGATAGGGCTCTCCAAAGGTGATCCCCCAGTCCAGGAACAGCCGCAGCCGGGTTTTCATAGGGTGGGAGCCGGTTTTCATCACCACGAACTCCCCCTTGGGGATGGACTTCAGCTCGTCCGGCGTCATCAGGGGTCGTTCTCCCATTTGGAGGGTCTGGCTGTTTTCACCCTTGCTTCGGCTGATGTATCCGGACTGCACCGTGTAGCTGCCCAGCGCCTTGGACAGCACATCGGCGGTTTGGCTGTTGGGCGCGAAGCCGCCGAAGATGGTGTCCTGCACATTGTCCTGGATGATCTCCGAGCCCTCGCGGCCATAATTCTTCTCCAACTGGGCCAGGCTCTGGATGATGGGCACCAGGGTGAGGCGGCGGGAACGGCCCGCGCTGAACAGCGGCAGGATGTCGAAGGGCGGCATGGTGCCCAGCTCGTCACAGAACAGCACCACCCGGTTCTTCGGCTTGCCGCCGTTCTCATCTGCCACAGAGAACAGCTCCCGGGCCAAATTCTGGATCATCAATCCCGCCATGAAATTCTTCGTCTGATTCTCCTCAGGTAGGATCAGGAAGATGGCGGACTTCCGGCTGGCAAAGGTTTCGGCGTTCAGCGGACTGTCGAAGCAGATGGTCTGCTCCAGCTCGGTGTCCAGGAACGCATTCAGCCGGGACAGCACGGTGGACAGTACCGAGGCCATGGCCTGCTCTGAGGTGTTCAGCGCCGCCCCGGCGAACCACCGGGCCTTGTGTTCGGGCGGGAGGCGGCCCATCAGCACCTGGAACCGGCTTTTCCCCTTGGTGTCAGACGGTTCCAGCAGATCCTGCACCAGCTTGAACACCGACACGATGTGACGGCGCTCCCGGAGCTGGCCGTCGATCTCCCGGGGCGGCAGGAACTCCGCCAGGAGAAGGATCACGGCGGTGAGAAGGCCCTCGGCGGAATCGTAAAAAAACGCGTTCTGGCCGTAACTGCCGCTGTCCCCATCCGGGCTGATGATGGTCTTGGAGAGGATCTTGGCGTATTTCTCCGCCTTGGCCCGCGCCGCCAGATCGTCCGGGTGCTGAGCTGCCTCGTCCATGTAGTGGTTCACCAGCGTCAGGAAATTGAAGCCGTCCGAGCGGGTGGGGTTTCGCAGATCAATCACCGACACCGCGTAGCCATAGCAGTTTTGTGCGATAGCCCCGTAGTTCCGGGCCAGATCCCCCTTGGTGTCCAGGGCCAGGAAGCTCATGCCGCAAGCGCAGGCATATTCCAGGTTCGGGTACAGGAAGGACGCCGTTTTGCCCACGCCGGACGCGCCGATCATCAGGCAGTGGATATCGTCTTTGTCCACCAGGACCGTGATTTTGCCCTTCTTGCCCTGGGAGCCCAGCACCAGCCCCTGGGTCTTGGGCAGCTCTTTACCTTTCCGCCATTCAAAGGGTTTGAAGGGGACGCGGGCGAAGGTCTTGCCGATCTCGGTAGGGGTGGCCCAGCGGGCGGTACCGTGCTGGCCGTCCCCCACGGGCTTGGACTTGATGCTGTCCAGCGATCCCCGCCCGGACAAAAAAGAGACGCCGCCAATGACCAGCAGGGCCAGGGCGGCGACGATCAGGATGATAAACTGCTGGGGCATAGCGCACCTCTCCTCTCACGATAATTTCTGTTCATGCTGCGGTTCCTCCATGGCTTGTTCAAAATTCGCGCACAGATCCGCGTCCCAATCCTTGAGGACGGGAACCAGCGCGTTCACCGCCAGCCCTTTCTCCCGGACCAGCTTCGCCAGACGCCGCGTGGCAAGCTGTCCCGCCTGGTCGTTGTCCAGCGCGAAGTGGAGGGTGTCGATGTTGGGGCACCGCTCCAGCATCCCCAGCAGGGGCTGGGAGAACGTGCCGCATAGGGCCACATAGCTGTGCTCTTGCCAGCCGCTATCGTGATAGGTAGAGATCAGCGACAGCATATCAATAGGTGCCTCGAACACCAGCAGATGGCCGCTGGTGCCCGACCAGTTGAAGGCATAGCGGAAGTCGCTGCCCTCCGCCGTCACGCGGAAGGTTTTTCCCTGGCTGTTGGTGCTGCGCTTGTGGGCGTGGCGGGGAGTGCCGTCCTTGTCCATGCCCACAAAGACGGCGTTGTGGTACTTCTGATCCTCATAGACCAGCCCGGCCCGGACGAAGGTGGTAAGGACGTCCCGATCAAGGTGGCGGTGCTTCAGCAGGTAAGCAAACACCCGCCGGTTGGTGTCGTTGGCGGGCGGCAGCTCGAAGGGCTTTTTCACTTTCTCCCGGGGCGCGGCCACCCGGGGGCAGAGCTCACTGACATCCCCGTCCAGCAGAGTCAGCACCGCCTCCTGGTAATTCATCCCGTAAAATTCCTTGAGGAAGGTCACCGGCCCGCCGCCCTTCTCGGCGGCGGGGTCGAACCACTCATTGCCCCGGACGGTGACACTGTGGTTGCTGCCTAAGCGGTACTCCGACCCTTCCCGGATCAACGGCTCCCCCTTGAAGCGGAGGAACTCCACCAGGTCTACTGTGTTGGCCTGGAGCTTCTGTTCTTCTGTGAAATGGATGTAGGGCATTTTGACGCCTCCTTCTCTTGCGTCCGAAGGCCGCTCACGGTATAATGTCCCTGTAACCTGACGATCTGAGGGGGAGCGGCCTATGTTTGACTTGCCAAAAATAAAAATCACGGTTCGAGCCCACATACCGTCTGCCAGCGTTGAAAAGATCCCGTTTGAGATCGATAGCCAGGGCTGCAAACTGCGGGGTTTCATCCTGCGGCCCCAGCGGGCGGGCAGGCTGTCCGCCGCCATCGTCAGCCACGGGTTTGGCAGCTGTACGCGGGACACAAAAAAATACGCCCGCGTCTTTGCGGACGAGGGCTATGCGGCGATCTGCTTTGATTTCTGTATGTCGGGCAGCGGAAAGAGTTCTGGCTCCAGCCTGGTCATGAGCGTGCTGACGGAAAAAACGGACTTACTCAATGTGCTGGACTACGTGAAGGGGTTGGATTTTGTGGACCCAGACCACATCGCCCTGGTCGGGTGCAGCCAGGGCGGGCTGGTGTCCGCGCTGGCCGCGGCGGAGCGGGAGGACGAGGTGGAACGGCTGGTGCTGTACTATCCAGCCCTGTGCATCCCGGACGACGCCCGGCGGGGCCAGATGATCAACGCGAAGTTTGACCCAGGCCATGTACCGCAAGAATTTCGGGCGCTGTTCGTCCGGCTGGGCGCCAAGTACGCCCTGGACGCCCAGGGCCTGGATCCCTTCCGGGAGATCTGCGGCTTTTCCAAGCCTGTGCTGATCGTCCACGGCACCGGGGACAGGCTGGTGGATATCCGCTATTCCCGCCGCGCCGCCCAGAGCTACCCCAACTGCCGGTTGGTGGAGGTTAATGGCGATCACGGCTTCATCTTCAGCGGCTTTGCGGCGGGCAGGGCTGCCACCGTAGAGTTTCTGCATACGCAGCATTGAAAGGGTGGGGACGATGGCGGAAGCAAAAGTGTTCCAGATGGATTTTGCAAAGGTATACGGCCTGCTGGTAAGCAAGGCTGAAAAAAAGGGCCGCACCCGGGCCGAGGTAGACGCCGTGACCTGCTGGCTGACGGGCTACACCCAGCCGGAGCTGGACGGTCTGCTGGGCTCGGATCTCACCTACGGCGATTTCTTCCATCGGGCGCCCCGGCCCAACCCGGACCGGGCGCTGATCCGCGGGGCGGTGTGCGGCGTCCGGGTGGAGGAGGTGGCCGACCCGCTGATGCGGGAGGCCCGCTACCTGGACAAGTTGGTGGACGAGCTGGCCAAGGGGAAGCCCATGGAGAAGGTTCTGCGGGCGTGATAGCGGTCAGCCCATGGCCTGCTCCTCGTGGTCGTCCGGCTTGTGGCCCATGGCGATCTTCTTCTCCCGGATTTTGCGCCTGAGCTTGCTGTCCACCGCCACCTGCATCCCAGCGGCGGGCGGCTGGCGCTGCTCCGAGAAAATGCGGCCCATGTGGTATAGGAGCGAGGCGGTGGAGGAGAAGAGGGAGCCGTACACCCTGTCCAGAAAAAATTGGGCATACCGATTGCCCTGCTCCGCCGAGAGCTTCAGCCAATGGACGGCCTGCCCCTGATCTTGGGGAACATCCTGCCCCAGCAGGTACGCCTTGCCCAAGGTGTACTGAGCGAATTGGTTTCCGTCCTCGGCGCACTCCGCAAGGAGTTTCAATGCCCGCTCCACGTCCTTGGGCACCGTATCTGTCCCAGTGAGCAGCAACTTGCCCAGCTGGTATTTGGCAAAAGTATTTCCGCCCTGTACGGCTTTCTCCAGCCAGGACAGCGCCGCCGCCTCGTCCTGTTCGGTGCCTACCCCGTGGAGGAGCATCCAGCCGATGCGGTACTGGAGTCGGTCGTCCGGGGATCTGTCCGCCATGACCTGGAATCCGAGGAACGCCTGACGAAAATACCGGGCGGCGCGTTCTTCGTCCGTCTCGCCGCCCAGCCCATCCCGATACAGCTTGCCCAGCTCATAGGCGGCGTAGGGGAAGGTAGACGCTTTAGCGTAGAGCTCCCGCGCCAACCCGTAGTCCTGTTCTACACCTTTGTCATCCCGGTACAGTCCGGCCAGGGTGTACTGGGCATATTTGTAACCGGCATCGGCAGACTTCTCCAGCCACAGCGCGGCTTCTCCGTAGTCCTGTTCCGTGCCCAGCCCCGCGGCGTACAGCTTGCCGATGCGGTACTGGGTACAGCGGTCTGGCGCGGATTTTTCCGCTTCCAGAAACGCCGCAAGCGCCTTGGCGTACCACCTGTGTGCCAACTCAGGGTCAGGCTTCCTGCCCAGGCCGTCCATGTACATCCTGCCCAGGTCGGCCATAGCCAAAGTGTTGCCAGCATCAGCTTCTTCGGTGAGCAGATCGAACGCCGCCGCGAAATCCGGTGGGCTGTCCCCACCGCCCTGCATCAGCTGACGGGTGGCACGGTACTGGGGCGTCCACCGGGCATGGGGAGCGACCTCACCTGTATCGGCAGGTTCGTCTGCGGGTTCGCCATCAGGCCCACCTGATACCTCAGCCTGGGGTGTGGTATCGGGCGGCACGAAATCACCCAGCCGCACCGCCTTCCGGACAACGATGTTCTTGATTTGCCGGAACGCTTTTTGCCGGACGAGCGGGTCACGCTGGGGGAGATCGTCCTTGTACGTCCGCAGCACTTCTTCCCGCTCCCGGTACCACAGGTCGTAGGCGGCGGCGATGTGGGGATCCTTCTCCAGCTCATTCACCACCTCGTCCACCAAAGACTTCACTGCTGGCGGCAGGTACCCGTACTGCTTTTTGCCGGAGCATTTTTGCAGACGCTGGGCCAGCTCCAGATGAGCTGTGCGACGCGCTGGTTCTCCAGAGTGCCCGTCTGCATCTCGTTGACGAACCGCGCCATGACCTCTCCGGCGTCTTTCGTAAGTTCATCCCGCCGCTGGGTCTGCCGCTGGTAGATGGCGATCAGATCCTGCCGAAAAATCTCCTTCGCCAGCATGGACTTGACCTCCGCGATCCCCCGCTTGGTGAGGAACCCGGACTTGCCGTCCGCGCTGTAGCACACCATGTGGACGTGGGGGTGGTGGCCCTCGTCATGGAACGCGGCGTACCAGCGGAACTGGTTCAGCGGGATATCCATGGCTTTGGCCATTTCTGGCACCGAGCGGGTGAGCAGCTCTTTCCAATTCTGTGCGTTGTCATAGCCAAGCCGCGCCGCGTCCTCCCGCCGCAAGGAGATAATCGGCAGCCATACCACACCGGGGTGGTGGGCCACCTCCTCCGCCACCTGGGACAGCACCAGCGGGCCATCCTCGGCAGTGAACAGGCCGTGGGCGCCCACGCGCTGGACGCGGGGACGGCTGGCGATGTAGTCCACGTAGTTTTCCTTTCGAGCCACCTGCTGGTAGTTGTCCTCAATGGCACGGGTGATGAACTCGGAGGCGTTCCCCCGGGTAGGCGCGGCCTTGTAGTCCTCGTACTCGAACAGCCCCCGGCTGGACGGGAACTCCCGGAGGAGCTGCGCCACCAGCCGGGCCTGTTTCTTCGTGGCGGGGAGTACAGCTTTGCCGGGATCAACGCGATCCACCCCCTCCCGGGTTGACACGTACTTGACATAGTTGCCCAGGTGGGCGGCGGCTTTCTCACCGCCGCCCTTGATGTGCGGGCACTTGAAAATGACGCGCGGCTAGACAGTACCTCCCACGTTTTTGTTATCCCTCTGGATTAAAAAATCCTTAGAGAGAATACCTTCTGGGCAGTTCACCATGAACCATGGCTCGGTCCAGTTGATGGGTATAAAAACCCCTTGGCGGACGCTGATTTTTTTGCATGGTCATTCATCTTCGTGCTGTTTCAGCGTGTCCTTGAACGAGATACCCCCGTTCACTTTTTTCACCTCCTGGACGCATTGCCAACGCAGCTGATCCAGCTGGCTGGCGTCAATCTCCAGCCCCGCTGCCAGCACGTGCATCATCATGCTGATCTCCACTGTCAGCTTGAACAGCAGACGGGCGATGCGGTTCTCACTGCCCTGCACTGTGGAGCGCAGGGCGGCCACCAGCGCAGACGGCAGGAACCTGGAGCTTTCCTCGGCGGCCAGGTGCTCCACATAAAAATGGATGGCTTTCTCAATGAATTCGTTCTGGCTCTGGCAGTTGTCTTTTTCGTACTATCGGCGGACCAGCTCTTGGGTTTCCGGCTTGATCCGCATGGCGAATTTCACTTTTTCTCTGGGCATAATTTCCTCCTTACAATGGTGTGAAAACGGGGCGTTTTGCCGTTTTTGAAGTCATATCCCCCTTGTTATCCCCGCTCAAAGCGGCTTGTGGCGGGGCTTTCCCCACAACCTGACCCCCGGGGTGAGCCCAGGAGGCCCAATGTGATCCCCGCGAAGGGGGAGGCTCGAAAGTCCTAAAGCCCTTGAACCGACCCGCGTTGCGGGGCGGCGTGATTTGGCCGGGGGCGCACTTGACCCCCGGCTTTTATCCAGCAGAAAAATCGAACGTCTGGATTGCCCTCCAATCCCCGTCTGCATTGCCCTTCTGGGCGGGCGGGAAGTGGCCCTGGGCACGGGCCAAAACCGCCGACCGCCACAACCGGGCCACAAGGGCGCGACACCGCGCTTCATCCCCCGGTGGGGCTGGGCGCTGCCCGCTCCCCAGGAGGGCCGCAAACGCCCTCAAAGGGGCCGACACGGGGGAAACAGCGCGGGGGCCGCCCCGCAGGTGCGGAGCGGCCCCTTGGGCTGTCCCGGGTGGAGGGCTACATTGCCGGTTCAACAGGCGGGGAAAGCTCCCTACCCGTCCCGGCCAGCAGCTCCCTGCCGCCCGGGAGCGAGTCACGGACTTCAGCCAGTTCGGCTCGGAGCCCGGCAGCCAGCTTGGCCACATTGGGCTTCACCGTAGCCAGGAGCAGGTCGTCCATCCCGCACATTTCCGTGACCGTCCGCGCGGTACTCAGGAGCGCCCGCCGCTGCTCCGGAAGGCATTCCTCCCTCGCCGCCGCGTCGAACAGCATCCAGACCAAATCCATCTGCGCCACCGTGTCCGGCGCCGTGTCCAGACGCTCCATGTCGATCAGGTTGGGCCGGCTTACGCCGTCGGCAACGAACCGCTGGGCTGCGGCGATCTCCATATCCAGCCAGTCCAGCAGGGTCTTTCCGTCTTTGCCCAGATCGTGGATGCCGCTGTGCGTTTCGACCGCGGTTCGGAGCTCCTGGACGCACTGGGGGATCTCGGTTTCCACTGTGTTCAGCAGGGACACCGTTTCATAAGCTTTCTGATAACTTAACAGTGCTTGCTTTGCCACCGGCACCGCTGTATTGGAAATAGGTGCTGGCATGGGCGAGAGCAACACGGTGCCGTGAGAAGGAGCTTTGACTCGTTTAATAAGGTCATCTTTGAGACGGGTATTACTTTCGATATGTTGGAACAGACTCATCGCAGTTTGTTCGGCACTGGCCCACAACCGTCTATTTTCTTGAGCGTCATTTTTTATCATCTCACTGCCCAGGAAACGGTCATGGTGTTCCTGCTGAATTCGTCCATATTCTCCGTTGATCTTTGCGATATCCCCTGCCCGCTTCGCCTGAAACAACTCCCATAATGTCATAGCAGAATATCCTCTTCAAAAAGCCAAAGAACATTTGTGTGGATATATTCTACAACGTAGAATTTAGTTGTTAAAATACATCAAGCTGCGGAATACAAACAGCAAATTGTCCGCCCCACTCCCGGATCACTCCCGCAGCCTCAATAATCTCATCCCTCAGATTCCACGGCAGAATCAACAGATAATCGGGCCTACGCTCCCGCAGCGCCTCCCGGCCCACAATGGGGATCAGGCTGCCAGGGAGGTACAGCCCCTGCTTGTGCGGGTTGGAGTCCACCACAAAGTCAATCAGGTCCTTTTTGATGCCGCAATAGTTCAGAAAGGTGTTCCCTTTGGCCGCCGCACCGAAGGCGGCGATGCGTTTCCCCGCCTGCTTCCACTGGCTGAGCTGGCCCAGGGTGTCCAGCTTGATGTTCTGCATCTTGTCCGAAAAGCCGGTGTATGTACGGACATCCTCCAGCCCAAACTCCCGCTCCCGTGCCAGAAGGGCCTGCACGGCCTCCCGCATATGGGCCCCATAGTCCCGGTGGGCCGCGTAAATCCGCAGGGAGCCGCCGTGGGTGGGCAGCTCCTCCACATCGTAGAGTTCCAGCCCATGGGCGTTAAATATGCGCTTTACCGTCCCCAGCGAAAGGTAGTGGAAATGCTCGTGGTAGATTGTGTCGAACTGGCACTGCTCAATGAGTCGGAGCAGGTGGGGGAACTCCATGGTGACCGTCCCCGCCGGGGCCAGCACAGCGCCAAGCCCCTCCACAAAACCGTTGATATCCGGCACATGGGCCAGCACGTTGTTGCCGATCACCAGGTCGTAGAGGCCGTCCTTTGCCGCGATCTCCCGGGCGGACTCCACGCCGAAAAAGCGGCACTCCACCTCAATCCCCTTTTTCCGGGCCTCCTGCGCCACATTTTCCGCCGGTTCAATCCCCTTGACGGGGATGCCGTAGGGCTGGAAATACTGCAGCAGGTAGCCGTCGTTGCAGGCGATCTCCAGCACGCGGCTGTCCGCGCCCAGGGAGAGCCGGGGGACGATCTGGTCCACATAGGCCTTGCAGTGGGCCAGCCAGCTCCCGGAGTAGGAGCTGAAATACTGGTAGTCCCCGAAAATCTGCTCGGGCCGCTGGTGCTGGGCGGCCTGCACCAGGAAGCATTGCCCGCACACCTTCACATTCAGCGGATAGAACATCTGCCCGCGGTCAAGGTCTGCCTGCTTCAAATACTCGTTGGACAGGGGGGACAGGCCCAGGTCGGCAAAGGTGTGCTTCAGTTCGTGGCCGCAGAAGCGGCAGTGTTGGTTATCCAATTTCATTTCCTCCCATTTCCCGCGACAGGGACTGCTTAAATTGCTGAAAGGTCTGGAAACCCTGGTCCCGCCCGGACAGCAACGGTGTTTCCTCTGGGCCAAGGGGCCATCTGATGTCCAAATCCCGGTCATTCCAGAGGATGCCGTCCTCGCTCTCCGGGTCATACCGGTCCCCGCACAGGTAATGCACCACGGTGTTGTCCTCCCGGGCCAGGAAGCCGTGGGCAAACCCCTTTGGGAGGTACAGCATCTCCCGGTTTTTGGCGGACAAAGTAAAGCCCTGCCACGTCCCAAAGGTCCCTGATCCGGGCCGCAGGTCTACCGCCACGTCGCAGACCTCGCCGGACAGCACCCTGACCAGCTTGTTCTGGCTGTGGCGCCGCTGGAAATGCAGTCCCCGCAACGTGCCCCGGGCGGAACAAGTTTCCAGCTCCTCCACCACGTCGAGGGATATGCCGTGGGCCGCGAACGCGTCCCGCTCAAAGGGCTTGGAAAAGTATCCCCGCTGGTCGCAGTGGAACATGGGGGCGATCAGGCACAGGCCCTCTATATTGGTGGATTGGAACACAAAGGAACCCATATCGTCCACCTCCTTTCCCGGATTAGGGGAAGGTTTTTGAGAACACGGCCTCATATGCCTGGGCCTCCCCATAGGGCTGCAGGAGCAACGGGATCCATGCCCCGCCAACCTGTGTCAACGGCGTCCGCTGGTGCTCCGCGAACCCGAGCCGCCTCAGCCCGTCGCAGTCCCCGTCCGGCTGGAGACGCTGCCGGATGAACAGCCGCCGGAACCCGCACTTCTCGTGGATCCTGTTCAGCAGCTTCCCTGTGAGTTGGCCGACATCCTCCACCACGATTTCACAATTCATGGTTTTGAAATCCGGGTTGACGAATTCCACGCCGGGGAAGCTGTCCCTGGCCCGCAAAAAGTCCTCCCGCCGGGCCAGCCACCCCGTGACGGGATTTTGCCGTTCCTTCCCGGTCAGAACCTGCCGCAGGTGGGCGCAGATATACCGCACCTCCTCCCGGGCCATCTCCGCGCCGCTGGGCAGGTTGAACGCCCGCTCATGGAGCCGGTGGGCCACCGGCGTGGGCTCCCGTCGGCGGCTCTGGTAGATCGGCAGGTCGGTGCAGGGGTAGAAGAACGGGCGGGGGCTGACGGCGCGCCGTTCCATCTGGGACAGGACCTGCGCCGCGTCCATGGGGATTTCCGGCCCCAGCACAGGGGTCACCATCCAGAAATTGTTCCGGATCCCCGGCAGCTCCGGGTTCAGGGTCAGGCCCCCGATGCCCTCCAACTCCTCCTGGTACCACCGGAACACCTGGCGCTTTTTGGCCACGATCTCCTCCAGGCGCTCCATCTGCCCCAGGCCGAACGCCGCCTGGAGGTTGGACAGACGGAACTTATATCCGACCTCCTCGTTGTAAAACCGTATGGTGGGGTGTTTTGCCTGGTCGCCCAAAAATCTGGCGCGGGCGTAGAGCCGCTCATCGTTGGTGGTAAACACCCCTCCCTCGCCCATCACCACCGTTTTGGAGCCGTGGAAGCTGAAGCACCCCATATCTCCCAGCGCGCCCGTGTGCCTGCCGTGGTACAGGCTGCCCATGCTTTCCGCCGCGTCCTCAATGACATAGAGGCCGCATTCCCGGGCGATGGCGTTGATCTCATCCATCTTGCAGGGGTGGCCGTAGAGGTGGACGGGGATGATTGCCTTTGTGTTCGGCGTCACCGCCCGCCGCACCGCCTCCGGGTCAATGGTCCAGTCGTCCTCGCAAACGTCCACGAAAACAGGGGTCGCCCCGGTATATGCCACCGGGTTGGCGGAGGCCACCCAGGTGCTGTCCGGGAGGATTACCTCGTCCCCCGGCCCCACGCCGATGGTCAGCAAGGCCAGGTGGAGCGCGGCGGTGCAGGAGGGGGTTGCGATGGCGTATTTCACGCCCAGGGTTCTGCACACGGCCTCCTCAAACCGCTTCAAATAGTCGAAGCAGTTTTCGTTCCATCCGATCAGCGCCGCATCGGCGGCGTAGAATACCTCCAGCGGGGAGACGGAGCTTCCGGAAAGCAGAATTGGCTTTGCAATTGTTTCCATATTTATCAACCTTCCGCTTTATTGAATCCGTTTCAGCCACCCGCCTGGGCAGGATGTAACGACATATTTTTGTTCAATCAGCTCATCAACTTCAAATTCCGTATGCATTGCCAAAAAACGCTGCACAGCTGTATATGGATTATCGCCCTTACCCCATGGCCGGTCAGTATGGGGTTTGTCCTCGAACTCCACAAGGGTATCATAAGCCACTAAATAAGATCCTTTTGATACAAGGGAACCATAGAGCTCCATTTCATTAAGGACGTGTTCTTCTGTATGGCAGGAATCCAGAAGAACAAGGATTTTATTGTGACGCTCCGCTACGGCATAAACTTTTGCAGCAATATCCTGCGCCGTGGATGAACCTTCAAACATGGTAATTTTTCGGAACATAGGGTGTGCCTCAATTGCGGTTCGGTTATGAGGACGAATTTCGATATCGACACCAACGACTTCCCTTCGTATGTCCGGATTTGGCGCAAAAATATCCAGCAGCTCCAGCATAGAAGCGGAGAGGATCAGACTTCCGCCATGCGCGATCCCCGTTTCAATAATCAGGTCTGGCTGAACCTCCATAATAACTTCTTGCAGTGCAACAATATCCGATGGGTGCTGAATAATGGGTCGGCCCATCCAGGTGAAATAATAGCCATATTTGTAATCGGTCACATGATCCATAAAAAGACGGCCAATGCGCGTTGTATTTTTGTCCGCAGTCATTGCGCGAATATCCCGTTCTTTTTCTCTTTGAAATTGAGCCACCGCATCAGGAATAATTGACTCCATACGATTTTCCTCGCTTCCTAAAATTCAGCAAAAAAAGCGCTGATTTGTTCCTCCGTGCAGGAATATGGATTGCCCCCCGCCATCCATGCCTTGGTCCAGGCCACCGTCTCTGCCACGGCCCGCTCCGCATGCCACCTGGGCCTCCAGCCCAGGACGCTTTGAATTTTCGAGCAGTCCAGCTTGAGGATCGCATCCTCATGGGGGCCGGCCTCCCCCGTATGCTCCCACCGGGCCGGGGCACCCCAGGCGCGGCAGAACAAGTCCGCCAGATCCCCGGTGGTCAGGCAATCCCGGCTGTCCGGACCCACATTATAGCTGCCTGCTGCGCCGACGTCCTCATATTGCCGTTGGGCTATCAGCAGATAGGCGGACAGAGGTTCTAAAACATGCTGGTACGGCCGGATAGAGTTGGGATTCCGAAGCCGGATGGCCCCACCCTTTCGGACGGCGCGGACACAGTCCGGGATGATCCGGTCCGGCGCGAAGTCCCCGCCGCCGATGACATTTCCCGCCCGGGCCGTGCTCACCGCCACGCCCCGGCCCGCCAGGAAGCTGCTCCTGTAACTGTCCGTTACCAGCTCCGAACAGGACTTGGAATTGGCGTAGGGGTCAATGCCGTTCAAGCCATCGCTTTCCCGGTAACCCCAGGGCCACTGGCGGTTTTCGTAGACCTTGTCCGTGGTGATGTTGAGGACGCTCCGAACCGTCCCTGCCCGCCGGACGCACTCCAACAGGTGCACCGTCCCCATCACATTGGTGGAGTAGGTGCCCACCGGATCCCGGTAACCCTCCCGGACGATGGGCTGGGCAGCCAAATGGAACACAATTTCCGGCCGCGCCTGTTCAAACGCCTCCCATAGCCTGTCCAAATCCCGGACGTCTCCATATACGCTGTCCAGCTTTTCGTCCAGGTGAAGCAGCTCGTAAAGGCTGGGGCTGGCCGGGGGCAGGGCGTAGCCCGTCACCTGCGCCCCCGCCATGGTCAGGATGGCGCACAGCCAGGAGCCCTTGAAGCCAGTGTGGCCCGTGAGAAACACCCGCTTGCCGCGGTAAAATTCCAGTTGTTCCATGCCCATCACCATACGCGCCACGGCGCGTCCCCGTTTTGCCACAGCTCCTCCAACCTGGTTTTGTCCCGCTGGGTATCCATGCACTGCCAGAAGCCGTTGTGCCGGTAGATCCCCAGCCACCCCTCCTGGGCGAGGCCCTCCAACGGCTCCCGCTCCAGGACGCAGCTGTCGCCGCCGAGCCGGGTAAAGACTTCTGGCTCCAAAACCATAAACCCGCCGTTGATCCAGCCGCCGTCCTCCTTGGCCTTTTCCCGGAACCCGGTGACGGTCTGACCGTCCACATCCAGCACACCAAAGCGCCCCCCCGGCTGGATACCAGTGAGGGTCACGATTTTGCCGGAGGCCTGGTGCTGGGCCAGCAGGGCGTTCAGGTCAATATCACCCACCCCGTCGCCATAGGTGAGCATGAAGGGCTCGTCCCCAATGTACTTTTGCACCCGTTTCACCCGCCCGCCGGTCTGGGTCATCAGCCCGGTGTCCACCAGGGTCACCCGCCAGGGCTCGGCCACGTTCTGATGGACAGTCACGCGGTTCTGGTCGGAAAAGTCGAAGGTCACGTCGGAACGGTGGAGGTAGTAGTCGGCGAAGTATTCTTTGATGACGTGGCCCTTGTAGCCGCAGCAGATGATGAAATCGTGGAAGCCGAAGCTGGAGTAGTACTTCATGATGTGCCACAGGATGGGCTGATCGCCGATCTCGATCATGGGCTTGGGCTTTAGGTAGCTCTCCTCGCTGATGCGGGTGCCCAGGCCGCCGGCCAGGATGATAACTTTCATAGGCTCCGCGCTCCTTATTTTATGATACAATACGCATATTCCTTGACCATCAGTTTATTAAAAGCCTGTTGGACATCATCGGTCAATTTGCTTTGTTCCAGGGCCTTAAAAACCGTCTCCTGCGAGTTCGGATCCACCTGGTGGGGAATATTCAGTATATTGCAGTTTTGAACCTTGAGCAGCTGAAGCGACTGGTTGAACTGCTCCAACGTAATCTGCGTTACAAAATCCTCCAAAGGGAACGTATACCCGAACATTGTCAAATAGGAGAGGATATCCTGTGTATTCCTCAATTTCAAAAACAGTGCCCCACTGGGGTGCAGTGCCCGTAGAAGGTTTCGCAGGAGCCTCGGGAATTCCGCATATGTGTTGACGGGATTTCCCAGGACAATGTAGTCAAAGCTTCGGTATTCCAAGAAATCAGAAATCCGCCCTATTCGGTCGCAGACGGTTTCGTCACATACTGTCTGCAAATCATAAAGGTATCTCGCCTCTGTGGTGAAGGCGGATGTGCTTGTGTTCATAATACCAGAATGACGAAGTTCGGTTTTTATTTGCAGAATTGGCAGTCCACAACGAACATCCACACCTAAGATACTTGGAGCGGACGGGAGGATCCCATTGGGGAAAAGATGCGGCAGATATCCTTCATAGTTGGTCATATCAGACCAGCTGTCTAAACCGTGATATTTGTCGTTAAAGTTTTTTCTGCCCTTTTCAAGGGAAATCCGAAACTTCTCCTGATCCTTGTCTTCGCCGCTTCGGAAGTCATGGTCATGATGGACAAAAGTATCCATGCACAGCATCAGCTTGTACCCAGCCCGGCGTACCCGGACGCTGAAATCGTCATCACCAAAATCATGATAGAAGCCCCGGTCAATCATGCCCGTCACCTCAATCACCTCCCGCTTAACCAGCAGGATTACGGTCATAAGTCTGAGCCGTTCCTCCCACTTCCGCGGGTTGCTCTGATTGTAGGCTGCCGCTTTCTTTTGCATTTCTTCGTAATTGGAAAAGGGCAGTGATATTTCCTGCAGGTTGCTGATATTTGAGGAACCTGGGGATACCATACCGATTCTGGAATCCGATTTCATGCAACGCATAAGGTTGGACAGCCAATTCTTTGTCACGATCACATCGTTTGTGACCTGCACAAAATATCGTCCGGAAAACAGGCGCAGGGCCAGATTCAATGCGTATTGCGAACCCAGGTTTTTTGTAATACGGATGATCCGTTTGCGGGGATGCTGGACGGACTGAAAATATTCTAAAGTACCGTCTCCTGAGCCATTGTCAATTAACAAAAGCTCGTAATTAACGCCATCTGTATGCTCCAATATGGATGTTACACACCGCTTTGTCTTTTCCAAGCGGTTATAGGCAATTACAAGAATTGTTACCTCCGATTCGCCTTCAAGCACAGTTGAATAGGCATTCTCCCGGGAATGGTACAGGTCATCTGTCTCTGTTGGTGCAGACATCTGGGTCGTATCTATTACGATCAGCCTGCTTTCTTCGTACATACAAATCCCCCCATCTACGGTACTGAAAACATAGATGCAACATCCTCATGCGTTATCCTCAGATCGGATTAAAACAATCACATAAATACTTTTATTTTCAGCATAAAGTCATATGGATAAAATAGAATTCAGATGCAGACATAGATTTTGGGCAGCGTTCCCAACTGATTTCATTGTTGGCCTCACATTTTATAAGCGGTATAAATCCATCATTATGAAAGCCGCACCGAGAATAAAAGGATATTGCGCATTTATTGTGGGGCAAAACCACCAAATCAATATGCTCTAACAGCAGTTCTTGTTTTCCCCATTCAACGAGCGTTTCCATTGCATAGTGCATGAATCGTGCGGGCTCTGTCGGTTCCCCCCGCAAAACCATATCGACTTCGGCAGAATGCTGTTCTGAATCAATATTTGTAAATCCAATGTGCCCGATATACTGGCCTTTCAAATTTTGCAGCATAAACAGGATCCGTCTATCATTATTGATGATCAAATCCATGATCCACCGGCGGGTCCGCTCATGCGTAATCGGGAATCTGGACGGTGAAAGTGTCGGGTTATCTGCCCGCCAGCGGTCAAGCAATTGCACGCAATTAGGAATTGTCCTATAAAAATCGGCTGTAATTGGGCGAAGGAATTCAATTGTATTCTCATCAGCATCAAGAATTGGAATCAGGATTGACAAAACCCCGTTTTGTCAATTGGATAATTTCTTTTGGAATAATATATGGCCACCACGCAAGCACACCAAAATCAATGGTAAGACTTTGGATGCTTTTCATCAGCTCTAGGCTTTTTAATTCTTGATATGAATAAATTCTTGTGCCCGAACCTGACGATTTTACCAAATCAATCATCCGCTTATTATAATTACCTCTATCATCGGGATCGTATATAAAAACCTCAATTTTTTCATGCCTTGAACACAAAAAATTGACTATATGGTATCCAACATAATCTGCCGCCATGATAATCAACATGAACTCCTGCTTTCTAAAAACCGTTTATATAGTGCCTTTGCGCCATTAATCAGTCTGCTCAATTAGATAAGCTACCTTCTGATACACTTCGCTCTGCTTCAGCGCCGCCACCGCGGGATCGTCTGGGGAGAAATTTGCCAGCACCGCCCGGATCTGTTCCGCCATTGCCTTGAGCTCATCGGATGGGGCGTTTAACTCCGGCGTGTTGTTCAGCAGGAACTCCACCATGTCCTTCACGCCCTCGCAGACCCGCAGCCCTTCCCGCAGCAGCCGCACATATCCCGCCGCGTCCCCGCCGTCCAGCACGTCGAACGCCTGGGCGCAGTACCAGCCGAACCGGTGCATGGGCGGCAGCAGAAACAGGTTCTCCCCATCCAGCGCCCCCGGCGCGTAGCATAGCGGCAAATACATCCTTTCTACCCTGGCAAACGTCCGGGCCAGGAACAGGCCGGGCTCCTCATCTTCTTTTTTCCACTCGCATGCCTTCAGCGCCGCCATACACAACCCCCGGACCCACGCAAGCCCCTGCGCATGATCCGGAATATTCTCTGCCGCCTGGCGCACAAGGGCAAACAGCTCCCCTTCCTCCTTGGCAATGCCGGAAATAAACGCGTCCATCTTCTCAATCGCCAGCGGCCGCCCCGGCAGCGGGAATTCCGCACCACAGCGCAGCGCATGCGTCAGCACGTAGGGCGGCAGCGTTTCCAAATCGTCCAGCCCGGCCAGGAGCGCCTCCAGCTGGGCCGGTTCCCTCGTCTCCAGCATCCTGGCCGCGTCCCCCAAAACACATTTCCCCGCCAGCGGGAGAAACACCCCGTAGGCATGGCGGCAGAAATCTCCTTCCCGTGTCTCTCCGTCCCGGTAAACCGGGTGGAACACATCGCAGGCCAGGCGGATAAACTCCGCCTTCCGGGCGTCCGCCTTTTCCTGGGAGGGCTTCGGCGTGGTCAGGCTGTCCCAGAAAGCGGTGAGCACCGGCTCGGTATCCAGCATGGACCGGCTGTACAGGTGGGTAAAATTCCGCACGGAGTCCTTCACCTGTTTCATGTCCATAATGGTTGCGTCCAGCCCTCGCAAGAGCTCCAGGCATTGCTCCGGCTGCCGCTCCATCAGGTATGCCGCCGCCATGAACAGCTGGGCGCTCTGCCGCCAGAATTTCCCGTCCATTCCCAGCGTCCCGCAAAGCAGATCCGTACGGTTATAGTTTCCCGCCTTAAAGTCCTCCATCGCGCGGAAGTAGGCGTCCCCCCGGCAAATCGCCCCCAGGTAGTCCTCTTTATTGAAGCGCTGCCCCATGGCCAGGTATTGTACGTCAATCCGGGTAAACACGGAGTCCGGGAACCATTCCTCCGCCATGGCAATCCATTCGTCCAGCTCCGGCAAATTTTTCACCGTGGCCGCCATTACTGCGTGCCGGATAATCGACGCGCCAAACATCTGCCATCCCTGCCGCTTTTCCTTGACCCCTTCTACCCCCCGGTAGACATAGTCGGTGTACTCCGGCGTCTCGCCGCCGTCGGATTCAATACACTGCATCAACAGTAGCAGGCTGTCCGGATCGTTCTCCAACTCCTGCTTCAGCAAGCCCATATTGCGTTCAGTCTTTACCTTTGCCGCTTCCGCATCAGCGTACACATATCCGTCATGGTGAAAAATGACCCTTTCCAGCAGACTTATGGACGCGCTGCCCATATCCCATCGCTCGTGGATCAGCCCGGTATACCGTATCCCAGTAGACATCCGCATCAAACGCCCTGTGCTGAAATCTCCATACATCCCGCCGTTTTCCAGCTGTTCCGATTTATAGTTGCGGATCGTCACCGCGGCATAGTTATCCCCCTCTTTCGCCACGGCAAGAAATTGGAGCAGCTGCGCAAAGTCCGCGTCCAGCCACTCGTCGCAGTCGATGCTCATGTACCATGCCCCGGAGCACCGGTCCATCACCGCATTCCTGGCCGCGGAGAAATCGTTGATCCAGGGAAAATCGAACAGAATATCCGCGTATTGCTCCGCCACGGCCCGGCTGCCGTCTTCGGAACCGGTGTCCGCCATCACAAGCTCGCAGGGAATGGCCTCCCGCAAAGGCTGGAGGGATTTTAGGCACCGCTCAATGCAGCGGATCTCATTTTTAAAGATGATGCCGATGGACAGCACTGGTTTTGTCATATCGTTTCTCTCCTTTTCGCTCTGGGGCGCATGGGGAAACCGTCCAGGGGGCTGCTTCCC
>CAJULZ010000037.1 GCA_910587205.1 uncultured Oscillospiraceae bacterium
GGGAGTCGTTGACGGAGAAGGTCATCTCCAGGGTGGGGGCGGAGATCTTCACGAACTCTATGGGTTCGGGGGCGGCGGGGGCGCAAACGGTGTCCCCGATGGTGATGTCCCCGATGCCGCTCATGGCGATGATCTCCCCGGCCCTGGCCTCGGTGACGGGGGTGCGGGCCAGCCCGTCGAAGGTATACAGGGCGGTGGCCTTGGCCTTCTTGGGGGGCTCGTCCTGCTTGTGGTAGTTGCACACCACGATCTCCTGGTTCTGCTTCACGGCGCCCCGCTCGATGCGGCCCACGGCGATGCGGCCCACAAACTCATTGTAGTCGATGGATGACACCAGCATCTGGAAGGGGGCCTCCGGGTCGCAGTCCGGAGCGGGGATATAGTCCAGGATGGTCTCAAACAGGGGCACCAGATCCGTCCCCGGATGGTCGGGGGAGTAACTGGCGGTGCCCTGCCGCCCGGAGCAGAACAGGGTGGGGGACTCGAACTGCTCGTCGGTGGCGTTCAGATCCAGCAGCAGCTCCAGCACCTCGTCCATGACCTCGTGGATGCGCTGGTCGGGGCGGTCGATCTTGTTCACCACCACAATGACCTTGTGGCCCAGCTCCAGCGCCTTGGACAGCACAAACCGGGTCTGGGGCATGGGGCCCTCGGCGGCATCCACCAGCAGTATGACGCCGTTGACCATCTTCAAGATGCGCTCCACCTCGCCGCCGAAATCGGCGTGGCCCGGGGTGTCCACGATGTTGATCTTGGTGTCCTTGTAGTGCACCGCAGTATTTTTCGCCAGGATGGTGATGCCCCGCTCCCGCTCCAGGTCGTTGGAGTCCATGACCCGCTCCACGGTGGCCTGGTTCTCCCGGTAAATCCCGCCCTGTTTGAGCATCTCGTCCACCAACGTGGTCTTTCCGTGGTCGACATGGGCAATAATGGCGATGTTCCTCAACTTTTCATTTCGCATATCAGTACCCTCTATCTAAATCTGGATTTTCCTTGAAACACGGCTTATTATTATATCCCCGCTTTCCGCGAATTGCAATAGTTTTATGCTCCATCCCTTCAATTCCTCCGGCGGGATGGGCCGCCGCACATGCCCATCCCGCTCCTCATCGGGCGCGGCTGGCGGCGCCCATTTAAAAAAGGGCATTTTTTCCCCGCGCCGCATTGACAGGGAGCGAAAAATTAGGTACAATAGGCTTTGCTTTCCAAGCAGGCCCGCCCGATACGCCCACGTAGCTCAGGGGATAGAGCATTCGCCTCCTAAGCGAAGGGTCGGACGTTCGAATCGTCTCGTGGGTGCCATGTCGGAGCAAGCGTTATATCGCTTGCTCCGACTTTTTTCAAGCGCCAGGGCGCGCCCATCGCGCCGCTCCCCCTTCGGGCGGCTTTGCGGGGCCCCAACTTCCTTTAAACGGCAGAGCTTCCCGCGCCGAGGCCCTTATTTTAGCGGTGTTGTACAAAAAGCATGCACCATATTTCTACTATCTGTACGCTTGAAACCAGGGGCCGCCGCTGTTATAATAAAACTGGTGATCGTAAATGGTGTACGTCTGTGATAACTGCAGCTCTTTGTTCAGCTGGACCTGCGGGCAGGACCGATGCCCCAACTGCGGGAAGCGCATGGTCCGGTCTGCGAATGCGGTCGAACAGCGCGAATTCGCCTCCCGCATGGCTGAGCGAATCCGAACCGAGTACGCCGAGGAGCCCCGCTACCCTAACCTGGTGGAGACGGAAATCTCCATGGTCAACAGCTTTACGTTCAAACTGCCCGCTACCGCCTTGCAGATCGACAGCAGCATGATCGTAGACGTTCTTGTGGAGTACGGCGAAAACTCGGCCAACCGGGAGGAATTGATTGGCAACGTCTGGGCCCGAAAAGCGGGCGGCGTGACCATGCGTTTCCTCCTGCCCATCCGCCTGCCCGCCCAGCAGGGCGAGCCGCCCAAGGATATGATCAACCGCATCTTTGCGGCACTGAACGAAAACAAAACCTTTAAAACAAAGCTATTCGACTTTGTATCCGGACAGCTGCACGGCTCAAACTCAAACTAATACGCGGACGGGGCGGCTCAAAAGAGCCGCCCCGCTGTTGTCTTTCTTGGGAACCCCCGCCGCGCAGCCCGCTCAAACAGCGGCAAGCCCCTGCTCCAGGTCAGTGAGGATATCATTGATGTGCTCCGTGCCAATGGACAGACGGATTGTGTTGGGCCGGATCCCCTGGTCGGCCAGCTCCTCCGGCGTGAGCTGGGCATGGGTGGTGGTGGCCGGGTGGATAACCAGCGACTTCACGTCCGCCACGTTCGCCAGCAGGGAAAACACCTCCAGGTGGTCGATAAACCGGTGGGCCTCCGCCTGCCCCCCCTTGACCTCAAAGGTAAAGATGGACGCGCCGCCGCGGGGGAAGTACTTCTCATACAGGGCGTGATCCGGGTGGCCGGGCAGGGACGGATGGTTTACCCTGTCTACTTTGGGGTGCTTTTCCAGGAATTCCACCACTTTTTTGGTGTTTTCCGCATGGCGCTCCAGCCGCAGGGAGAGGGTCTCCACCCCCTGGAGCAGCAGGAAAGCGTTAAAGGGCGAGATGGCCGCCCCGGTGTCCCGCAGGAGCACCGACCTGACATAGGCCGTAAAGGCGGCAGGGCCGGCGGCGTCCGCGAAGCACACCCCATGGTAGCTGGGGTTGGGCTGGCCCAGGGCGGGGAACTTATCCGACCCCTTCCAATCGAAGGACCCCCCGTCCACAATAATGCCGCCCAAGGCAGTACCGTGGCCGCCGATGAATTTGGTGGCGGAATGGACCACGATATCCGCGCCGTGCTCAATGGGCCGGATGAGGTATGGGGTGCCGAAAGTATTATCGATCACCAGGGGCAGGCCACGGGCATGGGCGATGGCCGCGATGGCATCGATGTCAGGTATGTCGGAGTTGGGGTTGCCCAGCGTCTCCAGGTACACCGCCTTGGTGCTGGGCCGGATCGCCCCTTCCACTTCTCCCAGGTCGTGGGCGTCCACAAAGGTAGTGCTGACGCCGAACTGGGCCAGGGTATGGGCCAGCAGGTTATAGGTCCCGCCGTAGATGGTTTTCTGGGCCACGATATGCCCACCGGACTGGGCGAGGGCCTGGATGGCGTAGGTAATGGCCGCCGCGCCGGAGGCGGTGGCCAGGGCGGCCGCGCCCCCCTCCAGGGCGGCAATCCGCTTTTCCAGCACCTCCTGAGTGGGGTTCGTCAGCCGGCCGTAGATATTGCCCCCTTCGGACAGGTCAAACCGGGCGGCGGCCCGGGCGGAGCTCTCAAACACATAGGACGTAGTCTGGTAGATGGGCACGGCCCGCGCATCGGTGGCGGGGTCGGGCCGCTCCTGGCCCACGTGAAGCTGCATCGTCTCAAACTGATACTTGCCCATCATGCAACACCTCTGCACTCTGGATGGCTGTTCCCAAGCGAAAAACCCATCCATTTAATTGGTTTATTGAATTATAAACCCTGTCCCCCGGCTTGTCAATCATTTTCTGCGCGGTTTTACCGTTGATTTTCCCCCCGTTTTCCCTTATAATGAGAGATTACATTGAACCGCCCCGCCCTCCCGCGGGGCCCAAGGAGATGTTCCCATGCCCATCAAAATTCCAAACAGGCTTCCCGCCACCCAGACCCTCCTACAGGAAAACATTTTCGTCATGACGGAGACCCGGGCCATCACCCAGGATATCCGCCCGCTGCAAATCCTGCTGCTCAACCTGATGCCCACCAAGGTGGACACCGAGACCCAGCTGGCCCGGGTGCTGGGCAACACCCCTTTGCAAATCGAGCTGGAGCTTATCGCCCCCGCCGGGCATATCTCCCGCAACACCTCCCAGGAGCATATGCTATCTTTTTACAAGACCTTTGACGAGGTGGCGGAGCGCAACTTCGACGGCCTGGTCATCACCGGCGCGCCGGTGGAGCATCTCCCTTTCGAGGAGGTAGACTACTGGCCGGAGCTGTGCCGGATCATGGAGTGGAGCAAAACCCACGTCCACTCCACCCTGCACATCTGCTGGGGGGCCCAGGCGGGGCTGTACTATCACTACGGCATCCCCAAGCACCCCCTGCCGGAAAAGCTGTTCGGCGTGTTCCAGCACACTGTCCTGGAGCGCAATTTCATCCTGTTCCGGGGCTTTGACGACACTTTTTGGGTGCCCCACTCCCGGAACACCACCGTGGACCGGGAGGACATCGAGGCCGTGCCCGGGCTGAAAATCCTGTCCGATTCCCAGGAGGCGGGGGTGTACGCCGTCAAAAGCCCCCAATGCCGCCAGGTCTTTCTCATGGGCCATGCGGAGTACGACCGGGACACCTTGCTGAAAGAATACCGCCGGGATGTGGCCGCGGGGGTGGACATCCAGCCGCCCCGGCACTATTTCCCCGGCGGCGATCCCGGCCGGGAACCCATGGTGCGCTGGCGCTCCTGCGCCCACCTGCTGTATACCAACTGGCTGAACTACTGCGTATACCAGACCGTGCCCTACGACATCCGGGAGATCCGGCAGGGCGTGCGCACCGGCGGGGACGGCCATGACGGCCCCTGACGTGCGCGAGGCGCTGCGCTACTTAGGCGCGGCCAACCCGCCCCCGGACCTGCTCCGCCAGGCACAGCAGGTTGCGGACGGCCTGTCCGCCGCGGTTCAGCCAAGGTACGCCTACCGGGCCTACCCCGTGGAGCTCTCGGGGGACCGCGTCCGCCTCCCCGGCGCGGGGGTGGAGCTGGCCGGGGCTTCCGCCCGGCGTATGCTGGCCCAGTGCAATCAGGCGGTGCTGCTGGCCTGCACCCTGGGCAGCCGGTTTGACGCGCTGCTGCTGGCCGCCCAAGCCAGAGACATGGCCCGCGCCGTCCTGCTGGACGCCCTGGGCAGCGCCCTGGTAGAGGCGGGCTGCGACGCCGCCCAGGCAGAGATTGCCGCCCGGTTTCCCGGGAAATACCTCACCGACCGCTTCAGCCCCGGCTACGGCGACCTGCCCCTGGACGCCCAGCCCGGCATCTGCGCCGCCCTGGACGCCGGGCGGCGGATGGGCCTCACCGTCACCCAAAGCCTGCTGATGAACCCGGTGAAGTCGGTGACGGCGGTGATCGGCCTGTCCTGCACCCCCCAGCCCGCCCGCATCCGGGGCTGTAGATTTTGCATCTTGCAAGATACCTGCTTATTCCGCAAGGAGGGAACGCATTGTGGAGTTTGACTTTTTATCCGATGGGATCGTAATCCTGGACGGGGCCATGGGCACCGTTTTGCAGCAAAGGGGTCTGCCCCCCGGCGGCAAGCCGGAGCTGCTCAACCTCACAAACCCGGAACTGCTGCGCGCCATCTACCGGGAGTATATCGCGGCAGGCAGCCAGGTGATCTGCGCCAACACCTTCGGGGCCAGCGCCCCCAAGCTGGCGGGGACCGGTTATACCGTGGAGCGGGTGGTCTCCGCCGCCGTGGCCGTCGCCAAGCAGGCCGCCGCCGGGACGGACGTCAAAGTCTCCCTGGACGTGGGCCCTCTGGGCGAACTGCTGGAGCCCATGGGCAGCCTCACGTTTGAGCGGGCCTACGAGCTGTTCCGGGAGGTGGCCGTGGCCGGGGAGCGGGCCGGGGCGGACCTGGTGTCCATCGAGACCATGACCGACCTGTACGAGGCCAAGGCCGCCCTGCTGGCGGTGAAGGAGAACACCAAGCTTCCTGTCCTCGTCACCATGTCCTTTGAGGAGGACGGGCGCACCTTCACCGGCTGCACCGTGCCCGCCATGGCCCGGACGCTGGAGGGCCTGGGCGCGGACGCCATCGGCCTGAACTGCTCGTTAGGGCCGGACAAGCTGGCCCCCCTGCTCCGCGAGCTGTGCAAAAACACCCGCCTGCCCGTCATCGCCAAGCCCAACGCCGGCCTGCCCGACCCGGTGGACGGGCACTACGATATGGGCCCCGAGGAATTCGCCGCAGCCCTCCTCCCCTGCCTGGAGGCCGGCGTAACCATCTTCGGCGGTTGCTGCGGCACCTCGCCGGAGTATATCCGGCAGCTCTGCGGGGTGTTGAAGGGCAAAACCCCCGTCCCCCGGACGTATGACGCCGCTGGCTTTGTGTGCACCCCCACCACCCCCCTCCCCCTGCGCGGGGTGCGGGTGATCGGCGAGCGGGTCAACCCCACCGGCAAAAAACGTTTCCAGCAAGCCCTGCTGGAAGGGGACTTGGACTATATCCTGGATGTGGCCGTCCAGCAGGAGGATGCCGGGGCGGACATCCTGGACGTAAACGTGGGCTTTCCCGGGGTGGACGAGGTCTCCATGCTGCCCAAAGTGGTTAAAAAGCTGCAATCCGCCGTCTCCCTGCCCCTCCAGCTGGATTCCTCCAACCCGGACGCGCTGGAGGCCGGGCTTCGGGTGTACAACGGCAAGGCGGCGGTCAACTCGGTGAACGGCGACCCCGCTGTACTGGCCCGTATCCTGCCCATCGTGAAAAAATACGGCGCGTCCGTGGTGGGGCTGACTCTGGACAAAGGCGGCATCCCCCAGACGGCCCAGGGCCGGGTGGACATTGCCAAACGCATCCTGGCTGCGGCGCTGGACCGCGGCATCCCCGCGGAGGACGTGTGGATTGACTGCCTCACCCTCACCGTCTCCGCCCAGCAGGAGCAGGGGATGGAAACGCTGAAAGCCATGCGCTCCGTCCGGGAGGAATTGGGGCTCCAGACGGTGCTGGGGGTGTCAAACATCTCCTTCGGCCTGCCCAACCGGGCGCTTATCACCCAGAACTTCCTCATCCAAGCCCTGGCGGCGGGGCTCACCCTGCCCATCATCAACCCCAACCAGCGGGAGATGATGGACGCGGTGGCCGCGTTCCGGGTACTGTCCGGGGAGGACATGCAATGCCGCGCCTATGTGGAACGGTTCGCCGGGGCCTCTGCCGCCGCCCCTGCCGGACCGGGGCCGGAGCTGACCTTAGAGGACGCCGTCGCACGGGGGCTGAAGGCGGACGCGGGGCGGCTGGCAGCCGCCGCGCTGGAGGCCCAGGACGGCCTGTCCCTGGTTGAAAACCGGCTGATCCCCGCCCTGGACCGGGTGGGGGATGGCTATGAGGCGGGGACCGTGTTCCTGCCCCAGCTGCTCAGCGCCGCCCAAGCGGCCCAGGCCGTGTTTGAGGCCGTCCGCGCCGCCTTGGCCCGCACGGGGGGCGCTCCGGTGAAAAAAGGCCGCATCATCGTGGCCACCGTCCAGGGGGATATCCACGACATCGGCAAAAACATCGTCAAAACCGTGCTGGAAAACTACGGCTACGACGTTCTGGACCTGGGGCGGGACGTGCCGCCGGAGACGGTGGCGCAGGCCGTGAAGGACGGCGGCGTGGGCCTGGTGGGCCTGTCCGCCCTGATGACCACCACCCTGCCCGCCATGGAGGAGACCGTGCGGCAGCTCAAAACGCTGCCCCATCCTCCGGTGGTGTGGGTGGGGGGCGCGGTGGTGACGCCGGAATACGCCCAAAAAATCGGCGCGGACTACTACGCCAAGGACGCCCGACAGTCGGTGGACATCGCAAAGGCGGTGCTGGGATGACAGATGCGCGCACATACCTGCGCGGGGGCGGCACACTGCTGTTCGACGGGGCCATGGGCACCTGCTTCGCCGCCCTCCCCGGCCGGGCCGACCAGCGGTGCGAGCTGGCAAATCTCACCGCGCCGGAGGAGGTCGCCGCCATCCACCGGGCTTACCTGGACGCGGGCTGCCGGGCCGTTAAGACCAACACCTTCACCGCCGGGGTGGATCTGGCCCAAGGCCGGGAGGAATTGGCAGGGCGGATCATCGAGGCCGCCTGCCGCCTCGCCATGGACTGCGCCGCGCCCTACGGGGCGTATGTGTTCGCCGACCTGGGCCCCGCCCCCGAGGGGGCGCAGCTCAGCCGCGGCGAATGCTACCGCCGCCAGGCGGAGCTGTTTCTGGCCCAGGGGGTACACAACTTCCTGCTGGAAACCCTGCCCACCGACGACGGCGTGGCGGATCTTGCAAGATATATGATGCAGCACTGCCCCCAGGGCTGTCTCATCGTCTCCTTCGCCGTGGCCTTTGACGGCTCCACCCGGGAGGGGCGCTCCGGGGCGGAGCTGTTCCGCCGCGCCGCCGCCCTCCCCGGCGTAGACGGGGTGGGCTTCAACTGCGTATCCGGCCCCCACCACCTGCTGGAGTATGTCAGAGGGCTGGACCTCAGCATTCTGGGCGGCAAGGCGCTGTCCGTCATGCCCAACGCCGGGTACCCCACGGTACTGGGACGGCGGACGGCCTACCAGGGCGCGCCGGACTATTTTGGGGAAAAATTGGCCCAGATCGCCCAGGCAGGCGCGGCCATCGTGGGCGGCTGCTGCGGCACCACCCCGGACCACATCGCCCACGCCGCCGCGGCCCTGGCGCGGGCCCCCCGTCCCTCCGCCCCAAAGCCCGCCGCAAAACCCATCCCCCGCCCCGCTCCCAGCGCCAACACCCTGGCGGACAAGCTGGACCGGGGGGAGCGGGTGATCGCCGTAGAGCTGGACCCCCCGGCGGACGATGATATCTCCTTTTTCCTGGAGGGGGTGCGCGCTCTGGACGCCGCGGGGGCCGACGCCGTCACCATCGCGGACTGCCCTATCGGGCGGCCCCGGGCGGACAGCTCCCTGCTGGCCTGCAAGCTCCGCCGGGAGCTGGGGGTGGAGCCCCTGCCCCACCTCACCTGCCGCGACCGGAACCTGAACGCCACCAAAGCCCTGCTACTGGGGCTAAGCATGGAGGGGGTGCACAACGTGCTGCTGGTCACGGGCGACCCCATCCCCTCCCAGGACCGGGACGCGGTGAAAAGCGTGTACAATTTCAACTCCCGGAAGCTGGCGCGGTATGTCAGCAGCCTCAATGACGAGCTGTTCCGCACCCCCTTCCGCATCTTCGCCGCGCTGAATGTGAACGCCGCCAATTTTGACGTGCAGCTCCGCCTGGCCCGGGAAAAGGAGGAAAGCGGGGTCTCCGGCTTTTTGACCCAGCCCGTGCTGTCCAGAGAGGCGCTGGGCAACCTGAAGGCGGCCCGGGATGTGCTGAGAGGGAAAATTCTGGGCGGCATCTACCCTGTGGTCAGCTATAAAAACGCCTGCTTCCTCAACAATGAGATCGCCGGTATGCGCATCGGCCCCGAGCTCGCCGCCCTGTACCAGGGCAAGGACCGGGAGGAGGCGGAGGAACTGGCCGTGCGGATATCCGTCCGGATCGCTGGGGAACTCGCCCCCTATACCGACGGGCTCTACCTCATGACCCCCTTCCGCCGCGTGGCCCTGATGGCCCGCATTTTAGGGCGGCTGTCCCCCTGACGCCACCCGGACAGGAGAGAATACCATGCTGGACTTCACCAAAACCCTGCGGCCGGACGAGCCGCTCATCCACCCCACCTGTGTGGTGAAAAACTGCGTCTTCGGCGCTTACGTGGAGCTGGGCGACCACTGCGTCGCGGAGGAGACCCGCTTCGGCGACTACACCTACCTGTTCGGCTCCAACGACGTGATCTTCGCCGCCCTGGGCAAATTCAACTCCATCGCCACCGGAGCGCGCATCAACCCGGTGAACCACCCCATGCGGGACCGGGCGGCCGCCCACCACCTCACCTACCGGGCGGCCCACTACGGCCTGGGGGACGACGACCCGTCTATCATCGAATGGCGGAGAGCCCGTCCGGTGGCCACCGGAAACGATGTGTGGATCGGCCACAACGCGGTGGTCATGGGGGGCGTGACCCTGGGGGACGGCGCGGTGGTGGGCGCGGGGGCGGTTGTTACCCATGACGTGGCCCCCTACGAGATCGTGGGCGGCGTCCCCGCCCGGCGCCTGGGCTGGCGGTATGACCGGGATACCGTCGACGCCCTGCTGCGCATCCGCTGGTGGGACTGGAACCATGAACAGCTCAAGGCGCGGCTGGCTGATTTCAGCAATGTACCCGCCTTTATCCAGAAATACGACGTGTCCGGGGGCTGACAGCCCCCGGACATTCGTCATTTATCCCCCGGCGGCTGCCCGCGCCCTGCGCTTCTCCAGCCAGGCGCGCAGCAGGTAGACCGCCTCCGGCGACAGCAGCAGCAGCGCCGGCAGGTTTACCACCGCCAGCAGGCCGTTGAATGCGTCCACCAGCTGCCACACCGCGGCCATATCCCCCACCGCGCCCAGCAGGATGCACACCGGGAACGCCGCCCGGTACAGCCCCATGGCCCAGCGGGAACCGGTGAGGGTTTCCATCCCCCGCCGCCCATAGTAGCCCGCGCCGATGAGGGAGGTGAAGGCAAACAGCGTCAGGCTCACTGAGACGATCCACTCCCCCGCCTCCCCGAACAGGGCGGCAAACCCCGCCGCCGCCAGCGGCGCGCCCCGCATCCCATCGGGCACCGCGCCGCCTTCCACCAGGGCCAGCGCCTCCACGGGGTCGTACACCCCGGAGGTGAGGATTACCAGGGCGGTGACGGTACAGATGATCATGGTGGCGAAAAACACCTCGAAAATCCCCCACATGCCCTGCTCAGCCGGCTCCTCCACGTCGGCGCAGGCGTGGGCGATGGCGGACATGCCCAGCCCCGCCTCGTTGGTGAATACCCCCCGGGCCGCGCCGTACCGCAGGGCCGTCCCCATGGCGTATCCCCCGGCCGCCGCCCGGGGGGAAAAGGCGTAGGAGACAATCTGCCGGAACGCCTCGGGCACCGCCTGCCAGTTTACCGCGATGACCGCCACCCCGCTCCCGATGAACAGCAGGGCCATGGCGGGCACCAGCAGCTCGCACAGCCTTCCAATGCGCTTGATCCCCCCCGCCAGCACGATGGCCGTCACCACGGCCAATACCACCCCCACCACCCGGCGGTCCGCCCCGGCCGCGGCGTTGAGCGAGGCAGCGATGGAGTTGGCCTGGGCCAGATTGCCCCCCGCCAGCGTCTCCGCCACGCAGAACAGGGCAAACACCTTGGCGAGCCCCGGCAGGCGCAGGCCGTTTTTTATGTACTCCATAGGGCCGCCCTGCCAGCGGCCGTCCGGGCCCTTCTCCCGGTGGCGCACCGCCAGCGTCTTTTCCCCACAGCTCACCGCCATGCCCAGCAGCGCTGAGATCCACATCCAGAACACCGATCCCGGCCCGCCATAGACGATGGCCGCCGCCACCCCCGCAATGGAGCCGGTGCCGATGGTGGCCGCCAGGGCGGTGGACAGCGCCTGGAGCTGGGTGACGCCCCGGCCCTCCTTCCCGTCCTTCTTTTTCCTAAACAGGGAGCCCACCGTGGTTTTCCACCAAATACCCACCCCAAAGATGGGAAAGAATCCGGTGGCAAAGGAGTACCACAGGCCCGCGATCAAAAACGCCGCCAGCAGCGGCCCGCCCCATAAAAAGTCGCCCAGGGCCTTAAAAAATGCCATGTCCGCATCCCCCCTCATGGGAGGGCTGCCTGCCCCGCCGTCCGGCGGACGGCGAGGCGGCACCCCTGCTTGGAGGGTATGCGGACATGTCACAAGTTATGCGGTTTTGGCCCTCAGCCCTCCCAGGGGTCCCCCCTGTAGGCGTCCTCTCCCTTGCCCTGCGCCTCCCGGCCCAGCCAGCCGGGGCGCTTCCACAGCCGCAGCCGGGACGCCTGGTCGGGCAGGAAGCCCATGCGGTGCAAAATGGGCAGCAGCGCCGCGAACAGCGCCGCCAGCAGCACCGTCTGCACCGGCAGCAGGATGGCGTTCTTGATGGCGCTCCCGCCCACAATGGCCCAATAGCCCTTGCCGCCGGAGTACCACAGGTAGGTGCCCAGCCCGCCGATGAACACGTTTTGCAGGTTGGTGGCCAGCTTGGCCAGGAACACCCTCAGCAGCGTCACCTCCGAGCGGTAGAGGAACAGCGAATAGGTAAATACCCCCAGCATAGTGGTGAAGATGTAAAAGGGGTTGTAGCCCCCGGTGGGGTTCATCAGATAGCTCACCGTGTCCTCCACGAAGCCGAACACCAGGGCGTTCACCGGCCCCCCCACCAGGGCGCACAGAGCCCTGGCCAGAAAGCCCCAGCTCACCCGGATGTTGTTCACCACCGGCATGGATTTCAGGAAAGACAGCGCCACGCAGGCGGCCACCATCAGGGCGGAAAACACCAGGGTGAGCGGCTTTTTGAAGTCCCGCACAGCGTATTGCCAATAGGCGCGGGAGAAGGGCGTTTTGAAAAGTTCCATGAAAAAAGACCTCCTTTGTTGTCTCGGCAGCCCCAAAAAGGGTATGCCGCACAAAGGAAGCCTCAAGGACGCAACTCCGCCATGCGGCAGCGGGATGCGGAGGGCGCACTGCGGGCCTTCGGCCCTTCGTCCGGCGGACAACTCCCCGTCCCGCCGGCACTTCTACACACGCGCTCCTACTCTGCCTGTGCGGATAGTTTACTCCTTGCGGAGACAAATTACAAGTGGCGGTATGCCCAAAAATTACATTTCAAAAAATTTTGAAATAGTTCTTGACAGCATTAGCCGTCCCATGCTACAATCTATTTCAAGAAATCCTGAAATAGATTGGAGGCCGCCGCCGTGCCCATCCCTGAAATTTTGTCCGCCCTGGCGGACGAAAACCGCCGGCAAATCCTCACCACCCTGAAGCGGGGCCGGATTTCCTCCGGCGAACTGGCC
This sequence comes from uncultured Oscillospiraceae bacterium, assembly GCA_910587205.1. Taxonomy (GTDB): domain Bacteria; phylum Bacillota; class Clostridia; order Oscillospirales; family Oscillospiraceae; genus Enterenecus. Next base: position 12,636 of record CAJULZ010000037.1, read on the forward strand.
CAGGCGGTGGGCATGACGCCCCAGGCCCTGTCCTATCACCTGAAAAAGCTGAAAGAGGCGGAGCTGATCTACGAGACCCGGCGGAAAAATTTCATCTACTATGAGCTGGATTTGACGGTGCTGGACGAGGCCGTCTTGTGGCTGGACGAGCTGAGGGGAGGCGCGGATCGTGGGCAAACATCTGAAAACGCTGTATGCAGTCTCCATCCTGCTGATCCTGCTGACGCTGGCCGCGCCCCTGGCGGCGCTGCCCTTCCTGCCGGACAGCATCCCGGCCCATTATAACGCGGCGGGGACAGTGGACCGTTGGGGAAGCAAGTACGAGACGCTGATCTTCCCCGCTTTCCTCGTCCCCTATGGCGCTATTTGGACGGCCTGTGGGCGGCTCTGGCGCAAGCAGCCGGAAAAAACCGCCGAGCTGCTCTGGATGATCGGCAACATCGCCCAATTCGCTGTATTCGACCTCATGCTTGCCTACTTCCTCTATGCAGACTTCCGGCAGGTCCAGCGCCTGCCTGACCTCCCGTTGGATCTGAACCGTCTTCTCTGCGCCGTCACCGGCCTCGGCCTCATCGCCCTGGGCAACTGGATTCCCAAGCTAAAAAAGCCTGGGCCCATGGGCCTGCGCACCCCGTGGAGCGTCAAAAACGAGGCCGTCTGGCGCAAATGCCAGCGGTTCGGCGGCTGGTCTTTCGCGGCGGCGGGGGCGGTGTCCGCTGCCGCGGCCCTGCTGGCCCCCGGCGCGTGGTGCTGGCTGTGGACAACGCTGGCCCTTGCCTCCGCCGGGATCGCCGGAGCGGTCTACTCCCGGCACGCCGCCCAAACCACTCCGGACGAATAAAAAGTGTCTTTCTTCCCCGCGAATAACGATAAGGTGGTATGTATATGCTTGCTTATTCCATGATCCTGTTTGCCGCGGCGGCGCTATCCCTCGGCTTTGCGATTGCAATCTACCGGGGAAGCACAAATTTAATTCACGATTATCATCAGACGCATGTGAAAGAGGCGGATCAGAAAAAATATGGGAGAGCGTTTTCAAAAGGGTTGTTTGTGCTCACCGGTTCCCTGATTTTCAGTGGGATAATCGCTTTATTGGGGGAAACGCCCTCTGTCGTAATCGTCTCAGTCAGCGTTTCGCTTGCCGGGATCGTGATCTCGCTCCTCGCCGTCGCCAAGGTACAAAAAGAGTTTAACGGCGGCTTCATACGATAAACAGCAAAAACAGCGCCCCTCCCCCGTTGGGGGAGGGGCGCTCCTGCTCTACCCGACGCCGATGAGGTCGAACCCGGACGCTGGGCCATCCGGCTTCCCGTCCGCCCGGTATTTCCCCGGTGTCACTCCCACCACCTTTTTGAACACACGCTGGAAATAGCTTTGGGAAGAATAGCCCAATACCCCGGCAATCTCCGCCGGGGATTTTTTTGTGACCTCCAGCAAACGCCGGGCCTCGTCCATTTTCACCGTGGTAACGTAGTGGTTAATTGTCATGCCTATCTCCTCCTGGACGCGTTTGCACAGGTAGGTACGGTTCATGCCCACAGCGCGGGAGAGATCCTGCGTGGTGATGGCTCCGTCCAGGTGGAGCAAGATGTATTCCCGAACCGCACCGATCAGCGAGGACCCTCCCCCGCCGCATCGGATATCCGCCACCCGCCGGGCGAACTCCTCCAGCATCCGGGCGTTGAGCTGTACCAGCCCCGTATAGTCGTCCAAAAGTTCAGCCCGTTGGATGTAGCTGTCGCTGAGGGAGAACGCAGTTGCCTTATCCAACCCGCCTCGGATGGCTGCCCGGGTAACCAGAGTGGCGGTGCAGATAACCAGGTTTTTTTCCTGCCGCAAGGCGTCGGCGGCCATGGTACCCGCCCGCCCCGCCACAGGAAGCTGAAAAAGTTTTTGAATCTCATCTACCCGGCCATGCTCCACATAGGAGAGCATAAGAGCTTCCAATTCATCGGTATTGTGGGCCGTACGGGGAAGCTGGCGCTCCGGGGCGTCGGGCAATGGCGCGGATACGTTCTCCGCGGTCAACAGGAGCCGGCCCACATCCATCTGCTCCCCATTCAGGAAATAGTTCACCGTGCATAGGATCTGGAGAAAATTCCGCATCGGATAGGAGGGTATGGCGGCAAAGTAATCCGCCAGCTCCCCTGCCCGCCCTACGCTTTCACCCATAGCCCGCAGAATCTTCACCGCCAGCGTCCGGTCTACCGGAGCTTGGGCCACCGGTCCCATGACCAGGGCGGCATTGTCCTTTGCCGAACGAAACAGGCCGTAGTAGAGGAAGTTTTCATCCATGTAGTAGCTGACGTTCCCCGGATTTTGGAAGATGTTTGACTCCTCCATAATAGCCAGGTCGGGTTTGAACCTGGTATGGTGATAAAGACGTTCAAACTTCCCGTCCGTGTAGAGCCTTACCGGTACCCCAGCCAGGGCAGCCAGGGACTGAGCCAGGTAATCGTAGTCCATCTCGGTTCCTCCTGTTCTTTCCCCCGTCCCTGCGGGTCGGGAAAAGAAATTAACGCATCTTTTTTGCAAATATTATCACAAAAGAGACAAAAATACAAGACGAGACGCAATAGATCCTGTATGATATGAATAAGCAAACCGAAAAATCACCTGCGAATTTTGTGGGGAGGGACGAATGATGACCAAAGAACGGCAAATTGGATTGAAGTTACCGCAATCTCATATCACTGGCGACCGGGTAACAGGAAGGGAAAAATGGCTGGGCTATCTGCTGGGCCCCGCCGGGGCCTTGCTTCTCAACGCGGTGTTGGCCACCTACCTGAACGTCTACTACACCGACGTGCTGAAGCTGACTTCCGTGTGGGGCGGGATGTTCCTGGTGGTGTTCCCCATCGTCAGCAAAATCATCGACGCCGTTACCAACGTAGCAATGGGCTACATCATTGACCGCACCCACACGCCGGAGGGCAAGGCGCGGCCCTGGCTGCTGCTGTCCGCACCCCTGATGGCAATCACCGGGGTGCTGCTGTTCACCATTCCCAACGCGGGTGAACCGGTGCAGGTCATCTGGGTTCTGGTGAGCTATAACCTGTTCTACTCCTTTGCGTACACCATTTTCAATATGAGCCACAACCTGATGGTGCCCCTGTCCACCCGAGACATCACCGCCCGGGGCGGGCTGTCCGTGTTCAACCAGATCGCCACCGTGATGATGAGCGGCATCCTGGTGGCCCTGGTGTTCCCCATGGTGACCATGCCCATGGTGGGCGTGGACCAGGGTAAGTGGATCGGCCTCATGAGCGCCCTGTCCATCCTGGCCCTTCCGCTGACATTACTGGAATACTTCTTCACCAAGGAACGAGTCACCTTGGAAAATCAAGCTGCGGGCGAGGAGGTCTCCATTCCCTTTGCAAAGCAGCTCAAGGCCATTTTTACAGACAAATATATGCTGCTGATCTACGCCTACTTCTTGATCTACACAGCCGGAAGCTGCATCAAAAACATCAGCCTGGTGTACTTCTGCAACTACGTGCTGGGCTCCTACAACGATGGAATCACCCAAACCATGGTGTCCGCCATCGGCGGCATCCCCATGGGCATCGGGATTTTTGCCGTCTGGCCCCTGGCCAAGCGGTTCGGCAAACGCAACGTCACCCTGGCGGGCTTTATTCTCTATGCCATCGGCGGCGCCATCTGCTGGATGTTCCCCCATAATATGGTAATGGTGCTGGTGGGGCAGTTCATCAAGAACACCGGCGGCCTGCCCTGCGCCTATGTGTTCATGGCCCTGTTCGCCGATGTGCTGGATCATCTGGAGTGGAAAACCGGCTTCCGCAGCGACGGCATCGCTATGTCGGTGTATAACATCATCGCCGTGGCCATGGTGGGCGTCTGCACCGGCATCTTTAACGGCTGGCTTGCCGGGGCGGGTTACGTCGCCCCGGAAATGGTGAACGGCGTGACCGTAGCCGCCGCTCAGTCCGAGGCGGTGCAGAGCCTTATCACCTTCGGCTTCGTGGGGCTGGAGGTATTCACCGGCATCGCCCTAATCGTGCTGCTGGTATTTCTCAGCGTGGAGAAGGACATCGGCAAAAAACAGGGGGAGATCAAGGCGAGGAGGGAACATAAATGAACGCCATCCGACTAAAAACGGAATACTTGTTTGACCCCATGGGCATCGACATCGACCGCCCCCGGCTGTTCTGGAACTGCTCAGACGGCGTCACCCAGACCGCCTGGCAGATCGTCGCTATGGACGATAGCGGTTCCATCCTCTGGGACAGTGGAAAAGTGGAGAGCTCCTCCATGCGGGCCTCCTGGAGCGGCGAGCCCATCCCCGCCCGCGCCGCCGTCACCTGGCGGGTGCGGCTGTGGGACGAGACGGGCGAACCCGGCGGCTGGGCCGAGGCCCGGCTTGAGACCGGCCTGCCCAAGAACAAACCCTGGGCGGCCCGGTGGATCGCCGGGGACTACGCCGTGGATAAAAAACGCCGCTATCCCGTGGACTGCTTCCGCAAAATTTTCCACGTCCCTGCCGTAAAAAAAGCCCGACTCTACATCACCGCCTGCGGGCTGTACGAGGCCCGGCTGAACGGGGCGCGGGTGGGGGAGTTTGTCCTGGCCCCCGGCCACACTGATTACCGCAAGCGGGTACAGTACCAGACCTATGACGTGACCAGCCTATTGAAAACGGGCAAAAACACCCTCACCGTCCAGTTGGCGGACGGCTGGTATCGGGGCGCCTGCGGGGCCTGGGGACTGCGGAATCAGTACGGGGTACAGACAAAGCTGCTGGCCCAATTAGAGCTCACCGGGCAGGACGGGAAAATCACTGCCGTCTGTACCGATGGAACCTGGGAATGGAGCAATGACGGCCCCATCCGCTTTGCCGACAACCAGGACGGGGAAATCGTGAATGCCCAGATGGCCCCGTCCTACAGCGGCAGGGCGCGGGTGGTGAGCCATCCCGTGATTCCCTCCGCCTCCAACAACGTATCCGTCACCGAGCACGAGACCTTTCAGCCCACGCTCATCACCACCCCAAGCGGCAAGGCGGTGCTGGACTTCGGACAGAACATCGCCGGGTATCTGGCCTTCTCCCTGGACGCCAAGGCGGGGCAGAAGCTGTGCCTGCGCTTCGGGGAGCTACTGGACGCCGACGGCGAGTTCACCCAGAAGAACATCCAGTGCGCCAACAAGAAAAAGACCACCCCCCTTCAGCAGGTGGAGTACACCTGCAAGGGCGGGCGGAACGACTACAAGACCACCTTCGCTATCTTTGGCTTCCAGTACGTGCTGGTGGAGGCCGATGTGGCTTTCCATCCCGAGGACTTTACCGCTGTCGCGGTCTACTCCGACCTGGAGCGCACCGGGTGGTTCGACAGCTCCAACGAACTGCTGAACAAGCTCTTTGACTGCACCCTCTGGAGCGCCAAGAACAACCACGCCGACCTGCCCACCGACTGCCCCACCCGGGAGCGCCACGGCTGGACGGGGGACGCCCAGATCTTCTGCCCCACCGCCAGCTATCTGTTCGATTACGCCGCCTTCGCCCGGAAATACCAGCGGGATTTGACCGACGCCCAGCACAAAAACGGCTGCTTCACCCAAATCGCCCCGGTGGGCGGGGTGGATTTATACATGAACACCATGGACGGCTCCCCCGGCTGGTCGGACGCGGGGGTATTTATCCCCTACGAGATGTTCAAGCGGTACGGCGACCGGGCCGTTTTGGAAGAGAACTACGAGGCCATGCGCCGCTTTGCCCGCTACAAAACCGGCACCCTGGGCAAGTGGTATCCCACCGCCCTGCCCACAGGCATTGAGGGGAACCACCGCAAATCCATCTCCAACTATGGCCAGTCCTACGGCGAATGGGCGGAGCCGGTGGACGTAAAGGCATTCCAGATTTCCGACTTTATCGCCCCCCATCCTGAGGAGACCACCGCCTATATTGCCCTGCTCATGGACCGCATGGCGGAAATCGCCCGTGTGCTGGATAAACCCGCCGACACAGAGGCGTACTTCGCCGTGGCCGCCCAAGTCCGGGCGGGCTATCAGGCGCTGGCGCGCACCCGGAAGCACGACCTGGACACCGACCGGCAGGCCAAGCTAGTGCGGCCCCTGTACATGAAGCTGCTGGACAAAACCCAGACCGCCTACGCCATGCTGCGGCTGATAAAGGCGCTGGATAACTACAAATGGCGGCTGGGCACCGGCTTCCTCTCCACACCGCTGATCCTCTATGTCCTGGCGGACATGGACATTGAGTACGCTTACCGCCTGCTGGAGAACGAGGAGATCCCCGGCTGGCTGTCCATGCCAAAGCACGGGGCCACCACCATCTGGGAGAGCTGGGAAGGTCCCCGCGCCCAGGGCGGCGTGGCGTCCCTGAACCACTACTCCAAGGGCGCGGTGCTCCAGTGGGTGTTCGACACCATGTGCGGCATCCAGATAGCGGGAGAAAACCGCTTCACCATCGTCCCCCGGCCCGGCGGACGCTTCACCCATGCGGGCGCGAAATATGTCAGCGTCTACGGCGAAGTAAAAAGCGCCTGGCGGAAAACGGACGGGGGCGCCGAGTTTACCGTCACTGTCCCGGCCAACTGCACGGCGCTGGTTCGTCTGCCCGACGGCACCGAGCGAGAGCAGGGCGCGGGAACCCAGACCTATTTGACTTCGGAGGGCTAATCATGAGCTTCATGCACAGCATGGTGTTCTATTTCTGTAAAAAGGGGAAGCGGCGCTATTCCCCGGATGAGCCCCAGGACTACCCTGCCAAGCGTACCGCCGAGGTGCGGCAAAACCGCTTTGTCCGCATACCCAAACAGGTCCGGATCATCGAAACCGTCCTGGGCGGCGTCCCCGCGGAGCTGCTGCGCCACCCCAAGAACCCCACAGACCGCATCGCCCTCTATCTTCACGGCGGCTTCGTGGTTGGCAGCGTTAAAACCCGGCGGATGTTCACCGGCTACATCGCGAGTAAGCTGGGCTATAACGCAGCCGCCCCCTACTACGGCAACTTTACCGGCTGCCCGCCCATCTGCCTGTGGGCGTCGGAGTCTGAAGCGCTGCGGGATGACAGCCTCATCCTCTTCGAGAAACTGAAACAGGCCGGGCACCCCTGTAAGCTGTATCTGCGGGACGGGATGGTGCACACTTGGCTCGTCATCCCCTGCATCCCGGAAGCACGGCGGGATCTGAAAACGGTGAAGTCCTGCCTGGATGCCGCCATAGACGGCACGCTCTGCGGAGAACCAACCGCCATCCATTTGGAGGATCATCATGGATAAGATTGAACTGATATTACAGCAAATGACCTTGGAGGACAAGATCGCCCTGTGCTCCGGCGAGAACTTCTGGGAGACCAAGTCATATGAGAAATACGGCATCCCGTCCATCCATCTGAGCGACGGCCCCAACGGCCTGCGCAAGCAGGAGCGGGGGAGCGGCGCAGATATGCTGGGAGTAAACGAATCCCGGCCCGCCACTTGTTTCCCGTCCGCCGTCACCACCGCCGCCAGCTGGGATCCGGTGACGCTTGAGCAGGTGGGGCAAGCCATCGGCGAGGAGGCAAAGGAACAGCACGTGGGAGTGGTGCTGGGTCCCAGCCTGAACCTGAAGCGCAACCCCCTGTGCGGGCGGAATTTTGAGTATTTCAGCGAAGATCCTCATCTGGCGGGCAAGCTGGCGGCGGGGTTTATCCGGGGAATCGAGAGCCAGGGGGTGGGTTCCAGCCTCAAGCACTTCGCCGCCAATTCTCAGGAGTTCTCCCGCTTCAATTCGGACAGCGTAATGGATCAGCGCACCCTGCGGGAACTGTACCTCGCCGCCTTTGAGATCGCTGCAAAAGAGGGAAAACCGGCCACCGTCATGTGCGCCTACCCCAAGCTGAACGGCGTCCACTGCTCCGACCACAAGGAACTGCTCACCGATATTTTACGGGATGAATGGGGCTTTGACGGGATGGTTGTCACCGACTGGGGGGCCATGAACGACCGGATCGAGGGCTTCCGGGCGGGGTGCGACCTGAATATGCCCGGGGGCAGCGCCTACATGGAGAAAGAGGTTTTAGCGGCGGTGAAGGCGGGCACACTGTCGGAATCCGCCATTGATGACAGCGCCCGCCGGGTGCTGAAGTTGGTGTTCCGGGCAATTGAGACTTTGAAGGAAAAAGCGGCGTGCGATTACGACGCCCACCACACCCTGGCCGCCCGCGCTGCCGAACAGGGGGCGGTGCTGCTGAAAAACGAGGGGGGCATCCTGCCGCTGCGGGAGGGTCAAAAGGCAGCCCTCATCGGCCACATGGCAAAGGAACTGCGCTTCCAGGGGGCGGGCTCCAGTCACATCAACCCCACCCGAATCATCAACCCCGTGGATGCCATGCCTGGTCTGCCCTTCACCTCCGGCTGTGACGCCCGCGGGGACACCACCGACGCGCTCATCGCGGAAGCCGTGGCCCTGGCAAAGGGCATGGAGGTGCCGGTGGTGTTCGCCGGTCTGCCGGGGCAGTACGAGTCCGAGGGCTTTGACCGCGCCGACATGAAAATGCCGGAGGGCCACCTGCGGCTCATTGAGGCAGTAGCCAGCGTCAACCCCAGCACGGTGGTGGTGCTTCTGTGCGGCGCGCCCGTGGAGTGCCCCTGGGCGGACAAAGTGAAAGCAATCCTTTACATGGGGCTGCCCGGTCAGGCAGGCGGTGAGGCCATTGCCAACCTGCTCTATGGCAGGGCCAACCCCTCCGGCAAGCTGGCAGAGAGCTGGCCCCTGCGCTATGAAGACTGCCCCTCCGCGCCGTACTATGGTAAAACAAAAGACGCCCTGTACCTGGAAGGCGTCTACGTGGGCTACCGTTATTACGACAAAGCGCAAAAGGCGGTGCGCTGGCCCTTCGGATACGGGCTGAGCTACACCACCTTTGGCTATGACCATTTGCGGACCGAGGGCCGCACGGTATCCGTCACCGTAACCAACACGGGGAATGCGGCCGGAGCCGAGGTGGTCCAGCTCTACGTCCGCCCGCCCCAGGACGGCGTCCACCGCCCGGTGCGGGAGCTGAAGGGTTTTCGAAAGGTGTTCCTCCAGCCGGGAGAAGCCCAGACTGTCACCTTTGCGCTGGACAACCGGGCCTTTTCCATTTGGCAGAACGGCTGGGACGTCCTTGCCGGGAGCTATGGCGTGGAAGCCGGCGGGCTGACCGCCCAGATCCGGGTAGACGGCGAGACCCTGCCCATCCCGGAGTGGCAGGCGGGGAGTTGGTACGAGGCGTGCCGGGGCACGCCCACTCAGACGGGCTGGGCGTCCATGTTGGGCCGGAACTATGCCCCCACCCTATTGAAAAAGGGCCGGTTCACCATGGACAACACCGTAGCGGAGATGAAGAAGCACTCCCTTATCATGAAGATTATGTACAAGGCTGTAGAGGGCGCCATCGCCAAGGGGTTCGGGGGTAAAGCGGACTATGAGAACCCAGAGTTCCGGATGCTGATGGAATCCAGCGCCGGCAGCCCCCTGCGCAGTATGCAGATCTCCGGCGGCATGAAGGGCGGGCTGATGCAGGGACTTCTGGACATGGCAAACGGGCACTTCCTCCAGGGACTCGGCAAAATGCTGCGGGGATGACAAGATTAGGCGCTGTTTGAAAATTGGAAATATGCCCAGGGGGAAGCAATTTTTTCGCCGGACGAAGCCAGTTTGACGCAGG
>CAJULZ010000038.1 GCA_910587205.1 uncultured Oscillospiraceae bacterium
ACCGCGCTACCCGCTGGGTGGTCCAGTGCCGCCTCGCCCACACCTGGCCGCAGCCGTGACAAACGCAAAAAGGCGGGGAGAGGGGTGAACCCCCTCTCCCCGCTTTGTGTCTGGTTATACCAGCGCGGCAGTGTCCAGCGCGATCATGAGCTCCTCGTTGGTGGGGATGAGCAGCACCTTCACCTTGGAGTCGATGGCGGAGATGATGGCCTCCTTACCCCGCACATTGTTGGCGTCTGGGTCCATCTTCACGCCCATGTATTCCAGCCCGGAGGCGATGGCCATGCGCTGGTCGGCGTCATTCTCGCCCACGCCGGCTGTGAAGATGATGGCGTCTACCCCGCCCATGGCGGCGGCGTACGCGCCGATATATTTCTTCACACCGTAGCTGAACATCCCTAGGGCCAGGGCGGCGCGCCCATTCCCTTGCTCAGCGGCGGAGCCCAGGTCACGGAAATCCGAGGACACGCCGGACACGCCCTGCACGCCAGACTTCTTGTTGAGGATGTTAAGCATCTCCTTGATGTCCATGCCGTGCTTGTTCATCAGGTACTCCAGAATGCCTGCGTCCAAATCTCCGGAACGGGTGCCCATAGGCAAACCGGCCAGCGGAGTAAAGCCCATGGAGGTGTCCACGCTCTTAGCCCCGGCCACAGCGGCAATCGAGGAACCGTTGCCCAAGTGGCAGGAGATCAGCTTGAGGGATTCGATGGGCTTGCCCAGCATATCCGCAGCCCGCTGGGTGACATACTTGTGGCTGGTGCCGTGGAACCCGTAGCGGCGCACCTTGTCCTGCTCGTAATACTCATAGGGCAGGGCGTAGGTGTAGGCCACGGGGGGCATGGTCTGGTGGAAAGCGGTGTCAAACACAGCCACCTGGGGCACATCTGGACCCATGACGGCGGTGCACGCCTTGATCCCGGTGATGTTGGCGGGGTTGTGCAGGGGGGCCAGGGGGATACACTCCTCCAGGGCGGCCATCACCTTGCTGTCGATCTTGACCGAGCTGGCGAAGGTCTCGCCGCCGTGAACTACCCGGTGACCCACCGCATCGATCTCTTTCATGGAGGCAATCACGCCGTTGGCGGGGTCGACCAAGGCGTCCAGCACCGCCTGGATAGCCTCAGAATGGGTAGGCATGGCGATATCCACCGCGTCTACGGTCGCCTTACCGGGGGCCTTATAGGTGAACTTGCCGTCAATGCCGATGCGCTCGCACAGGCCCTTTGCCAGCACCGCCTGACTGTCCGTATCCAGCAGTTGATACTTCAGAGACGAACTGCCCGCGTTGATCACAAGAACTTTCATCTTCCGCACTCCTTTTGCTGCGGGCCCCACATGCGGCCCTGCTAAGATAACTATTTACTTTGGCCCGCGTTTTGTATTATAATAGCGGCGGGCGCAATTGGGCGGCGCCTGCGGGCGCAGCCTGATAACGGACATATTATACTACACGCGGGACGGCACCGCAAGCATTTTTTGTGTTTTTACCAAATTGGGGATTATTTTGGCACAGGGGGGCGGCATTGCATGGATGTGGCGGGTATTGTGGCGGAATACAATCCCTTCCACGGGGGACATGCCTACCACATCGCCCAGACCCGCCGGGCTCTGGGGCAGTGCGCCGTGGCTGCCATGATGAGCGGAAACTTTGTTCAGCGGGGGGCGTGCGCCATTTTTGACAAATGGACCCGCGCCCGCGCGGCGCTGGAGGGCGGCGCAGACCTGGTTCTGGAGCTGCCCACAGTCTACGCTATGTCGTCGGCGGAGGGCTTTGCCAAGGGTGCGGTCGGTCTGCTGGCCGCCATGGGGGTGGTGACGCACCTCTCCTTTGGCAGCGAGTGCGGCGATGCCAACGCTCTCCGGCGGGTGGCGGCATGCCTGGACAGCGCCCCATACCAGGCGGAGCTGCGCCGTCTGCTGGACGGCGGGTCCCCTTTTGCCGTCTGCCGCCAAGCGGCGGTGGAAGCCCTGCTGGGCCGGGATGCGGCAGTCCTGCTTGCCCGGCCCAACAATAATTTAGGGGTGGAGTATATCCGGGCGTTGGATGCCCTGGGTAGCCCCATCCGGCCCGTGTCCATCTTCCGGGCGGGGGCGGGCCATGACGGTGGCGGTCACCCGAACTATCCCTCCGCCTCCTTCGTGCGGGGACAGATCCTCTCCGGGGCCCTGCCCGCAGATAATCCAGCCAGCTTAACGTATTGTGAGCGGGCGGTGCTGGCCCGGCTGCGGGTCATGACGGCGGAAGACTGGGCCCTGCTGCCCGATTCCGGCATCCCGGAGGGCCTGCCCCAGCGGCTGGTCCGGGCGGCGGAGCAAGCGTCCGGCCTGGAGGATTTCTACGCCCTGGCCAAAACTAAGCGGTATGCCCACGCCCGCATCCGGCGGCTGGCCCTGTGGGCTTTCCTGGGTCTGCGGGAACGCGACCGTCCCGCCCACCCCCCCTACCTCCGCGTCCTGGGGGCCAATGGGACAGGCCGTGCCCTCCTGCGCGAGATGAAGGCCCGTGCCGCCCTGCCTGTGATCACTAAACCAGCTCACGGCAAGGGCCTGCTCCTGCTGGAGCTGGAGGCCCGATGCACCGACCTTTACCAGCTCTGCCGGGAAACCCCCGGCCCCTGCGGGCTGGAGTGGAGCAGTAATCCGGTCATGGTGTGACCGTCAAGGGAGTTCTTACCCGCCATTTCAGCGAAGTGCTCCGGAACTGCGGAGCAAAAAAATCTCTTAGAAAGCTCTGGACACAGTGTTGGGCATTAGTAACCGCAACATCCGTTTTTACGAAACCGGCAAACACCGGCCCGATTTTGAAGGCCTGCTGGTACCGGCCAACTATTTTCAGGTTTCGCTGGATTATCTGGTGGGCCGGAGTGAAGAAAGGAATATATCCCTATGAAAGCTTATGAACGCCTGCTGAACTATGTCAAAATCCACACCGCCTCCTCCCCGTCCACCGGGGCCACCCCGTCCACCCCCTGTCAGTGGGATCTGGCCCGGCTGCTGGTGGATGAGCTGCGGGAGCTTGGCCTGGAGAACCCCGGCGTGGACGAATACTGCGTCGTCACAGCCTGGCTCCCCGCGACGCCGGGCTGTGAAAACATCCCCGCCCTGGGGTTGATTGCCCACATGGACACCTCCCCCGACTTCTCCGGGAACAGCGTCAACCCCATTGTCCACGAAAACTATGATGGCGGGGACATCGTCCTGCCCAAGGAGGGCCGGGTGATCCGGGTGAACGACTTCCCCTTCCTCCCCCAGTTCAAGGGCAAAACCCTCATCACCGCCGACGGCTCCACCCTCTTAGGCGCCGACGACAAGGCAGGCGTTGCCGAAATCATGACCGCGCTGGAGCGGATCACTACGGAAAACCGTCCTCATGGCCGTCTGTGCGTCGCCTTCACCCCCGATGAGGAGATCGGCGAGGGGCCCGACCACTTCGATGTGGACGCCTTCGGGGCCAAGTACGCTTACACCGTGGACGGCGGTCCCGCGAGTGCCGTCTCCTACGAAAACTTTAACGCCGCCTCTGCCGTGGTGGACATCATCGGCGTGTCTGTCCACCCCGGTTCCGCCAAGGGCGTGATGGAAAACGCCCTGCTCATCGCCCAGGAATTCAACGCCCTGCTTCCGCCGGACGCCATCCCCGCCAAAACTGAGGAATACCAGGGCTTTTTTCACCTGCACGCCCTGTCTGGCGGTCCCGCCCGCGCCCAGATGGAATATATCATCCGGGATCACGACAAGGGGGAGTTTACGGTTAAAAAGGCATTGTTGAAGCGGGCCGCCGCCCAGATCCAGGATGCCCACCCCGCCGCAAAAGTGAAGCTCACCCTGTCTGACACTTATTACAACATGAAGGAGCAGCTCTCCGGCTGCATGCACGTTGTGGAGCGCGCTATGGAGGCCATCCGTCTGACCGGCGCGGAGCCCTGGTCCCTCCCCATACGGGGCGGCACCGATGGGGCGCGGCTGTCCTTCATGGGTCTGCCCTGCCCCAACCTGGGTACCGGAAGCTATAACTGCCATGGTCCTATGGAACTGGCAGTGGCGGAGGAAATGGACCAGATGGTGGAGATTCTGCTCCACATCGTCCGGCTGTACGCGGAATGATTTAACAGTTTATTGATTACTTTTCCATCCCAACTGGCTATAATGCTGTCAAAGCCTATATAAAGGAGGCATTGCCGTGATCTATCGAAACGATCATTACGGCCCCATTGACAAATTCTGCGCCAAGCATCCCCGGTTCGGCATCCCCAACCTGGCCATGTACGTGGCCATCGGGCAGGTTGCGGTAGGCATTTTGGACCTGATTATGCGAGGACGGCTCACCGCCGCCATGACGTTCTACAGTCCATACATCCTCCGGGGCGAGGTGTGGCGGCTGATCACCTTTATCCTGGTGCCCAGCGCCTCCAACCCCTTCTGGCTGCTCCTGGGCTGCTACGTGACCTTCTGGACGGGCCAAATGCTGGAGCGGGAGTGGGGGACAGCCAAATTCAGCCTGTTCTATCTGTGCGGGGTACTGTGGTCCATTGTGGGCGGGATGGTCTTAGGCTCCGCCAGCATTTATTACATCCACTTGTCCTTCTTCCTGGTCATCGCCACCATGTACAGCGAGATGCAGGTGCTGTTCATGTTTGTGGTCCCCATGAAGATGAAATGGCTGGCTCTGCTGGACGTGGCCCTGATCCTGCTGGACGGGCTGCAATATGGCCTTATCGTCGTTCTGTGGGCCGTGCCCAGCTTTATCAACTATTTTATCTTCACCTGGCCCTTCTGGTCCATGAAGCTGGGCTTTGCTCGCCGGAAAGCCGACCCCCAAGTGATCAATTTTAAGCGGGCCCAGAAAAAGGCCCAGGAGACAGGGGGATATATGCACAAGTGCGCGGTGTGCGGCCTCACCGACCAGGACGACCCCAACATGGAGTTCCGCTACTGCTCCAAATGCGACGGGTACTATTGCTACTGTGCCAACCACATCAATAACCACGTCCACATTCGGAATAGCTGAGAGCAGCGGCCCCGCCAGCCGGGCCGTCCAATATATCCGGCAGGGAGCCGGGGCATAATGCCCCGGCTCCCTTTACGCTTCGATCAGTCCAGCTTGCCGAAACAGCCCACCTGGTCTTCGGCGGTGGCGATTCCACGCTTCTGAGGCGTCGCGCCCCCACCTCCGGCAGTCCCGCCACTTTTCATTTTTTAAATTTCATATCTGCATCTTTTTGAAAACATGCAGGTATGGTTTTTTACAGCCCCGGCATCCCGGACGCCACCCACAGCAGGAACGCCCCCGCCAGGGCGCTCAGCACGCATCCCACCAGGCTTTCCCACCGCTTGGCGGGCTTGTCCGCCAGGGCCTTGACGGTGGCGGTCAGCTCGTCCAGCTTCTCCTCGATGCTGTCCAGCTTGGTCTTGACCGCCGCCCCGTTCTGCTCCAGCGCCCCGATCCGGTCAAACATCTGCCGGTGGGTGTCGCCGGAGTTGCCCCGGCAGCGGTCAAACTCCTTTTCCAGCGCGTCCACCCGGACGGCCACCGGGCAGTCGTTTGGGTTGCAGTTTTCGGGCATTGCTATCCCTCCTTTTGAAAAATCGCCGTCGGCTTCTCGTCTTTCCATCACGGCAGCTTCATCAGCCGGCACCCGACCGACCTCGACGACGTGGAACTGTTATAAATCACGAAAAACAATCCATACGTCTGACGCTGCACATAGCTGCCTCCTACATACAAGCAGGGGCAGCTTTCTTCATAGTACCAGCAATCCGTGGCGTAAGTCGAAATGCTTCCCTTTCCCTCCACCGGGTAAAACATCGGGAAATCCGCCGCGGTAGATACGGTCATCGCCGATGCGCTGCCGCTGGCAGGCTTGCCCACGCAGACGCCGCCTGTATCCCCAAAGTCGGCTGGGTTTAAGATGATGTTGAATCCCCTGCTGTCGTAGTTGCAGCCGTCCAGCCAGTCGAACACATTGTCCCACAGCCCCTCGATCCATCGGTACTGTACATAACCATAAGTCGTGCGGTCCTCCGTCGTGGTGCCGGTATGATATTTCATCTGGTCAGTTTTCCCGTTGTTTTCCAACGAGCCGTTGGCCGAACAACCGTAGCCGATGCAGCCTTGGCTTTCCCAATCGGCAAACTCCACCAAATAGAGCAGCCAGATCGTGAGGCGCATGGCAAAGTCGCTCT
This sequence comes from uncultured Oscillospiraceae bacterium, assembly GCA_910587205.1. Classification (GTDB taxonomy): domain Bacteria; phylum Bacillota; class Clostridia; order Oscillospirales; family Oscillospiraceae; genus Enterenecus. Next base: position 6,187 of record CAJULZ010000038.1, read on the forward strand.
GCCAGATGTTCGCGCCGAGCTCGTGGATCGCAGTCCGGGCGGTATCCTGCCTCATGTTGCTGGCAGGCAGTTTATTTGTCTCGGACTTATAGGTGCTTGTCACACAGTGGTACCGCGCGATATACACCACGCTCCGCTCGCCCTTGCCGTCCCCCCGGTCCATATGCGCCGGAGACACAGAGAAGCCGGGCGCCGGCTCCCCCGCAATTTGAATCTTTAGCTTTCTGTCGTTTTGGGTCAGCTTATAGTAGAACTTTGGGATTTCCACCAATTCCCCAACCTGGCTGTCCTTCACCCGTTTCATTCCGCTCCACGGCAGGATATTGTCAAACGGGGAGCTGCCCGTCCCATTCCCCACAGCGGGCGACGGATCCTGGAAGCCTGCCGCGGCGTCCGTGCGGGTGAGTTTTGTGCTGCTGGTCCCGGCCCACTCCGCGCCGTACACCGTCACATAGACAACATGTACCGCCACGGCGGTCTCCGCGCTCCGCCCGCCCTCGGTATACCGGATGGTCACAGACTCCGTATCCTCTGTAAGGGCCCCGGCCGGTTCCACACTGTACCCTGTCACGTCCAGCCGCGCACCGTTAGAATATACCGCGGTCACTACCATCCCCGCGGGGTCGAACCCCTCCCCGGCGATGTATTCTGTCCGCGCGGGCGGCGTAGTGATCTGGATGGATTCCAGCTCCACCCCTGACCGGATGGCCCGGATGCGTTCAGGGAACGCGGACGCCGTGATCTCCCCCTCGCTGCCGTCCTTTTCCCGGATGGCGCTTGCGATGTCGGCAAGCAGCGTTTTCAGTTCCATTTAGTAGCCCTCCTCAATGGCCCCGGTAACGGCCTGCGTAATGGCGGCGTTGACATCATCCATTGTCACGCCCTCCTGCGCCACGGCGTTCCCCTCCGTATCAAAGCCCACCACCTGCCCGGATTGTCCTGTAAGCCTGTCCTGCTTGCCCCCCAGCTTCCCGTTGAGAAGTGCCGCCAGCCGTTCCAGGCCCGCGTTGTCCAAATATTTTGCCATATGGCGTTCCCCCTTTCCTGGATATCTCTTCCCCGCACCGCCCCAAATGTTGGACGTTTTCGGGCACCTCAGCCCGCGCATATTTTTCCACAAGCGCAAAAAGCGCCCCTATGGCAAATTGCCATAGGGGCGCCAATTACGCTCCACCGGTACGCTCATTCATATAGGACACGCTGTACCTCACGCCGCCGCTCTGATAGAGATCGGTCAGCATCAATCGGGGGTCGCTGACCAGGAACGCGCGCTCCTCTAAGCACACGAACCGGATATCCCCGTCTATCAGCTCCTGCAAGGCGGGCTCCGAAAGCCCATCCGCGATATAGATGGGCGCAGCCTTCAGAGCAATCTCAGCGCAGCCCAGGCTGTCCCCATAGCAGACCATGAAATCCGCCGCTGCCCTGCACTGCCCGTCCCCCGGGTCCAGGTACATGGTGCGCACCTGTCCGTCCCGCAGCTGGTAAAACCGCTGTCCGTCCCCTTCATTAGCGGGGAAGCAGCGCAGGCTCACCAAGCTCATAGGGCCCTGATACTCCATGCTCCCCGCCTGGATGGGCCGGCTGTCCAGCCAATCCAGCAGGTTCAGGGCATAGGCCTGCCCCCGGTTGTCCAGATTGCGGATAAAGCCGTCATAGCTGGAAATAGCGCCGTGAGTATAGCCGTTTTCTATCATGACCTGGGCCAGATAGTCCGTCACAAAGGCGTTTTTCAGCCAGCCGAAATCTAAAAACCGGCTGATGCCCGCCTCCTCCGCAAAGGCCAAGTACTCCTCGGATACATGCAGGCGCACCCGGTTGTCTCCCAGCAGCTCTACGTCCACCGCCCGGGGGTCCACGGCATAAGCGGCGTAGGCGGCGTACTCCTCCCGCACCGCGCCGCTGGCGTAGGGATCAAAGTCCACCAGCTGGCTGTCATCCTGGCAGTAGAACAAGTCCTCGTACCTCTCATATACCGGCCCCAGGTAAATGGTGCGCTCGCCGCCGCGCTGCACCGTCTCAAAGGCCCGGTACAGTACTTCGTCCACCGTCACCGCCTCGTTGGGGCGGTGGTTCACATCCCAAAGGTTTCCAACCCCCTCAAATCCCTCCATGGTGTGGAACGCCTGGTAGGCCCTGCGGCACGCCTCAGTATACAGCGAAATGACCGCCCTGCCCTCCACCGGGGCGGAGGCGCCGCCGCTGCCCACATCGTAGAGGAAGGTGAACTCCTCCGCGCAGGTAATTCCCCCGCTGGTGTTGGCACGGATCTCCTGCCAGCCTCCCTGGGGCGATATAAACTGGGTGAACGAGTAGGCCAGCGCTCCGCCCCCGATGAGCAGCAACAGCACCGCGGCGATGAGCCGCCTGCGGGTGTGTTCCTCAGACAGTTGGATTTTCCGTACCGGACGGGGGTGGGGCATGTCCCGGTGATCCCTGGCTGTGCGGCCCAAGTCAGACCACCGCCAGCACGATCAAAAGTAAGAACAGCACCAAAACCACGGCCAGGAAGATCAGCCCCGCAATGGCCCCGCTCTTGCAGGCCTTGGCGTTGCGGGTGTGGCGGAAGCGGCTGAACACCGCCATGGCAATCAGCCCCAGGAGGGGCAGGAGGAAGGAGAACACCTTGTACCAGATGCTGCCCGTATCGTGGGCGGGATGGATATAGAAGTCCTCCTCTGCGGCGGCCTCCGCCGCTTTCAGGCTGGCTTCGCTGGCGCTGGGTTCCGCCGGGGCGTTGGGATCCCGGATGGTGATGGGCTTCACCGGAACACCCGCGTCCCGGATGGCCTTGTACTCCGCGATCTCCTTCTTATTGCCGTACACATAGTGTCCGTGGCCGATGCATGCGAACTCCGGCTTATCCTCCGAATAATCGTGGACGCTGGGGTCGTAGGTGAATAGCACCTTGTTTTTCTCCAGCTCCGGGTCAGGGATGGGGATGGCGGAGATGAGGGAATGGGTGTAGGGGTGCAGGGGGAAGTTGAACAGCTCGTCCGCCTCGGCCACCTCCACGATGCGGCCCTTGTAGATGACGCCGATGCGGTCGGAGATAAACCGAACCACGGACAGGTCATGGGCGATGAACAGATAGGTGAGCTGCTTCTCCTCCTGGAACTTCTTCATCAGGTTGAGCACCTGGGCGCGGATGGACACGTCCAAGGCGGAGATGGGCTCGTCCGCCACCACCAGCTCCGGCTCCATGACCATGGCCCGGGCGATGCCGATGCGCTGGCGCTGGCCACCGGAAAACTCATGGGGATAGCGGGTGAGATGCTCGGGGAGCAGACCCACCTCCTCAATCATGGTCTCCACCTTGCGCACTCGGTCGGCCTCGTTTTTGAACAGGTGGAAGTTGTACAGGCCTTCGGAGATGATGTAGTCCACGGTGGCGCGCTCGTTCAGCGACGCCGCCGGGTCCTGGAACACCATCTGGATGTTGCGGATGACCTCCCGGTCCAGGGCGTGGGGGATCTTACCGGAGATGCGCACGCCCTTGTACTGGATTTCCCCCGCGGCCAAGGGATTGACCCGGATGACCGCCCGGCCCACGGTGGTCTTGCCCGAGCCGGACTCGCCCACCAGGGAGAAGGTCTCACCCTTATAGATGTCGAAAGAGGCGTCCTGGACGGCGCGCACCGCCGAATCCCCCTTGCCAAAGGTGATGTCTACGTTTTTCAGCGACAGGAGGATCTCTCTCCCATTTTCGTCCAGCGGCCCGTGCTCCGGCAGGATGGTGGCCCGGACCTCATTTGCTTTCTCTTGACTCACGATCCGACCCTCCTCAAATATTGAATGCTGCCATCAGCTTTTCGTGGATATCCTGGATGCCCTCCGGCTTCTCGATCTTGGGCGCTCTGGGATCCAGCAGCCAGGTCTTGGCGAAGTGGGTTTCGCTGACTTGGAACATGGGAGGTTCCAGCACGGTGTCGATCTCCAGGCAATAGGGGTTACGGGGGGCAAAGGCGTCGCCCACAATCTGATTGTACAGGGAGGGAGGGGTGCCGGTGATGGAGTACAGCTTAGTATTTTTCTGGGCCAGCTGGGGCAGGGAAGACAGCAGCGCCCAGGTATAAGGGTGCCGCGGGTCGTAGAACACCTCGCGCACCGTGCCCAGCTCGATGACCTGCCCGGCGTACAGCACCGCCACCCGGTCGGCAACATTTGCCACCACGCCCAGGTCGTGGGTGATAAACACGATGGTGTAGTTGAACTCTTTCTGCAAATCCTTGATCAGCTGGAGGATCTGGGCCTGGATGGTCACGTCCAACGCGGTGGTGGGCTCGTCGCAGATCAGGATCTTGGGCTGGCAGGACAGGGCGATGGCGATGACGATACGCTGGCGCATACCGCCGGAATACTGGAAGGGGTAGTCGTCAAAACGGGCGGCAGCGTTGGGGATGCCCACCTTGTGCATCAGCTCCAACGCACGGCGGCGGGCCTCCGCCTCCGTGCAGTCCTGGTGCTTGAGGATGACGGAGGTGATCTGCCTGCCGATGGTAATGATGGGGTTCAGGGAAGTCATGGGATCCTGGAACACGGTAGCGATACGCCGGCCGCGGATCTTGGTCCAGTCCTTGGAATACTTTACGTTGGCCAGGTTGAGCACGCAGATGCCGTGGAGCTGTTCCGGCGTCTCGTCCAGGTAGCGCACCCGGAAGGCCACGTTGTCGAACACGGCATTGCGCTGGGCGTCGTCGTCGATGTCCACCCCCAGCTGCATAGCCTTTTTGAACGCCTTCAGCAGCTGATTGGTGAACTGCACCCGCTTTTTCAGACCGTAGCGGCCCACGGACAGGTAGATCTCTTTCGCCAGAATTTCATTGCGCTTATGCGTCTGATCGGACACCTCGCCTTTGATCTCCCGCTCATATTGGGCCTGGAGCCGGGCGTGCTCCTCCTGGTAGTGCTTCATATACTCCACGTCGGCGGACACGGCGTGCTTTTTCTCCCTGGCCAGCTGCTCGCTCTTCTTTTTCAGCTCGCTGATCCGGGCGTCGTAGTTTTTGATGTCCTGGTTGGCCTGGTGGATCTTGTCCTTCTCCTTGGCGGGGTCATAAGTCTGCTTCAGGTTGAACACGTCGGTGCGCTGGTGCTGGAGCTCCTTCAGCTCCTCCTCCAGCGCCGCCGTCTCCGCGCCGCTCAGTCCGCTCTTTTCTTTTTTCTCGCTCTCCAGGGCGAGAATCCTCTGATAGGTGGCCGCGCCCAGCTCCAGGTGGGAGTACTCGTCCAGCTTCCGCTTGGCCTTGTCCATGAGGGCGCGGGCCAGCGAATTTACCTTCACCACAGTGTCGGACAGCTCGTCGTCGTTGAAGACGATAGACCCGTTGTCGATGAAGCCGTTGGAATCCAGCATACCGGCGAAGGTCTTGGTGAACACGCTCTTGCCGGAGCCCGACTCACCCACGATGGCGATGGACTCGTTCTCGTAGATATCCAGAGAGATCCCCCGGATGGCGGTGAGGGTCCGGCCGCGGACCCGGAATTTCACGTCCAAATCCTTGATGGACAGCAACACTTTTTTATCTTCCATAGCCGCCACCCCTTACATATGCGTTCTCGGGTCGGATGCGTCGCCCAAGTTCTGGCCCACCACATACAGCACCACGGAGATCACCGCAGAAACCGCCACGGGGCTCCAGAACTCAAAGCCCCAGCCGGGGGTGACCATGGCGCTTTCCGCCTCATAGATCAAACGGCCCAGGGACATCTCCTTCATGCCCAGGCCGATGTAGGCCAGGAACACCTCGGAGGAGATGTAGGACGGGATCTCAGTGGCCAGCAGGGTGACGATGACGGAGGTCATGAAGGGCAGGATGTTCTTCATGGCGATCTTGATCGTGGAGGTGCCCAGGCACCGGGAGGCCAGGTTGTACTCCCGGTCGCGGATGATAACCACCTGGGTGCGGATGAAGTAGGCGATGCTCAGCCAGCCCGTGATGGTCAGGGCCAGCACCAGGGTCCAGAACGTGGCGGAGAACAGCATCACCATCACGGAGATCAACAGGATGGAGGGCACATTGGCGATAATGTTGTAGACCTCCTGCATCACAACATCCACCTTTTTGGAGAAGCCCCAGATGGCGCCCACAATGACGCCGATGGTCATATTGATGGCCGCGCAGATGAAAGCCAGGGAGATGGAGATCTTCGCGCCGGTCCAGATGGAGTCGAAGGTGGACTGGCCCGCCGCGCCGGTGCCCAGGATCCAGTGGATGCTGAAGCCGAACTGCTGGATGGCGGCGGAGGGGCTCAGGTGCTTGGCGTTGGGGTTGAGCAGCTGCCCGAACCGGTCGTACTCCACCAGGACGGGGTAGAGGTACGCGAACACAATCAGCAGCGCCAGGATGGACAGGATGGCCACGTTCAGCTTGTTCCGGAAAAACACGCGGAACACCGACTGCCAGTAGGAGTACCGCGGCGCGGTAATCTTTTCCGACTCCAGGTCGCTGTGGCTGTGGAAGGAGAACAGCTTCTCCTCCGGCACGCCCAAATTCTTCAAATCATGATCCATAGCACTCACCTATCCTTCGTTGAGAACGAGATCCGCGGGTCCACGGTGGCCATCAGCACGTCGCCCAGGATGAGGGACACCACAGTCAGCACCGCATAGAACAAGGTCACGCCCACGATTACACCGTTGTCGTATTTGTTGATGGCCTCGGTCAGCAGGTTGCCGGCGCCGGGGACCACGTATACACGCTCGGTGATGATGGCGCCCGTCATGGCGAACAGCACGCTGCCGGGGATGCCGTGGATAATGGGGATCACCGCGTTCTTCCAGATGTGCTTGGTGAAGATCTCCCCCTCCGACAGGCCGCCGGACCGGGCGAACTTCACATAATCCGAGTTCATCTGGTCAATCATATACCGCCGCATCCACTTCATCAGGTTGGCCATGGAGGGCAGGGTCAGCGAGATGATGGGCAGCACGTACATCAGCTTGTTGTTGCTGGACAAGTCGAAGGTGGTAGGAAGCCCCGCCCTGCTGCCCAGGGCCTTGAACAGAAAGATGTAGGCCAGCGAGGGGACCGCGATGGTGAAGATGATAAAGAAGGTGCCCAGCTTGTCAACCAGCTTCTCCTTCTGGCGGGACATCAGGATGCCAATCGGCAAGCCGATGGTGTAGGCCAGGATAGAGGAGATGATGCCCAGTACAAAGGAGAACCCAACCTTGGACATATTGCCCTTCACTGTCTGCACGTTGGTGTAGTCGTCGGTAAACCGGTCGGCGTTCACCGCGTTGGACGACTGGGAGCCGGCCGCGTAGGTGGCGGTGTGCAGGTCGTCCGCGCTCTCCTCCGTCAGCCCGGTGGGGAAGGTGATGGTGGACAGCACATAGGGGCCCTGGCTGGCGCCCATGGTGGTGAACACGTCCACGCCGCGGTTTACCGTGTAGGAGGTGCCCAGGTTGATGGTGGCGAAGTTCTGGTGGAGATACGGGAAGGTGCCGTCCACATAGAACAGGTACTTGTGGAAGGTACCGTTGCCGATGATGGCGGGGGCGAACTTCTCCCCGCCGTACAGCGGGTCATGCAGGGTGAAGGTGAGCCCCCGTTCCCCAATGTCCTCCTTCACATAGTGGATGTTGTCGAAGGTGACAAGGCTCGTGAAATATTTGATGACCCGGCTGGCAAGGGGCCGGTCCCGGTAGGCGAACAACTGCTGCATGCCGCCCTTGACCAGGCGGTTGCCCTGAAGCTTGGCGGGCAGGCGCACTACCGTGTACCCTTGGGATTCATAAAGCTGCGTGAACTTCTCCACGTATTCCTGCGCCACTTCGGAATCCTTGTCGGGGGTCCGCCCAATGGCCACCGCGTGGGAGCGGGTCTCCTCATCCAACTCGCCGTTGGCGACCAGCTCCAGCAGGTACTCCGCATAGGGCACATAGTCCAGGTAGCCGTATTCCTCCCACTTGGAATAGCGGTACGCCTCTTTCTCATTGCTGCCCAGCTTGATGATGGCGCCGTCACTGGAGAAAATCTTGTCGCGGTTCATCAGCGAATAGATCAGCACCATGACGATAATGACCACGGCCACAATGGATACAATGCCGTGGAGAATACGTTTGAACAGGTATTTTCCCATGATTCGTTCACGCCCCAATATGCGTGCAGGAGAATGGCACGCACCATTCTCCTGCACGCGCAGTATTTATAAGGTGTCTGTCACTGTCAGCGGGGGATTAGCCCTCCCACAGGCCCAGGCTCTTGCACATAAAGCCGTCGCCGTAGGGCAGGAAGCAGTCCAGCCAAGTGGCGGGATCGCCGTAGTCGGGGCCCCAACCGGACTGGTGGGACAGGTCGTGGTTCATGTCAAAGCCGTTGGTGGGCTGGTAGGCCGCGGAGGACGCGTCGTCCTGGGAGCCGCCGACCAGGTTCACCTTAACCTTGCCGCCGAAAGCGTCGTTCATGCACTGCTCCAGCACGTGGGCCTGGTTGTTGAACACCTCGACCTCGGAAGCGAAGCAGTAGTCGATCTCGATCGGGTTCTCAGCGGACACTTCCACGCCCTGGGCCGCCAGTTCCTCAACGGCCTTGTCCATGTAGGCCTTGGCCTCGTCCACGTTGAACCAGCCGTCAAAGCCGGAGCTGTTGGCCAGCTCCTCGTCCCAGACCTTGGCGTTGACGCCGAACTCGGTCAGGGCGGCCTGGACGATCTCGCCGTAGTTGGTGCCGGCGGGGAAGCTGTGGGAGTTGCCGTTGATGTCGATGGTCACATCGCCCTGGAGGATGGAGAAGTCACCGGGGACGATGGTGTTGAGCAGGTTGGAGTACTTCAGCTCCTCTCCGTAGCGCACGGAGTTCCAGGCGCCGCGGTCCAGGGCGAAGGTCAGGGCCAGACGGAAGTTCTGGTTGTTCATGGCCACGTGGGTGCGGGCGGCGGTGTCCTCAATGTCGGTGGTGAACACGCCGGCGTCAAGGTCGATGGCGTCCACGGAGCCGTGCTCCTGGGTGGAAACCATGCGGGAGGGATCGTCGAAGTTGGCGAACGCCATACGGGCCAGGTTGTAGAAGCCCATGAAGGTGGTGGAGTCGGTGGCGCTGATATAGTGGTAAGCGTCGAAGTAGCTCAGGAATTCAGACTCGCCCTCCTGGGGATCCTCCCGGGGGATGTCGGTCATCTCGTTGCGGGCCATCTCCAGAACCTCGGAGGTCAGGCCCAGGCCGTTGGTGGTGCCGGACATGGCGTCCTGGAAGCGCTTGGCGGAGTCGGAACCATCGTCATAGTACCAGATCAGGTTCTTGCAACTCACGTTGTCGGGGTTCCAGTAGCTGTCGTTGGCCTTATAGATGATGCTGTTGTGGTCGGTGGCGCTGGTGCACAGATAGGGGCCGCTGTAGGCGATGTTCTCGGGGCCCTTGCCGTAGGTGTAGCTGGCGTCGTCGGGCTTGTAGTCCACGCCGAACTTGCCGCCGCGGGACTCGTAGAACTCACGGCTCAGGGGGGCGAACAGGGAGTAGCCCAACATGGTGGGGAAGTAGGCGCAGGGGGCCTCCAGGGTGTATTCCAGGGTGTAGTCGTCCAGGGCCTTCACGCCCACCTCGGCAAAGTCGGTGATCTCGCCGTTGGAGTACTGCTGGGCGTTGACGATGATGCCGAACAGCAGGGACTGCAGACCGCCCTTGGCGTCCAGCAGGTGCTGCATACCGGCGACCCAGTCGTCGGCCTTCACGTCGGCGACCTTACGGCCCTGGTTGTCCACCCAGACCTGGCCCTCGCGGATCTTGAAGGTGTAGGTCAGGCCGTCCTCGCTCATGGTCATCTCGGTGGCCATGGCGGGCTGCATCACGTTCTCGCAGTCATACTCCATCAGGCCCTCGTAGGTCTGCACCACGGGCTCGGTGTCGGTCTGCTGGGAAGTGGCGAACATATCCCAGGTGGTGGGCTCGGTGACGTAGGTATAGCCGTAGGTGTCGCGAATGGTGTAACCCTTCTCGGTCACATAATCCTTGGCGGCCTGGAGGTAGGTGCCGGTGCCGGCCAGCTCGTTCCAGAGGGCGCGCAGGGCGGTCTGGTCCTCGGAGCGGATGAACTCGTTGCACACCACGGCCTGGTGGGAGCGGTCGGAGTCGTTGCCGAACTTCACGCCGGTGACGGTGCGGTTGACCACGCGGGACATGGCGTAGTTACCGCCACGGCAGTTGGTCAGGGAGACCGCGCCGGTCTCCAGCAGCTTGGCCTCGGCCACAGCCATCAGGGCCCAGCGCTCGTTGACGTCCACGGCCTCCTTGGCCTTCATGTAGATGTCGTAGAACTCGCCCAGGGTCTCGTTGTAGATGGCCTCATAGTCATAGGTCACGGGGGTGAAAGCAGCGGGCTCACCAGCGTTCTGGCTGGGGGCCTGGCTGTTGTCGGCGGGCGGATTGCTCGCGGGCGTGTCGCCGTTGCCGCCGCAGGCGGCAAGGCTAAACACCATGGCAAGCGCCAGCACTAAGCTGAGAAACTTCTTCATGTTTATCCTCCTAATATTTTTATATTTAACCGGGCAAAACGGATTATGCCGCCCATCCTGCTCAGGTTAAACCACAGTAGGGCCCTCCCCCTGATAGGGGGGAGGGGCCATCCGTTCCCCCAGGGGGAACGGAAAAACGGGGCGCGCCCCGTTCAGCGCTGTATAGCGCTAAACTGCCGCCCCACAGAGAAATCACGTCGGCCCCTACGCCTTCGCGCCTCCAGGGCCGGCGCCCTTGAGGATTTGCAAGAATCGCCGCAGTATGATTCATTCCAGTCCCCTGGTGCTCCACAGGAAACCCAAAATTCATAAAACATTATATCGATATTATTCCCCGCTGTCAATACGTAATTGCATTTCCGGAGTTTTTTCCTGCATCCCCATTCCAGCTCTTGCCAAATTGAATGGCGTGCCCCCCGTTTCTCCGCCCCCATGCGTGCAAAATGCCAAAAGGACTGGGGCGGCTTGCGCCGCCCCAGCCCTTCTCATTCATATACCGCGCGGACCCCCCCGATATACTTGGGCCGGGTGCGGGCGCACAACAGGACGGCCTGCCCCACGTGGTCCACGCTGAGACGAACAGGCACCGCCACTTCCCGCAAGTGCATCCCGATGAGGGTGCCTCCAATATCCATCCCCGCGTGGGCGCGGATGCGCTCCACCGCCGTGGGGCGGTCGAACGCCTGCCACGCCCGGGTGGCGAAGGACCCCCCGGCCTTGGGCTGGGGCACCACCCATACGGGGTCGAGGCCATACTGTTCCGCGCACGCCCCCTCCACAATCAGCGCCCGGTTCAGGTGCTCGCAGCACTGGGCGGCCAGCCATACCCCCCGATCCCTCACAGCGGGGTAGATCCCGCTGAACACCGCCTCCGCCGCCTCCCGGCTGGAGGCCTTGCCGATGCGTCCCCCCAGCACCTCGGAAGAAGAGCATCCCACCACAAAAATGTCCCCTGGGCGCAATCCGGCGGCGTCCAGCAGCTCCACGGCGGCCGTACGGGCCTGGGCCGCAGCCTGTTCCAAATTGATTTCCATAACGCGCCCTCACAGACCGTACAGCTCGCCGTATTTCTTCTCCAAATAGTCGGCAAACACCGTGGGGTCAAACTCCCCGCAGGCGTTTTTCACCACGTCGGCGGGCTCCATCAGGCCGCCGTACCGGTGGACCTTCTCCCCCAGCCACGCGGACACGCCGGACAGGTCGCCCCGGGAGACGGGGCCCCATACGTCGATATCCGCCTCCATATTTTTCAGCATCTGGGCGCCGTAGGCGCTGCCCAGGGCGTAAGACGGGAAGTAGCCAAAGGCTCCGCCGGACCAGTGGGAATCCTGGAGGCAGCCCCGCCTGTCGTCGGGCACGTCCACCCCCAGATACTCCTTGTACAGCCGGTTCCAGGTCTCGGGCACATCTTTGACGGCCAGCGTGCCGCCGATGAGCTGCTTCTCGATCTCATAGCGCACCATGATGTGCAGGCAGTAGGTCAGCTCGTCCGCCTCGGTGCGGATGAGGGAGGGCTGGGCCTTATTGACGGCACGGTAGAACTGCTCCGCCGTCACATCCCCCAGCTGCTCCGGGAAAAACTCCCGCATCTTGGGGAAAATGGCCTGGATAAAGGGCAGGGACCGTCCGATGAGGTTCTCATAGAACCGGGACTGGCTCTCGTGGACGCCCATGGACACGCCCCCCGCCAGGCAGGTGTACTGCACGTCGTCCGAGATCCCCAGCTCGTACTTGGCGTGGCCCCCCTCGTGGATGACGGAGTACATGGAATTGCCCACGTCGTCCTCATAGTAATGGGTGGTGATGCGCACGTCCCTATTGTTGAACTCCAGGGTGTAGGGGTGCTCCGTCTCCCCGATGGCGCAGTGGGCCCGGTCCAGCCCCAGCACTTCCATCAGGTAGTTGGAAAATTTCCGCTGCCCCTCCACAGGGTAGTGCCGCCGCAGGAAGGAATCGTCCGGCTGCCCCTTCTCCATCACGGCGTGGAGCAGGGGAACGATGCGCTCCCGGAGGGTGGCGAAAAAGCTGTCCAGATAAGCCATGTCCACCCCCCGCTCGTACTCGTTGAGCAGGGCGTCATAGGGGGCCTTGGCGCTGTCATAGTACCCGGCGAATTTGATGTTGAAGGCTGTCAGCTTTTCCAGCACCGGACGGAACAATTCGAAGTCCCCCTGCTCCTTGGCCCGGTGCCACACGTCGCTGGCCTCGTTGGTGAGCACGGCGTATTCCATATACTCGTCCGCCGGGATGCGGGTGAGCTGGGCATAGCTGCGCCGCAGTTCCTCCACCTCCCTCCGGCGGAGCTGATCCAGCTCCGCCCGCTTCTCCCACAGGAAGTCCAGCAGCTCGCCCACCTCGGGGTCGGAAAACAGCTTGTGCCGCTCCCCGGCCAGCACGCCCAGGGCCACCCCCCGGCCCTCGGCGGTGTCCTTGGGGGCCACGGTGGTGCCGTCCAGGAACAGCGCGGAATCCGCCGCCTGGTAGGCGTACAGCTTCTTTTGCAGCTCGGCCAGCTTGGCCAGCGCCTCGTTCCATTCCATGGTATTTCCCTCATTTCTTTTGTAATCAAATTTCAAACAGACGTTTCGCGTGAAACGCCCCTTGCGGCCGTCAGATGCGGTCGACATCATCCGGGGAGAACTCTACCCCGTTTTGCCCTGCCAGCACCCTTGCCAGCTCCACGCCGTCCCCGTTCAGGCCGCCGTCCTTGATGACCACGTCCCCACGCCACAGCCCCGTACGCCGCAGCCACAGCGCGGCCCTGACGGCCTGCTCCAGCCCTTCCCCGCCGCCCCGGGCGGTAATCACCATGCAGGCGGCGCATCCCCCCGGCAGCAGCAGCCCGCCCAGCGCCAGCCACCCCAGGCTCACCAGCCCGAAGGCCGCCAGCAAAACCGCGATAAATTGAACCATATCCGTCATTTCGCCACCTCCTGGGCCATTCTATGGCCCAGCGGGCAGTTTTGTCACCGGTTAAAGCACGCCAGCTCCGCGCCGGTTTCATCCACCCGGATGGCGGAGTAGGTCCCGTGTTTGAAAAACCAGCCGTGCTGGAGCAGGTTTTTCTCCTCGATCAGCCCCAGGTGGTACAGCACCAGGGACAGCGAGCCGTTGTGGCCCACCAGAAGGGCGTCCTCGCCCCCGGCCACGATTTCATCCGCGCACGCCCCCACCCGCTCCAGCATCCGAGCCGGGCTCTCCCCGGCGGGCGGGGTGGTGTGGTACCAGTCGGCCAGCAGATGGCCCACCAGTCCCCCGCACAGCTTTTCCGCCTGGGCCCAGGTCAAATCCTCCAACGCGCCCATGTCCTGCTCCCGCAGGGCGGGGCAGGGCTCCACCGCCACACCCCGCCCCTCCGCGCAGATCAGGGCGGTGTCCCAGGCGCGGCTGAGGTCGCTGGACAGACAGCGGGTAAATTCCACCTCCCGCAGCTTGTCTGCCGCCTGTTTCGCCTGCTCCCGGCCCAGCTCGGTGAGCGGATGGTCCCGCACGCCGAAAAAGAGCTGCCTCTCATTGCCCACCGACTGTCCATGGCGGACGAGATAAAGGTACATAATAATCCCTCCCCTGCGCGGCTGTCTTCGCGCTTCCTTGTCACGCTCGGATTGGCCGCGCCGCGGGTCGCTTTCCCTCCGCTTCGGGCAAAACCCGCCTCTGCCTTCGCCGCGGCTGGGCTTTTGCCCTCGCTGCTGTCCAAGCTCCCCTGCGCGGCTATCCTCGCGCTTCTATATCAGGTTGGCGATGCCAAAAGTCAAAATGCTGATGGCCAGGCCCGCCACAACCACTCCGGCGACGATGGACGGGATGGCCCGGCGCAGGGGCATATCTAAAAACGCCGCCGCCAGCGAACCCGTCCACGCCCCGGTGCCCGGCAGGGGGATGGCTACAAAAATCGCCAGCCCCAGGTATTTGTACTTGCTCACTTTCTGGCCCTTGAGGTGGGCCTTGCGCTCCAGCGCGTCCACCATCCGGTTCAGCCGGGGCATTTTTTCTCGCATCCATTGGAAAATCCGCCGGATATACACGATGATGAAGGGCACCGGGATCAAATTGCCGATGACGGCGGCGATGCACGCCGCCCACACCGGCAGGCCCGCCGCCGCCCCAAAGGGAATTCCGCCCCGCAGCTCCACCACCGGGATCATGGACACCAGTACGGTGAGGGTGAACTCCCCCGCCATGGTGTCCGTCAGCCACTGCATCAGTTCCATACCATACGCCCGCTTTTCGCCAAAGATTTTTGTTCCCTCATCTTAGCACAGTTTTCAGATATTTTCCAGTGTAGCTTTCCGGGTGGGCGGCCACTTCCTCCGGCGTGCCGCAGCAGACAATCTGCCCGCCGCCGGACCCGCCCTCCGGCCCCAGGTCGATAATGTGGTCCGCGGTCTTGATCACGTCCAGGTTGTGCTCGATGACCACCACCGTGTTCCCCTTGTCCACAAACCGCTGGAGCACGTCCACCAGCTGGTGGACGTCGGCGGTGTGCAGCCCCGTGGTGGGCTCGTCCAGGATATACATGGTGGACCCGGTGGACTGCTTGGACAGCTCCGTGGCCAGCTTCACCCGCTGGGCCTCGCCGCCGGACAGGGTGGTGGAGGGCTGGCCCAGCTTCACGTAGCCCAACCCCACGTCCTTCAGCGTCTTCACCCGGTTGTACAGCCGGGGCAGGTTCTCAAAGAAGGGCAGGGCCTCGTCCACCGTCATCTCCAGCACCTCGTGGATGTTCTTGCCCTTGTAGCGCACCTCCAGGGTCTCCCGGTTGTACCGCTTACCCTTGCACACCTCGCAGGGCACGTAGATGTCGGGGAGGAAGTGCATCTCGATTTTCAGCAGGCCGTCCCCGGAGCAGGCCTCGCACCGTCCGCCCCGGACGTTGAAGGAGAACCGCCCCGGCCCGTAACCCCGGGCCTTGGCGTCCGGCGTGGAGGCAAACAGCTCCCGGATATCGTTGAACAGCCCCGTGTAGGTGGCCGGGTTGGACCGGGGGGTGCGGCCGATGGGGGACTGGTCGATGGCGATCACCTTATCCAAAAACTCGATGCCGTCGATGCCGTCATGCTTGCCGGGGCGGGCCTTGGTGCGGTTGAGTTCCGCGCCCAGCCGCTTATACAGGATTTCATTGACAAGAGAGGACTTGCCCGAACCGGACACCCCGGTCACGGCGATGAACGCGCCCAGGGGGAAGCCCACGTCGATGTGCCGCAGGTTGTTCTCCGCCGCCCCCCGCACCGTGAGCAGACGGCCGCTGCCCTCCCTGCGCTGGGCGGGAACGGGTACCTTCTTCCGCCCCGCCAAGTAGTCCCCCGTGACGGAGCCGGGGGTGTTCATGACCTGCTCGGCGGTGCCGCAGGCCACCACCTGGCCGCCGTGCACCCCCGCACCGGGGCCGATGTCCACGATGTAGTCCGCCGCCCGCATGGTGTCCTCATCGTGCTCGACCACAATCAGCGTATTCCCCAAATCCCGCAGGCGTTTCAAGGTTGCCAGCAGCAGGTCGTTGTCCCGTTGGTGCAGGCCGATGGACGGCTCGTCCAGGATATACAGCACCCCCATGAGGGAGGAGCCGATCTGGGTGGCCA
>CAJULZ010000039.1:0-17312 GCA_910587205.1 uncultured Oscillospiraceae bacterium
TCATGTCCAGCCCCACCGAGCACACGCAGGTCATGGCCTCCAGCTTGTCCAGGGTCAGCGCCCCGGACTGGGCGGCGGCGATCATGCCCTCGTCCTCGCTCACCGGGATGAATGCCCCGGACAGCCCGCCCACCGAGGAGCTTGCCATCACGCCGCCCTTCTTCACCGCATCGTTCAGCAGGGCCAGGGCGGCGGTGGTGCCGTGCCCGCCGCACGCCTCCAGGCCCATCTCCTCCAAAATCCGGGCCACGCTGTCCCCAATGGCCGGGGTAGGGGCCAAGCTCAAATCCACGATGCCGAAGGGAACACCCAGACGGGCGCTGGCCTCCCGGGCCACCAGCTGGCCCATGCGCGTCACCTGGAAGGCGGTCTTTTTGATGGTCTCCGCCACCACGTCGAAGGGCTGGCCCTTCACACTTTGCAGGGCGTGGTGCACCACGCCGGGGCCGGACACGCCCACGTTGATCACCCGCTCGGCCTCTCCCACGCCGTGGAATGCCCCGGCCATAAACGGATTGTCCTCCACCGCGTTGCAGAATACCACCAGCTTGGCGCAGCCGAAGCCCCCCTTGTCGGCGGTGCGCTCCGCCGCCGCTTTGATGGTCTCGCCCATGAGCCGCACCGCGTCCATGTTGACGCCCGCCTTGGTGGAGCCGATATTCACCGACGAGCACACCACCTCGGTGACAGCCAGGGCCTCCGGGATGGAGGCGATGAGCTTTTTGTCCCCCTCGGTCATGCCCTTGTGCACCAGGGCGGAAAAGCCGCCGATGAAGTTCACCCCCACCACCTTGGCCGCCTTGTCCATAGCGGCGGCGAAGGGCACGTAGTCATTGGTGCGGGACGCCCCCGCCACCAGCGCCATGGGGGTGACGGAGATGCGCTTGTTGACGATAGGGATACCGAACTCCGCCTCGATGTCCTCCCCGGTTTTCACCAGCTTTTCTGCCGAGGTGGTGATCTTGTCGTAAATCTTCCGGCAGGCGGCATGGGGGTCCGGGTCACAGCAGTCCAGCAGACTGATACCCATGGTAATGGTGCGGATGTCCAGGTGCTGGTGGTCGATCATCTGGATGGTCTGTAAAATATCATTGGTATTGATCATGGCTTTGGCTCCTCAAATGTAATCACGCCTCGCCTGTTCGCGACGGCTTGGACGCTCAAATCCTGTGCATGGCGTCGAAAATATCCTCCCGCTGGACGCGGATGTCCAGGTTCCGCTCCTGCCCCGCCTGCGCCAGATCCTCCCGGAGCCGGGCGAAGGGCACTGTGGACTGGGACGCGTCCACCAGCATGATCATGGTGAAATACTCCTGCAAGACGGTCTGGCTGATGTCCAGTACGTTGATGTTCTTCTCGCTGAGCAGGGCGCACACGGCGGCGATGATGCCCACCTGGTCCCTGCCGATGACGGTGACAATGGCTCTCATAGGCTTACACGGCTCCTTATATTTTTGATAAAACCGGTCCTTGACCTCCTGAAAACAGGCAGGGTTTTCCCGGTACAGCTCATAGGTCTGATAGAACAGCCTGCTGGCGGCGGACAAGCCTCTTTGCCCGCCCGTCACCACATACTGGGCGCAGGCCAGCTGCATCCGGAGCCCTGCCAGGTTCCGGAACTTTTCATCCACTGACAGCCCCAGCTGCCCGGCCCTCCTCTGGTACGCCTCCGACAGCGCCGTCAGCTCCCCATCCGATATCCCGGCCCCGCCCCCATGCCGGAAATACAGGTCAAACAGGGCCACCGCCTCTTCCAGTTCCCAATTCACTTTTATCATGATATCCCCTCCTCAATCCACGGCAGCTTCATCCCCGGCCGTCCGGCGTCCGGCCAAGCGCCGGATGGCATCGCAAAACCTGTTCGCAGGCCGCGTCCAGTTCCGTCTCTCCAGACTTCACATGGACGTGATGGGGTTCGCTGTCAAACATCCCGTGCTTCCGCTCCAGCATCCCGGCCACAGGGACGGGGAGGGTCCCGCCCATCCGCTGGGCAAAACGCGCTTTGATGGTCTCCAGACCGGCCGTCACCAAAACCCGGACGGCTCCCTCGGGCAGCAGGGACAGGTGTTCCCGCTCCGCTATCACGTAGATCACGTGCGCCCCATCCATGGCGGCCTGGAGCAGCCCTTGAAAGATTCGCTTTGCCTCCGCCTCGCTTTTCGCCAGCCGGAGGAAATCCTTCCCGGTGTATACCTCCGCGCCCAGCCGCGTTTTCAGCCGCTCCGCCAGCGCGGATTTCCCCACACAGCTCTCGCCGAAAATTCCAATCACCATATTCCGTACACTCCCTTTCTTCTATCGCCGCTCATCCGGCATCAGGCCAAACACCTTCCGGCTTTTGATGTATACCCAAACTACGCTGAATACATCAGCGCAGAACACAAACTGCAAGATCCCGTTGACCACAGCCGCCTTCGTGGTGAGCCTCCCCTCCACCCGGCAGCGCAAAACGGCGGCAAGGCCCACAATGCCGCTGAGAATGATTGCCATGACATCCATGACAAAACTCAGCGGGGCGCCCATGAAAAGGAAAAATAAAATGCCAACGGCGAACCAAAACACATAGGCCGGTATGTGGACCAGCTTGATAAGCATATTGGCCCGCGCCAACTCCCGGGCTGTCCAGCGGTTCCGGGTGAAAAGGACAACCAGCGCCGCCGCCAGACCCACCGCCCAGGC
Organism: uncultured Oscillospiraceae bacterium; assembly: GCA_910587205.1. Classification (GTDB taxonomy): domain Bacteria; phylum Bacillota; class Clostridia; order Oscillospirales; family Oscillospiraceae; genus Enterenecus. Next base: position 2,680 of record CAJULZ010000039.1, read on the forward strand.
AATTCCCACCAGGCGGAAGGGATGTCTGGGGAATATATCCCTCAGCGGCTCGCCATACAGCGCCGCAAGGCATACATAGGGGAACACCGCTGTATACAGCGGCGGGATCCATTTCAAATGCGTCATCCCGCGCCCCTCTTATTGCAGCTCGTCCAGCGTCAGGCTGAACGCCGGGAGAAACCGCTCCATAAACCAGTCCAGCTCCTCCATCCCCATCTCCTCCAGCGCCGTCCGGGTCTGCTCCGCCGCCTTTTTGAACTCGGCGTTCCCCGCCTTCAGCTCCTCCACGCATTTGATGTAAGCCGACAGCTTGTCCGCCGCCTTCACGTACCGCCGTACGCCGGGGTCGCTCTCCCGCACCAGCGGCTCGTAGGCCGGGGTCAGCTCCGGGGGCAGCATGGACAGCAGCTTATCCTGGGCCGCCGCCTCCACCTGCTGGTAGGCGTCCTTCAGCGACGGGTTGTAGTACTTGATGGGGGTGGGCATGTCCCCGGTGATGATCTCCGGCGCGTCGTGAAACAGCGCCGCCACCGCGATCTTGTCCGGGTCCAGCCCCTTGTGGAACACGTCCCGGCCAATCACCGCCAGGGCGTGGGCCAGTACCGCCGCCTCGTAGGAGTGCTCCTCAACGTTTTCCGTGCGGGTGTTGCGCATCAGCGCCCACCGGGCGATGTGGCGCATCCGGAAGATATAGGCGAAGAAATTGTGGTTCACGGGTTTCTCCCTTTCTCTCTGTCATCTTTTCTTCTGATATAACGATTTGTGTTCACCAGCGCCAACCCCGCCAGCCCGATCAGGCCCAGCGCCGCGCCGGGGACCAGCCCGGGGGCAATATAGCGCAGCTCCACCTCATGCGCCCCGGCGGGCAGCTCCACCGCCAAAAAGGTGTCCAGCCAAACCTGCGCCTCTACCTGTTCCCCGTCTACATAGGCCGCCCAGCCGTCCTCGGCGGGGATGGTGGCGCACAGCGTCCGGGGGCCGTCCTCCGGGATGGACAGCCGCACCCTGCCGCCCCGCTCCACCGACGTGACGTCCACGCTGTCCAGCCCCTCCGCCGCAGCGCGGAGGGCATCCTGATCCAGCGCCCAAAGCTCCCCCGTCCAGCCCCGGTCGGAGCGCACCGTCACCGTCCACACCTCCCCTGGCGCGGGGGCGCCCAGATAGTGGATGCACGCCGCCTCGCTGGACCCCAGGGACAAAAGACGCTCCCCATTTACCAGCACCTCCCTCAGGCCGTTGGCGGACAGGTCGGCGTAAAGGGGTTCCCCCGTACCCCGCAGGGTGAATACCGTCTCCCCCGGCCCTGTCTCTACCTGGGCAGGCACGGGGGTAAACAGTCCGGCCTCCTCCCCCAGCAGGTGGGAAAACAGCTCGTCCTGCCGCTGGAACGGCGTCCCCCCCGCCAAACCCCGGATGATGCCGTCCGTCAGGAAGGCGATGGGCAGCGCGTCCGGGGTCTTCCAGAGGGTCAGCGCCCCCACCTGGGCAGCGGACATATAACCAGGTGGCATATCGTCTTCACTGATTACGTATTGTATTCCAAAAAGCGCGTCCGTGGCCGGGGTGGAGCCGTAATAGGCGCACCACATCCAGCTCTGGGCAAAGCCCAGTTCCCGGGTGAGACGGTTCACATCATAGTTGTAAAGACTACTGTAGTGGGTGATACCGGGGTAGCCGAAGGCCAGCGGGCCGTTGTGCCCCCGATCCTCCGCCGCCCCCATGCGGAAAAACCCCTTCCCCGCGTCCGCCCTGGCCGCCGCCGTCAGCTGGGCGTTGGCCGCATAATCCTCCCGGTATGCCCGGTAGGAGTCGGAGCGGAACTGCCCCTCCAGGCCGCCGAGGATACTTTTCGCATTATAGCCCAGCTCCCACACTGTCAGGATTGCCAGCGCCGCCGCGCCAAGCCGCCGGGACGTGCGTCCCTCCAGCCGGGGCGCGGCCTGCACCGCCAGATACGCCAGGAAAAACGAGACCAGGAACGACCAGCGGAAGGGGAACCAATTGGGCCGCTGGAACAGGTGCCACACCTTGTCCAGCGGGGACAGCAGCAGCGACGCCGTAAGCGCCGCCAGCAGCGCGCCATTGGCCAGCCGCTCCCGGAGGGGGATGGACTTCCGGAAAAAATACACCGCGGCAAACACCAGCGCCGCCGTGCCGCAGAACAGGTAGGGCGGGGCCCCATAGGTGATGGAGCCGTACCGCCCCGGCAGGAGCTGCCCCGGCAGCGCCAGGGGATCGCAGGCCAGCAGGCCGTCGTAGTCCCCATTGCCGCCGCTGAACTTGCCGGTAAACATGGCCAGGAAGGTGGGCAGCCACAGCCACGCCGTCAGGCACAGGGCGCAGGCCGCCCCGCCGAAAAACCGCGCCAGCACTTTTTTCAGCGCCCCCGCGTCCGGCCTCAGCGCCGCCAGGCGGGCGCACAGGTACAGCGCACAGAATCCCCCCGCCATATAGGATAGATACCAGGTGGAAACAAAGCATACCGTCAGCGCGGCGATAAACGGCCCCGCCCCCCGCCCTTCCAGGATGCGTTCCAGCGCCAGCAGGATCAGGGGCAGCCAGATCAGCCCGTCCAGCCACATCACGCAGATGGAGTAGACGGCGGCATAGGACATGAGGGCGTAGCACACCGCCCCCAGCAGGGCGGCGTACCCCCGGTCCGGAAAGCGCCTCCGGGCGAACACGGCAAAGCTCCACCCCGCCAGGGAAATTTTCAGCACCGTGAGGAACATCAGGCCCACCGGCATATGCTCGTTGGGCACAAAAAGCGTCAGCAGCGACAGCGGGCTGGACACATAGTAGGAGAACACCCCGATATAGCCGGTGCCCAGCGCCTTGGACCAGGAAAAAAACAGGTCCCAATTTTTCAGCGCGCAGAAGAACTCCACGTACTGGCTGGACATATCGGAGATGAGGACGGTCTTATCCCCCCAGGGGGCCATGCCCAGGGAGGCGTACGCCCACAGCATCACCAGCCCCGGAATCAGAAACGCCAGCGCGGGGACCGCGGCCCGCTCAAGCCTGCTTCTCACCGCTGTCCCCTCCCCCGCTCTCCCGCAGGAGATAGATGGGCCGGCCCTTCACCTCCAGATAGGTCTTGGACAGGTACTGGCCCAAAATGCCGATGCAGAACAGCTGCACCCCCGCCAGAAACAGGATGATGCACACCAGGGACGGCCAGCCGAAGGCGCTGCCGCCCCACAAAATCTGGCGCACAATGACAAAGACAATCGCCACGAAGGACACCACGCAGAACACCAGCCCCAGTACCGACGCGATGGCCAGCGGCGCGGTAGAAAAGGCGATGATGCCGTCCAGGGCGTACACCAGCAGCTTAAAAAACGACCATTTGCTCTCCCCCGCGGCCCGCTCCGCGTTCACCGTCTCCACCCACTTGGTGCGAAAGCCCACCCAGGAAAATATCCCCTTGGAAAAGCGGTTATACTCGGTGACGCGCAGCACCGCGTCCACCATCTGCCGCGTCATCAGGCGGTAGTCCCGGGCCCCGTCCACAATCTCGGTTTTGCTCATCTTGTTGATGACCTGATAGAACCGTCTGGCAAACCAGGAACGGATGGGCGGCTCTCCCCGCCGATCCACCCGGCGGACGGCGGCGCAGTCGTACCCGCCGCCCCGCACCGTCTCCAGCAGCTCGGGCAGCAGCTCCGGCGGGTCCTGGAGGTCGGCGTCCATCACCGCCGCCCAGTCCCCCCGGGCGTGCTCCAGCCCCGCGTACAGCGCGGCCTCCTTGCCGAAATTCCGGGACAGGGCCAGCCAGCGCACCCGCCGGTCCCGCCCCGCCAGGGCCTTCAGGACGGCCAGGGTGCCGTCGGCGGAGCCGTCGTCCACAAAAATATATTCCACGTCCACAGCCGGCAGCTTGGCGCACACCGCCGACGTGCGGGCGTAAAAGGCCTCCACCGCGGCCTCCTCGTTATAGCAGGGCACGATGATGGACAGCAGCCCCATCCGGTGCGCCCCCCTCCTGGATTTTTTTGCGTGCCGTTTATTTTATCACAGCCCTCCATCCCCTGTCAAATCCCCAAGGCGGCCCGCCCAAACCCATCTATGTTAAATTTCGTTGCTTGCATCCCGGGCCATGCCGCAGCTATAATATAGCAAACACGGCGCAAAGGGGGATGGCGCGGACATGATCGGGGAAAATATCAAACGTGCGCGGAAGGCAAAGGGCATGAGCCAGGAGGAATTGGCGGCAAAGCTGAACGTGGTACGGCAGACCGTTTCCAAATGGGAAAATAACCTGTCCGTCCCGGACGCGGACATTCTCATGCAGATCGCGGGGCTGCTGGACGTCCCGGTGGGACAGCTTCTGGGAACCGGGGAGCCCTGCGGCACTGCCCAGGATCTGGCCGGGGAGCTGGCACGGCTCAACGGGGAGCTGGCCGAACACGCCCGCCGGGAGCGGCTGGCGCGGCAGGTCAACCAAAAACGGGGGGCCATCCTACTGCTCACCTTTCTGTCCCTGGCCGCGGCCCTGGGTATACCAAGCAAAACCGCCCGCCTGCTTCTGTTCGGAGGCTGCGTCCTGGCGGCGGTGGTCATCTTCTACCGGAATATGGCCCTGCTCACCGGCCCTGCCGCCACCCGCGCCCAGCTCCGGGCCGTGCGGGCGGTCACCATCTTCAATTTTGCCGTCATCGCGGCGCTATTCGCCGGAATCGGCCTGGCGCAGAGCGGCCTGGTCACGCTACGCGAGGGCGAAATCCAGGCGCTGCTCACCTTCTGCGTCACCGTCATCATGCTGTTTTTCGGGTTTATCTCCCCCAGGCTCCCCTTTAACCGCTACACGGGCCTCCGTCTTCCCTGGACCGTCCGCGACGAGGACACCTGGAACCTGGCCCACCGCATCCTGGGCTATCTGGCCCTGCCCATGGCCCTGCTGTACCTTGCCGCCTGCTGGTCGGTGGGCAGCTCTGTGGAGGCGTGGGGGTGCGCAACCATGTGTGCGCTGCTCCTTTGGGCGGCGATTCCCGGCGTGCTGTCCCTCATTTTTTTCTGGAAGAAAACCCACGGCAGGCTGTGACGGCGCAAACCGGTCTTCCTCATTTTTCCGCGCATAGAACCGGCCAAAAATTCACATCCTTCCCTCATACAGGCGGACACGGCCCCGCCTAAGAGCCTGTCTCATATCTGGAAGAATGCCCGTTGACGAGGGGCTTCCCCGCCAGGCGAGGCGGGAGTTCGCAGGAATCATTGTGCTTATTCCGGGAAATCACAAGGAAGCACGGCGCCAAACGGCGTTTTGAGAGATGCTAAACAGGCTCTAAGAGCTTATCCCAATTGAGATACGCTCCAAAGTATATAGGGAAAGAGGTTACGCCATGAAACGAACAACCGCCCTTGCGCTGGCGCTGCTGTGCCTGCTGCCCGCCAGGGCTTACGCCGCCCCTGCGGTGGAGGTGACGGCCCCCTCCGCCATTTTGATGGAAAAAACCACCGGGAAAGTGCTCTACGAGCAGGACGCCAAGACCAAATACGAACCCGCCTCCGTCACCAAGGTGATGACGCTGCTGCTGGTGATGGAGGCCATCGATTCCGGCAGCCTGGGCTGGGACGATTTGGTCACCGCCTCCCCCCACGCCATCTCCATGGGCGGCTCCCAGATTTGGCTGAAGGAAAAGGAGCAGATGACCGTCCGGGACATGGTGAAGGCGGTGACGGTGGTGTCCGCCAACGACTGCGCCGTGGCCCTGGCGGAGCACATCGCGGGCAGTGAGAGCGCCTTTGCGGAGCGGATGAACCAGCGGGCCGCGGAGCTGGGGATGGAGAACACCACCTTTGTCAACTGCACCGGCCTGCCCGCCCCGGGGCACCTCACCTGCGCCCATGACATCGCACTGATGAGCCGGGAGCTGATCCTGAACCATCCCGCCATCCGGGAGTTTGCCACCATTTGGATGGACACCCTGCGGGGCGGCGCGTTCCAGCTGTCCAACACCAACCGCCTCATCTTCTACTACGAGGGGGCCACGGGGCTCAAGACCGGCTTCACCGACACGGCGCTGTACTGCCTGTCCGCCACGGCGGAGCGGGACGGCATGGAGCTGATCGCCGTGGTCATGCACGCCCCCACCTCCGACGACCGCTTCAACAGCTGCAAGGCCCTGCTGAACTACGGCTTCGCCAACTACGCCGTCACCGCCGTCTACCCCGACCAGGCCATCCCTCCGGTGCCGGTGATTCTGGGCGAGCGGGACACAGTGCAGCCCATCACGGCGCGGGAGTGCTCCATCCTGCTGGAAAAGAGCAAGGCGGGGACGGTCACTACTCAGCTGGAGTTGGCGGACAGCGTGGAAGCCCCGGTGGAACCGGGGCAGAAGCTGGGCGAGCTGAAGGTACTGGTGGACGGCCAGCAGATGGACGCCATCGACCTGGTAGCCGCGGACGAGGTGCCCCGTCTGGGCATCGGCGGCATCTTCCAGCGGTTCTTAAACACCCTGTTTCTACAGGAAGCGTGAGGATCCACCTGAACATGACAAAGGCCCGCCCGGAAAATCCGGGCGGGCCTCAGCGTGTCGAAAAAGTCTTTTCGCCACGCTGAGCGCGGCTTTTTTGAACCAAGGACGTTCAAAAAAGCCGTTGATTGAACGTGAAAGACACCCCTCCTGGGTTTCTTTCACACTATCTTCCTTCCCGTCCTCGAAAAAGAAGCGTGTTTCCCGACAGTCTCAGGCCCGCCCGGAAAATCCGGGCGGGCCTTGCGTGATTTCTCTTTCGGGGCGGCTTTGCGGGGGCCCGGTTTTATTCCTCCAGCAATGCTTCGCCGGCCAGATAGATATCCCCCGCCCCTGCCGTCAGCAGCAGATCCCCCGGCTGGGCAATCTCCCGCAGCTTGGCCGTCACATCGCCCAGCGTGGGGCAGAAGACACTCCCAGGGACTTTCGCCGCCAGGTCGGCGGAGGAGATGCCGATGTCGTTGTCCTCCCGGGCGGCGAAGATCTCCGCCAGCAGCACCACGTCCGGCCGCCGGAGCACCTCCACAAAATCGTCAAACAGCTCGTGGGTGCGGGAATAGGTGTGGGGCTGGAAGGCGCACACCACCCGCCGGTAGCCCAGGGCCTTGGCGGTGTCGAACAGCGTCGCCAGCTCGCCGGGGTGGTGGGCGTAGTCGTCGCACAGCTCCGCGCCGTTGTACATCCCCTTGTACTCAAACCGCCGCCCCGGCAGGCGGAAGTCCCGCATCCCGTCTTCCACCGCCCGGCCCGGCACGCCCAGAGCGATGGCGGCGGCGGCCGCCGCCAGGGCGTTTTTCACGTTGTGCAGCCCCGGCACAGACAGATCCAGGTGGGCGTACTTCTCCCCCCGGTACATCACGTCGAAGGAGCCGAACCCGTGGTCCATGGCGAGGTGTTCCGCGTGGACGTCCCCCCGCTCCACCCCGAAGGTGAGCACCGGGCGCTCCTCCCCCCGGAGGGTGTACATGGTGTTCCCGTCCTCGCAGTTGGCCACGATAAGGCCGTTTTCCGGCACTTTGTCCGCAAAGGCCCGGAAGGACTTCTCCACATCCGCCAGGTCCTTGAAGTAGTCCAGGTGGTCGGCCTCCACGTTGAGGATCACCGCCACGGTGGGGAAGAAGGACAGAAACGAATCGCAGTACTCGCAGGATTCCAAAATGATCGTGTCCCCGTGGCCCACCCGGTGGCAGGCCTCCAGCAGGGGCAGGGTGCCGCCGATCATCACCGTGGGGTCGGCCTGGGCGGCCATGAAGATGTGGGTGCACATGGAGGTGGTGGTGGTCTTCCCGTGGGTGCCGGAGATGCACAGGGCGTTTTTGTAGTCCTGCATGATGGCCCCCCAGGCCTGGGCCCGCTCAAAGACGGGGATGCCGGAGCCCAGGGCGGCGGCGATCTCGGGGTTGGAGTCGTGGACGGCGGCGGTGCGCACCACGCAGTCCGCCCCCTCCACGCTCCCCGGCAGGTGCCCGATGGTGATTTCGATTCCCAGCTTCCGCAGGTGGAGCACGGTGGCGCTCTCCTTCTGGTCGGAGCCGGTGACAGCCACCCCTGCCCCGTGGAGTACCTCCGCCAGCGACGCCATGGACACTCCGCCAATCCCCACTAAATGGGCCCGCTTCCCCGGCTGTAAATACTCTCGGATATTCTTTGTTTCCATACTCATTACCCCATATGTTCAGCGCTATGGCGCATTTTCGCATTTTAAGCACCTCATTATACAATGGGCCGCAGGAAAATGCAACCTGTAAAATCAGTATAGGCGCATCACCGGGGATTTAGACGGGGTGGACGGGCGGTGTCGAAAAAAAATCGTACCCCTGCGGGCAGAAACAACCCGGCGGCAGCGGAGCGCGCAGCCCGCGCGGATGGAGCCAGCGGAAAAGCCAAACCCCTGCATAGGGGTTTGGCTTTTCCCAGCTTGGGGCGAAGCCGCGCGTCGCGAACAGGCGAAGCGTGACATCACCATCTGTTGTCCTTAAAGTACAAATTCACGTCCCCCATGCCGGTCTCGGCCTCCAGCTCATAGGAGCCGCCCTTGCGCTCGGCCTTGGCGCCCCGGTCGGCCCCGTTGACGGTGACGGTGCCCATGCCGGTCTTGGCCTCATACTTCCAGTCCGTTTCATACCCGTTCAAGCTGGCCTCCACGGTGCCCATGCCGGTCTTCAGGTCGTACTCCGCCCCGCTGTACGCCTCGTCTACCGCCAGGGTCACATCGCCCATGCCGGTCTCCAGCTTCACCTCGTCCCGGGTGCGGACCTCATAGCACTGCACATCGCCCAGGCCCGTCTCGGCCTCCAGCTTCTTGCCCATCTCCAGGCCGCTGATAAACACGTCGCCCAACCCGGTCTTCACCTTGAGCTTGTTCTGCACCGCCCCCTCGGGGACGGTGATGACCACGTCCATGGCGCTGGCGTCGATGCCGAACATGTTTTTAAAGTCGTCCCAGTTGTTGATCGTCACATGCCCCGCCGAGCCGCTGTCCCGGATCTTGAGCTTGCCGTCCTTGACCTCCCACCGCAGGCTGTAGCCGCCCAAGGTGGCGTCCGAGCTGATGCACAGGGTGTAGTCGTCCCCGCTGGTCACCGTCACGTTGGCGATGCCGGCGTCCACGTCGATCTCGTCGAAGGGCTCCAGATAACCGTCCGCCATGGACCAGAAGCCGCCCTCGCTCCCGATGTAGGCAACGGGCGCCTCGCTGGGGATGGGGACAACCTGCCCAATCCGGATCTCCTCGTCCTCCACCACCGTGATCCCCGTGCCGGAATCGATCCAGCCGATCTCGTCCTCCCGGACGGCTACAGCCTGGCCCACCACGCGCCCGAACAGGGATGCCGCGTAGGCCGCCGACATCGCCACAATGACCACCACCACCGCCGTCACCACGGGCCACACCTTCCGCCGCGTCTGCCGGGGCCTCCAGGCGTTGGCCCCCTCCTGGGAGACGTAGCCGCCCTCCACCGCCAGGCGGGAGGACAGCGCCCAGGGGTCGCCCAATTCGGCCACCACCTCGGCCTCCCGGTCCTCCCCGGCCTCCTGGAAATATTCCGCGTAGTAGCGCAGGATCTCCTGCCGCTCCCGCTCGGGCACCCATCGCGCCAGGCCCTCCGCCAGCTGGGCGAGATAAGTAATTTTATCCATGTTGCGCATCCTCCTTCAAAAGCTCCTCCACACCGTCCCGGAACTGCCGCCACTCCGTCCGCCGCCGGTCCAGCTGGGTATGGCCCACGGGTGTGATGGCGTAGTACCGCCGGTTGCGGCCCTGGTAGGGCCGGTCGTACACCCGCAGCAGCCCGTCCCGCTGGAGCCGCCGCAGCACCGGGTAAAGCGTGGATTCCGAGATATCCAGCCTCTCCTTCACCTGCTGGGTCAGCACGTAGCCGTAGGCGTCCCCCCGGGCCAGCACCGCCAGCACGCATCCGTCCAGCAGCTGGGTTCCCATCGCGAAAGCCATTGCGTCCCTCCTCTCCCCACAAGTCCCGCTCCGCCGGGCGCAGGGCTCTGCCGCCGGCGGCGGCTTTGTGGGTCTGGCATTCTTAACGCCTATTATTATATTTGATATAATATTGTTCTGTCAACATGCGCGGCCGCATTTTTACAAATTCTTAAAAAATAAACCGGGCGCCCCGGAAGGGGGCGCCCGGCAATGCCAAGCTCACCGGTTGATCTGGTTGCGCCGGCCGATGTTCATGGTGCCGTCCTGCATATCGTTCACCCAGTCCAGGCTCTTGCCGGTGCCGTGGGCCACGCAGGAAATGGCGTCGTCGGCCACATATGTCTCGATGCCGGTATGGGACTCGATGAGCTTGTCGAAGCCCCAGACCAGCGACCCGCCGCCGGTCATGATAATGCCGTTGCTGGAGATGTCGGCCACCAGCTCGGGGGGGGTGCGCTCCAGCACGCCGTGGATGGCCTCCAGGATGCGGGAGCAGGGCTCCTCGAACGCCTCGATCATCTCGCCGGAGGTGACGGAGAACACCCGGGGCAGGCCGGTCATGAGGCAGCGGCCTTTGACCTCCATGGAGATCTCCTCCGGGCGGGGGAACACGCAGCCGATGGTCATTTTCAGCTCCTCCGCGGTGCGGTCTCCGATGAGCACGTTGTGCCGCTTGCGGATGTACTTCACCACCGCCTCGCTGAACGCGTCGCCGGCCACCTTGATGGAGGCGGACTCCACGATACCGGACAGCGAGATGACGGCGATATCGGCGGTGCCGCCGCCGATGTCCACCACCATGTGGCCGTCCGGCTGGTTGATGTCCACCCCGGCGCCGATGGCCGCGGCCAGGGGTTCCTCAATGAGGTACACCCGCCGGGCGCCCGCCTGGATGCCCGCGTCGATGACGGCGCGCTCCTCCACCTCGGTGATGCCGGAGGGCACGCAGATGACCACCCTGGGCTTAAACACCCGCACGGGGGCCACCTTGCGGATAAACTCCCGCAGCATCCGCTCGGTCATGTCGTAATCGGAGATGACGCCGTCCCGGAGGGGGCGGATGGCCACGATATTGCCGGGGGTTTTGCCCAGCATCTGCTGGGCCTCGGTGCCCACCTTGAGCAGCTTGCCGGTGTTCCGGTCCAGGGCAACCACAGACGGCTCCCGCAGCACAATCCCCTTGTCCTTGATATAAACCAGCACGCTGGCCGTCCCTAAATCGATGCCGATATCCCTTGCGAACATAATATCCACTCCAGTCATCTATATCCTGCGCTATGGGATTCTGCCCCAAAAGCGCCTATGGTAATCACAGCAATTGCGGCCGCATGGCCCCATATTGGGTATACCTGTTAATCATACAAGACTATCCCGCATTTTGCAAGCCCTTTTGTCCCACGGAGTCCTTAATTTTTTATAAGGTATCCCCCTATTTTTCGTCGCAATGCCCGCCCGGCCCGGTATTTGCAAAAAAATGCGCGGACGCCCGCCTCCCGCTTTTGCGTTCGCTCCGCTCCAAGCCCTCCTGCGCGGCTATCCTCCGCGCTTTTATAAAACACCAAGCCCCCAGCCGTCCTAATCCGCGGCTGGGGGCCTACTTCTGGCTTTGATTGTCCAAGGGCTTGTACCTTCACTTTCCTCCGGGCCTCTCCCGGATCGTTTTGCGTTGGGGTTCCGCCTGAAACGACCGCTTCCCTGTTTCCTCAAACAATGGTAGGCTTCAGACCTGGTCTGGCTTCCGTCGCTTCCGTAAGCGTGTTTGGAACGAGCTGATGCTTCGCCTCATTTTGCGTTCCCAATCGCAGAAAGAGTTTGGTGCGTTCGACGTTAGTACATTGGACTCACCTTTTCCTTTCTGTCTGTATTGTACTATAAGCCTCTGGGTTTGTCAACCCTTTTTGTGAAAGTTTTTCAAAATTTTTTTGCCCGCCGGGGCCCCGAGTCCGGGGCCCCGGCGGCTGCGCGATTCCTGGTTTGTATCCCTCGCTCCAGTCCATCCGGTGCGGCGCGCCTAAGCTCGCGCTTCTCCGCGCTTCTTAATCCGGCCAGTCCAGCCCTTCGTTCTCAATGGCCAGCCCGTACCAGCTCAGCCCCGTATCCGCGGCCTCCCCCCAAGTGGGGTGCCGCCCCGCCACCTCCTCCCAGGTGTTGTACCAGAACACGTAGGTGATGTCCACATGGCTGGGCAGGATCTCCTCGATGATGGCCCGCAGCCGGTCAAACCCGCCGGGTATGCCCGCCACGTTGGGGAAGTAGACCTTCACATACCCCGGCCTGTCCCCCTCCCGCACCAGCACGTTGAGCCCGCAGCCCTGCATGGTGTCGTTGATGGCCTCGGGGGTGAAGCTGTCCCCGCCGATGCGCAGCAGCGCGGCCAGGGCGTCCCTGCGCTGCTGCACCGTCTCGCACACGGGCCGGTAGGGCAGCAGCCCCTCGATCCGCTCCAGCCCGAACCCCTCGGCGGTGGCGAGGTTCATCTCCCTGGCGGTGCCGTCCAGCTCCCCGGCCCCCCAGTCCAGCCGCGCGCCGTAGGCGGCCAGCTCCCCCCGGTTGATCGCGCCTTCCCTCAGGTCGTACACCCCCAGCGGGCGCAGCAGGGAGACCAGATAATCTTCAAACCGCGCCATTCTGCGTCCCCCCCTGGGTGATGGCAAGCCGGCCCAGCACGGGCAGCGTCACGTTGTCCAGCGGCAAATCCCGCGCCGGCTGGGTGAGCACGCAGTTTGCCACCCCGTCCACGGCGAAGGCCAGGCTGGTGAGCCGGGCCCTGGGCAGGGCCTGTCCCAGCCGCTCCCCGGTGAACCAGCCCGTCAGCCTCTCCCGCACCGCCTGGGCCACCTGCTCGAAGTCCCGGCCCTTCTGGGGCCACAGCTCCAGCGCTATGTCCACCGTCCGCGGGGCAGGGGCGCGCACCTTCACGTCCACCGCGATCTCCCGCACCCGGTCGAAGTGGGCCTGGAGCTTATCCAGCAGCTCCTGTCCAGGCATCCCCCCCTGGGCGGCGGGGACGATGTCCACTGTGCCCACCCCCCGGTTCCGGGGCAGGACAGTCACCGCCGCCACCTCCTCAAAGGACATGGCCGCCTGGTAATAGAAGGCGTTGTTCGCCCCGTTGGCCAGCCGGTGGAAGGTCTCCAGCACCCGCGCCCGCAGCTCCTCGTCCCCCTCCTCGTCCAGCCCGCCCGCGGCGGCCTCCGCGTTGACGCAGGCCGCGATGCGCACCGGCGGCACCGACATATACACGATGGTGCCCGCCTCCACGTTGCCCGCGGCCCCGGCCTGGGCGGCCTCCACGGGCACGTCGGCGTACAGCGCCCCCTGTTCCACCGCCGCCGTCCGGGTGGTGAGGAAGCGCACGCCCCCGGCGGTCATGCATACCGTCCCGGCGGGGATTTCCACATCGGCCTGCTGGGGCTGATCCACAAAAAAGCGCACCGTCCCGGCGGCCTTGGCGGCCTGCCTGCGGGCCACCCCCCGCAGAAACGCGTGCTTGTCCAGATCCTCCCCCTGGGCGGTCTGGGGGAAGCACTGCCTTCGGGTCCACTCCCCCTGGACGTACAAGCTGTAGATCTGGGCGGCCACGGCGTAAAACCGCACGGCCAGGTCGCTGCTGCCCCCGGCGGCCATGCCGGTCTGGGCCTGGAACTCCGCGGCCATGCCCTGGTAGATTTCCTCCAACGTCATCAAGCTCTCACCCCTCCAACTGCGCTGTCACCGACAGCCCTGTCCCCTGCCACAGCAGCTCCACCGTCACCCACAGCGCCTCATCCTCCCGGCGCACCGACGCGCCGGTCACGGTCAGCCCGGCCATATCCGCCAGCGCCTCCACGGCGAACTGCCGGGCCAGGCTGTCCCAGGCGGACGGCTTCTCCCGCCGCAGCCGCCCCATCCGGCTGCCCAGCCCGGGCAGGAAGGGGAAGCTCCCCCGCCGGGCGGTGAGGCGGAACAGCACCTCGCATATCAGCTCGTCCCCGCCCTGGGCGGCGGCCACGCCGCCGTTCCCGTCCGCCGCATAATCCCCCTGTTTCATCAGCAGCGCCATCAGAACCCCCCCATGGCGGCGGCCACGATCCGGATGATAAAGTCCTCCAGCCGCTCGCCCCGGATATACACCTGGGCCTTCAGGTCCAGCTCCTCCGCCGAGATCTCGGCCTTTTCCTCCGCGCCAAGCTTCACCATGCCGCCCCGGAGCCCCAGCTCACTTCCCGCCGACAGGCTGACCCCGCCGCCGCTCACAGCCACCTGCCCGCCGTCTATGGCCACCGACTTGGGCCGCCCCGTCCCCTGCCGCACCCCGGCCACGCAGGGGATCTCCCCCCTGCCCTGGATGACCAGCACCCGCTGCCCCGGCTCGGGGGACCAGCGGTAGCCCGCGGGGGCGTACACCTCCACCCCCCGGCGCTCGCTGTCCAGCAGCACCGCCAGATCCCCGCCGCTCATGGTGACGGTGCCGGTCTGCCCCTCGCCGGGGTCAACGGGCCGCTTTTGCTGTCCGCCCATCCACATGAAACCTCACTCCTCTCCAAGCTCCCCTGTCCGGTTCTCCGCGCTTCTTCCTTGTCACGCTGCGAACCGGCCACGCCGCTCGCTCGCTTTCCCTCCGTCTCGGCCTGATCTTGGGCGGCTCCGCCGCCCCGCGCTCGGCCTCGCTCCAGTCCAAGCTCTCTCGCTGTCCGGTTCTCCGCGCTTCTTCCTTGTCACGCTGCGAACCGGCCACGCCGCTC
>CAJULZ010000039.1:17412-21590 GCA_910587205.1 uncultured Oscillospiraceae bacterium
CGCTCGGCCTCGCTCCAGTCCAAGCTCTCTCGCTGTCCGGTTCTCCGCGCTTCTTTTTAAATCATCGCGTCCACTTCCCCCAGCACCAGCGTGGTGCTCAGCCCACCTCCGCCGCAAGCCACCTCGGTCTGGGCGGCGCGGTACAGCCCGTTGCCGCCGAACCCCTCCAGCCCCACATCCACCAGGTCCCCCGGCCAGGCCAGGAAGCCCCCCGCGGCGGTAAGGCGCATCCGCACCCGCTCCCGCCGTGCAGCCCGGAGCTGATAGTCCGCAGTGTAGCGCATGGCGGTGGTGCCCGTGGTGTTGGGCACCGTCACCACCCGCCGGGCGCAGCCCCCCTGGGCGGTAAATTCCGGGTCGGACACCCATTGGGTGCCCCAGGTGGTGCGCCTGCGCACCGCCACCTGGCTGAGCACGCCGTGGCGCTCCTCCCGGTACTCCCAGCCGGTCACATGGTCGGTATCCCGGATGCGGGCGGCGGTCTTGTCCCCGTGGGGGGACAGCACCAGCCGCCCCCTCCGGTCAAACCGGGGCACCACCCCGCCGTAGTAGCAGGCGTACCGCCGCACCACGCTCCATTCGCTCTCCCCGCTGGCGATGGTGAAGGCGCTCACCGTGGGAAGCCCTTCCCCACCCACCGCCTGGATGCCATAGGGGGCCACGTGGTCGGCCACGATGTCCGCCCGGGTCGCCCGCTGGTACTCGGCGGGCATCGCCTCGTTATCCAGCAGCAGCGCCGCCATCCCCCGCCCCTCCAGCTCCAGGTACAGCCCGTCCTTTCCGCATAGCACGGCGAACTCGTCCACCACCCCGGTGAACACCCGCTCCCCCTCCCAGTCGGCGTAGAAGCGGCAGGCGGCGTGGAGCAGCCGCTCCTGCCCCCGCTCCCAGAGGCACCGCAGGGAAAAGCTGTCGCAGGGGGTGTCCGTGCCGTAGCAGAACCGCCAGCTCACCGCGGTGGGCAGCTCCAGCCGCCGTCCGTCCCCCAGCTCCACCCAGCACCGCGTCATGCCACCCTCACCTTCTGTCCCACATAGATGAGGTTGGGGTTACGGATGCCCGGGTTGAGGGCGACCAGCCGCTCCAGCGCCGTCCCGTACCGCCGGGCGATCCCCCACAGGGTATCCCCCCGGACCACGGTATGCCACCGGGCCCCCTCCCCGGCGGCCCCCTGGCCGCCCCCGTCCGCCAGCTCCCGGAGGGTGAGGGCGGTCTCCGCCTCCCCCACAGTCTCCCAAAACTCGAAGGAATAGGCCACATAATCCCGCCGGGGCTCCTGCCGCAGCTCCAAAGCGGCGAACCACGCCGTGGTGGTCATCCAAACCGGGTGGGCCAGCACCCCCGGCGTCTCCTCGTAGAACACGGTGGCCAGCTCCTTGAATTTGTCATAGGCCCCCTCTCCCACAAACTCCCCCTCTCCCCGGAGCACCCGGCGGGTCTGCCCCAGGCTCTGGAGATAGTGCCGCCCGAAGGGAATCTTGTGGACGGCGATGTTCCGCTCATACGCGATGGAATACACCCTGGGGTTATGGGGCCATACAAAGCTCTTGAACCGCATAGGTGAAAGGATCATGGTATCACTCCCCCTCTTACAAGATCGCCGCATTGTCACGCTCCGCTCCCTCCGTCACGGCGGCTAAGCCCCTCCGGCTGCGCGCGCCGTTTGCCGGGCCTGCGGCCCGCCGATCCGTCCACTCCGCTTCGGGTCTTAGCCGCCTGCTCCGGGCGCTCCGCGCTTCTTCCTTGTCACGCTCCGCTCCCTCCGTCACGGCGCGCCTAAGCTCGCGCTTCTCGCTCAGTAAATCCGCATCTCCCCGTCATACCGCCTGCTGTCCCTGCGGACGGCCCGGTCCAGCTCGTCCACAGCGAGGGAGGCGGCGCTTCCCGGCCCCTGGATCCTGCCGCCCAGGCCGCTCCGGCCCCCGGCGGGGTAGGGAAGGACGGCGGGGGCCATGGCCGCCCGCGCCGTCTCCCGGTAGAGCGTCTCCAGCTCGGAGGCGGCCTCCCCTGCCGCGGGGGGCGAGGCGGCCCAGTCCGCCCCAGCCCCCCCTCCGGAAGCGGTTCCCAGCGCGGGGAGCTCCCCGCCCCCATCCTCCCCCCGCTCCGGCGGCGGCAGGGGCGCGGGGGCGCTCAGTTCCGGCCAGGACACCCCCAGCCCCCCGTCCGGCCCGTCTCCCGCGGGAAGCTCGGGCCCTTCCGGTCCCTCTCCGGAAGCCCCCAGGCCATCCCGCGGGAGGACGCCGTCCTCTCCCTGGGAACTCCCCGCCGCTCCCCCATCCGGCGGCCGAGGGAGGGAGACGGACGTCTCTCCCGGCACGGCCAAGACGTCCTCCTCCCTCCCGGCGTCCTCCTCCGCTTCCATCCGCGACAGCAGCTCCTCGATCCGGTCAACCACCGTCCCCGCCCCCCTTCAGCTCCTCGTACCGCGCCCAGTCAAACCCCGCGTTCACCGACCATCCCTCCTTGGGCGCGCCGCACACGGGGCAGGGCTCCTCCTCCGCCCGCTCCCGGCAGGCGGGGCACAGCCGCCCCAGCTCCTCCTCCCGGTCCAGCGCCAGGTTGAGGGCGCACCAAAGGTAATCCCGGTCAGTCATCTTTTTCGCCCGTTCCTCCGTGGGCAGAGCGCCGAACAGCCGGAGCACGCGCCACTGAAGGCGCTCATAACGCGCGTGCCCCAGGCTTTTTTTCGCCGCCGCACCTCCTCCTCCCCATCCAGGGGGGACGGGTTGTGCTCCCGGTTAAACGCCGCCCACGCGTCGGACAGCCGCTCCACGTCCTCCACCCGCAGCTTGTCCAGCGCCTCCCGGCCGCTGGCAAAGACGGGCCTGCCCCGGCGCTCCAGCGCCCGGGCCACCAGGCAGGCGTTGCGGCACAGGGCCCGCTCCGCCCCATCCGCGGTCAGGGCGTCCCCCTCCCGCCGGGCCTCCAGCACCTCCCGGGCGGACAGCAGACGCAGCTCCCCCTCCAGGACGGCCACCCGCTCAGGCCCGGCCCAAAATCCGGTTTCCATCTCAGGCGGCCACCTCCATCCGCCCCTGGGCCACCAAGGTGAGCTTCTCCATCACCATCTGGCCCAGCCTGCCCTCCTCCTGGATCTCGCTCCACTGGCAGCCGGAGTAGATCACCTTCCGGTCCGGCTTGCAGATGACCAGGGAAAAATCCCGCATGGCGTAGAAATCGATCCCGTCGGCGATGGCCTGGTCGGTGGCGTACAGCCGGGTGAGCTGGATGGTGTAGCTCTGGGGCCCCTGGACGGTGGCTACCGGCTCCTCCTCGCCAAAGGCCTCCACGGCGTAGGAGCTCCGCCCCGCCTTGCAGGTATAGCCCTGCACCACTGCCACCTTCCGCCCGTCCAGCTCCAGCCAAATATCCGAGCTGGTGGGGAACCCCGCCGTGCGCAGACCGGCGCTGATGCTTGTATCCAAAACAAATCCCTCCCAATTTTTCATAAATTCTGCCCGCATCCCGCCGCCGGGCGCAAATTTTACGATTCCTGCCCATGGGCGTCAGCGGACAGCCCAACCCCTATGCTTCACATACCGCAATGGCGGTTGTCGTGCGCAAATCGTGGGGTTTCCGCCCGTGCACGTCAGCGGATTAAAATTCTTTTTCGGTTCCTTTTTCTTTTAAGAAAAAGGAACAAAGCCCTAAACTGTGATGTGGGCCGACAGCCACACCTGGTTGAGCCCGTGGGCCACGGTGAAGTCAAACTCCACCAAGCATACCGTGGGGTCGTCCTCCAGCGCGGACACTGTAACGTCCCGGTAGCCGTCGATGACCTCCCTTGCCGCCTGCCTTTCCAGCTCCATCACCACCTGGGAGCGGATGGCCCCCCGGGTCTGGGCGGTATTCTTGGCCCGGCCGAACTTGGCGCGCAGGGCGCGGCGCAGCCCAGGGATCACCTCGTCCACCACCAGGATGGTGGTCAGCTCCTTCCACGTGGCGTCCGCCGCCCCGCCGGTGGTGGTGCGGGTCGTCACCCCGCGCACCACGTAGTACGACCCGGCCAGTGTCTCCAGCGGCGTGACGCCGCCCCGCACCAGCAAATCCACCTCCTCATCGTCATAGCCGCGCTCCAGCCCGTCCAAACCGTAGAGCTGCGCGCCCCCCAGGGGGAGGGCGGGGTCGGCGCTGCCCGCGATGGCCCCGGCCACGGCCGCGGCGCAGGCCGCGCCCCC
>CAJULZ010000040.1 GCA_910587205.1 uncultured Oscillospiraceae bacterium
GCGACCGCCTTCTTCTTCGCGGGCTTCTCATCTTCGCTACCCTCGGCGCTGTCCGTCTTTTTTGTAGTTTTCTTCGCAGTTTTTTTCACTGCACCCTTGACCACATCCAATGCTTTGCGCATAGTAAGATCATGGCGGATATCCTCAACATTGAGGAGAGATCGGATCTTATCTTCCTCCATCTTGTACTGCTCGGCGAGTTTGGCAATCTCCGCGTCTACCGCTGCGTCATCAGCCTGAATGCCCTCTGCAACCGCTACGGCCTCCAATGCTAAATCACTACGCACATTGCGCTCAGCGGCGGTCTTGGATTGGGCCCGCATATCGTCCATGGTCATACCCATCATCTGCAAATAATTCTCAAAGCCGATGCCCTGGCTCTGGATGCGGTTAGCATAATCCTCCAGCATCTTATCCGCCCGGTAATCCACCATGGCCTGGGGGACGTCGCACTCCAACTGTTCGATCAACGCATCAATGACGGCCGCCTCAAAATCGCGGTCGGCCTGCTCCTGACGGCGGAGCTTCAGCTTTTCCCCCAGATCCTTTTTAAACTCGTCCAGGGTGTCGAACTCGGACACATCTTTGGCAAACTCGTCGTCTACCTCCGGCTCCTGCTTTTCCTTGACCTCATGAACCTTGACCTTGAACACCACGGAAGCACCGGCCAACTCAGGGGCATAGTCCTCGGGGAAAGTGATATCCAAATCCTTCTCGTCGCCGGCCTTCATGCCGATCACCTGTTCCTCAAAACCAGGAACGAAAGAACCGGAGCCCAACTCCAGGCTGTAGTTCTCACCTTTGCCCCCCTGAAAAGGTTCGCCGTCCTTAAATCCCTCGAAATCAATCACGGCAGTATCGCCTTTCTTGGCCTTGCGCTCCACGCTTACCAGGCGGGAAGCACGATTGATGTACGGCTTGAGCTCCGCCTTCACATCGGCAGCAGTGACCTTTACCTCGGTCTTAGCTACCTCCAAGCCCTTGTAGTCCTTGATGGACACATCAGGCTTGACGGTAACAGTTGCCTTGAAGGTAAAGCCCTCCGCACCCACCTCCAGCACTTCCAGCTGGGGATAGGCCACAGGCTCAATCCCGGTTTCCTTCAGCGCAGCCTCATAGGCATCTGGGTAAGCCAGGGAAATTGCATCCTCATAGAAGACTTCCGCGCCGAACATCCTCTCTACCATCTTGCGCGGGGCTTTGCCTTTTCGGAAGCCAGGGACGTTGATGCTCTTTTTCTGCCGGTTATAAACCTTGTCGATGGCGGCCTGGAATTCGGCAGCCCCAACCTCGATCACCAGCTCAATGGCGCTGTTTTCTTTTTTCTCGTTGCTCTTGATGTTCATGGTGTGCTCCTCCAAGCTTGGCCCGGTTCAATACGCGTGGGCCTTCTTTCTAAAATAATTCAATCCATTGTACCAGATAGGCAAAAAGATTTCCACTGTTTTTTTACTTAATCCAAAATTTTTTTTGGCCGGAATCCGACAAAATCCGCAGATACCAAGTGGTATTCCACTGTCCCTTGGCATCCCTCAATCGCCAGACGGTGACTTGGCCCATGGAGATGGCCATAGTAGCAGGCTGAAACCTGATACCGTTCCAGGAGATCTACGATTTCTGGGCACCGATACCCCCGGTAAAGGGGCGGATAATGGAGGAAACACAACTTCTCCCGATTCCCCGCCGCTTTTAAAGACGCTTCCAACCGGATTAGTTCCCGGCGGAATACCTTCCCCGACTGGGGTCCTCCATTCTCCTCAAAAAACCACCCACGGGTGCCACACAAGGCTACATCTCCGTAAAGCGCGCAGTTATTGTGCAGGACGTGGAGGCGGCCAAAGCCATTTGCGTGGAAAAAAGCGTTCATCTTGGCCACAGTGGTCCACCAGTAATCGTGGTTCCCCTTCAGCATCCATTTTTCCCCAGGCAGCTCATGGTTTAGGAACGCGAAGTCATCCCTTGCGTCATCCAGGTTCATTCCCCAAGACAAATCGCCGCACAGTACAACGGTGTCTCCATCTCCCACAGGGGAAAACCCGTCCCGGAGCTTGCGCACATAACCCTCCCATCCCCCGCCGAACACATCCATTGGTTTGTCCGAACCCAGGGACAGATGGGTGTCACCGATGGCATATAGAGCCATCCCCTCACCTCTTATTTCAGCATATCCAACACACAGTCCATCATAGCCGACTTCTCCACCACGCCGTTGAACCTGCGCCGCTTGTTCTTCAGCCGGGCCAGGGACGGGGGGACAGGCACGCCGGTGTGGGAAGAGAGTTGATCCAGGATCTCAACTCCAGCCCAGTGCTTTTCCACACCCAGGGCGGTAAGCACGCTGGAGCAGAATTTAAAGGGGCTGGCGGTGGACACCGCCACTGCCACGGTATCATCCCCCGTCTCCTCCCGGTATTGTTCCAGTACATGGAACGCCACGGCGGTATGGGGGTCAATCAGATAGTTCTGATCTTTCCACATCTTGGCGATCATAGCCCGAGTTTGTGTGTCGTCACAGTACCCCGCGCTAAATTCCCGCTTCAATTTAGTGCGGATGGAGCTGTCCACCCGGTAGCTTCCGTACTCCGCCAGCTGGGACATATACTCTCGCACCAGCTTATCATCCCGACCGGACAACTCAAAAATCATGCGCTCCAGGTTGCTGGAGATCAAGATGTCCATGGAGGGAGAAATGGTATTGTAAAAGGTGCGGTTACGGTCATAGGAACCGGTGTGGATAAAATCGGTGAGCACATTGTTTTGGTTGGAGGCACAGATTAATCGGTTGATGGGCACGCCCATGGTCTTAGCATAATAAGCCGCCAGAATATTGCCGAAATTCCCAGTGGGAACGCACACATTGATCTGCTGGCCTGGGGGGATCGCGCCACTCTTGAGCAGGTCACAATAGGCGGAAGCATAGTAGACAATCTGAGGCAGCACACGGCCCCAGTTGATAGAATTGGCAGAGGACAGGAAATAGCCCCGCTCTGCCAGCTCGGCGGCCAGCGCCTCATCGGCAAACATTTTTTTTACACCGGTCTGGGCGTCGTCAAAATTGCCTACCACAGAACAGACGCCCACGTTGCCGCCCTCCTGGGTGACCATTTGGAGCTCTTGAATGTCAGAGACACCATCCTTGGGATAGAACACAAGGATTTTGGTTTTATCCACATTCCGGAACCCTTCCAGCGCGGCCTTGCCGGTGTCACCGGAGGTTGCTACCAGGATGCACACCGTCTTTTTCTCGTCGTTTTTCTCCAACGACGCGGACAATAGGTGCGGAAGTATTTGGAGGGCCATATCTTTAAACGCGCAGGTCGGCCCATGCCACAACTCCAGGCAGTAGGTATTATCATCCAGCTTGTGCACCGGGGCTACGTCCGGGTGGGAAAATTTGCCCCCGCCGTAAGCCTCAGAGGCATACGTAGTCAGTTCAGAACCGGAGAACCCCTCCAAAAAGCTGTTCATAATATAAATGACACGCTGCTGGTAGGACATTTCCCGCATGGTTTCCATTGCAGTCGAAGGCAGCCGGGGCAATACCGCCGGGGTCATCAGCCCCCCGTCCGGGGCCAGCCCCTTGGCAATAGCCTGGGCCGCGCTCATCCGCAGATCTTTATTTCTCGTGCTCAGGTAATTCATCGTTGACTCACTACTCTCATTAAATTGTTATAAAACAAGTCGCGTACGACCGTTTCATTATAGCCATGGTACAGCAGATGTTCGTAGAGACGACCTATTTTATCAATAGACGACAGGTCGCCAATCAGGTCACAGCCGTCCCAGTCTCCCCCCAGGGCCACGCTGGCTGCGCCGCCCAGATCAAGAATGTGGTCCAAATGAGCCCGAACCATATCCAGATCCCGGCTGCCACCCACAAACCCCTCATAGAAGTTGAGGCCAAGCACACCTCGATTCCTTATTATCGCAGTTATTTGTTCATCCGTCAAGTTCCTTGTGTGATTCCACACAGATTTTGCATTAGAATGGCTCGCGAGAATAGGTCCGTGGACCAACCCAACCACATCCCAAAACCCAGCCTCTGAAAGGTGAGATACGTCCACCAGAATATGTAAGCCCTCCATTTTCTCCACAAACTGCCGTCCCAGCGGGGAAAGCCCCCGCTCAGGCGCTTCTATTGAAGATCCCGACAGGGCGTTCACATGGTTCCATGTTAGGTTGATTGCTACAACACCGTCCTCCGCCGCCTGAGGAAGCCGGGCCGGATCGCAGCCCAGCAGCTCCGCCCCCTCCACCGACAGGAACGCCGCAGCCTTTCCCTGCCGGTGAGCGCGCGCCACATCCTCAGCTGTGCAGCACTGGACAATCTGATCCGCATTTCGAGCTATCTGGTCCTTGAAACAGCGCAGGAGGGCGTAATAGGCCCGCTCCACCGAATCCCCACCCAGCGGGTAGCCAGTATAGCCATTTGCGGTCCACAAAGCAAAAATCTGGCAATACTGTGCAAAACCTGCCGTCTGCTCCAGAGAAATCGCCCCAGTATTGCAGTCCAGTCCCTCATATTCCCGCCAGCAGCGGGAAATTGTATCACAGTGGGCATCAAAAACTGAAATAGGCTCCATAGCTGACCTCCTCGTCAAAAAGCGTTCTCAATATAACATATGTCTGGCTTTTGAGTGCGAATTCCTTCGGGAGCATATATTTCAGCCACATCAAACCGGGGCTGGAGCCCAGTTGGGTGCATAGACAGATACAACTCTGCGGTAATTCGCAGCTTACGTTGCTTAGCAGTGGTTACTGCTTCACGGGCTGAGCCAAACCGGTTATCCTTCCTCAATTTAACCTCCACGAAAACCAGATACGTCCCGTCCTCGGCAATAATATCAATTTCTCCCATACGGCAACGAAAATTTTTCGCCGCAATGCGCCAGCCTCTGCCCCGCAGGTCCTCTACTACCAAAGCTTCGCCCCACTGGCCCAGGCTTCGGGCCTTGCCCTTGTCGTTCATAGGTTTTTCAGAAAGGATCGGCGGTGGATGGCACATGGCCCATACTTCCGCAGCAACTCATAATGGCGTTTGGTCGGATACCCCTTGTGCCGACCAAACTCGTATTGCGGATAGAGCGTATCCATTTCCCACATGTAACAGTCCCGGTTGACTTTGGCAAGAATCGATGCAGCCGCAATGGAGTTCGACAAACTATCTCCCTTTACAATCAGCTCATGGTTTGAAGTGATGCGGAAAATACTTCCGTGATCTCGGTTCCCATCAATGAGCGCATGATCCGCCTTCGGTATTAAGGCATCGATAGCCATCTGCATGGCCTTAATCCGGCTATTTAGGATGTCTATCTTATCAATCTCCCCCGGCTCTACCCAGGTCACAGACCAGGCTATGGCCTGGTTCCGGATCAAATCAAACAAGACGTCCCGGCGCTCGGCATTCAACTTTTTGGAGTCATCAAGGCCGGGCAGCTCCACATCAATAGGCAGGATAACTGCGGCAGCATACACACGTCCTGCCAGCGGCCCCGCGCCAGCCTCGTCGCAGCCGCACACCGCAGAACAGCCCCGCGCCATCGCCCTTTGCTCAAACTCCCAACTAGGCATGGGGGTATCCCCTTTCTCTATTTGAAAATGTCTTTCGGTGCTTCCAGAGTAAAGCGCCCCAGCTTGCCGCCTCGGAATTCATCCAGCAGTACTTTCGCCATCCGCTCGGTGTCCGCTTCGCCGCCGGATACCAGCATCCCCCGCCTGCGAGCCGCCTGTTCCAACAGCTTCCAACCCGGCAATCCGTCCAGACAGGTCAACTTATACCGTTCTTTCAGCGCCCCTGGATATCGCTCTTGCAGCAGTTCCAGCAAGGCACAAGCCAGCCCCTCCATATCGGTGACTTCATCCTTGACCGCACCTGTGAAGGCTAGGTGCAAGCCGATGGTTTCATCCTCGAATTTGGGCCACAGGATGCCCGGCGTATCCAGCAGTTCCAGACCATTGTCCACGGTAACCCACTGCTTTCCGCGGGTGATGCCGGGACGATCGCTTGCCTTGGTGGATTTCCGTTTGGCCACCTTGTTGATAAACGTGGACTTGCCAACGTTGGGTACACCTACAACCATGGCCCGGATGGGCCGCCCCACCTGGCCCTTAGCCTTCCAAACCGCTATTTTATCCCGCAAAACCGATCGGGCTGCAGCAGAAAACTGGCCTACACCTTTCCCGCTTTTGGCATCTGTCTCCATCACTCCCCACCCTTTATCCTTAAACCAAGATATCCATCGCGCGGTCATAACCTGGTCTGCCTGGTCGGCACGGTTGAAAATGATAAGCCGGGGGTGACTGCCCACCATGGCGTCAATATCTGGATTGCGGCTGGAAATGGGAATACGGGCATCCACCACTTCGGCCACCAGGTCCACCAGTTTTACATCCTCCTCCATCTGCCGCCGGGTTTTAGTCATGTGCCCAGGATACCACTGGATGTTCATGGGTGTCCCCTCCTTTTGTATTCAGCAGCGTTTGAATAAAAAAGGAGCGGTTCCCCGCTCCTTTTTCTTGGCACAGCTTACAGATCTTCTTTGACCTTTGCCGCCTTGCCCACGCGGTCGCGCAGATAGTACAGCTTAGCCCGACGAACCTTGCCCCGGCGGACGGTCTCCACCTTTTCGATGGTGGGAGCATGCAAGGGGAATACCTTCTCCACGCCAACGCCGTAAGAAATACGGCGGACGGTAAAGCTTTCCTCAACGCCGCCATGCTTTTTCGCAATCACGGTGCCTTCAAACACCTGAATGCGCTCACGGCTGCCCTCCTTGACCCGAATGTGCACCCGGACGGTGTCACCCACCCGGACAGAAGGAGCCTCGTCCTTCATGTACTTCTCGCTGAATTGCTGCAGCAGATCCATTTGTATTTCCTCCTAATATTGAGGCGTTCATGCGTCCAAGCCTTGTGGCTGCGCAGAGGACCACCCATTTTCAGACCAATTTTATCACATTGTTGGTTGATTTGCAAGAGCTTTTCCAGAAAACTTTTCACAATTTCAAAACTTTACGCCGTTCTATTCCTCCCTGTCCAGCCCGTACCTCCACCCGTCTCCCTGCGGCCATGATGGAGAACACCCGCGAGCAGCCACAGGGCGGTAAACAGCAACGTGACATTGGCATAGTGAACGGCCACAATTACCCCCACCCCTGCCAGGGCACCTACGAGACAGCCGTCCGCGGCGGTCATGAGCCGGTCAGCCCAGTCTGGATCCAACCGGTCGGCCAGCAGGCCGTATAATACCCTGCCCCCGTCCAAGGGCTGGATAGGCAGCAGGTTGAACGCGCCGATTCCAAAACTCAAAACACCAGGCAGCAACAGGTCGCACACAAGGAATATCGCCCCGGACACCAGGTTTACTGCCGGACCAGCTAGTGCGATAAGCATGTCCCGCCCATAGGACGGCGGGCTTTCGTAGACGATGGAAAGCTCCGCACCTACCGCTGTCAAAGACAGCCGCCTCACCTGACCCCCGCAAGCCGCTGCCATAAGCACATGGCCTAGTTCATGGAACAGGCAGGCCAGCAGCCCCCAGGGCAGAAGTCCCACCCCTTCGTCCAGCCAGAACAGTCCGGCCAGGAGCAGCAAGAAGCCGGGAGACACATCTACCCTGGGCGAGTTAGGCCGGATCCACATAGTAGGCCGGGTTCAGTCGGATGTTGTCTTTCTCAATGGTCAAATGAAGATGTGGTCCGGTGGCGTTTCCTGTCTGTCCTACCAGCGCCACTGGCTGACCACAGGCAACAATATCCCCCTTATGGACAAGGAGACGGCTACAATGAGCATAAAAGCTGCTCACATGATTGGCGTGATCAATCTTCAAATACTGCCCGAACTCATCGCTTTCACCGATATACCGCACAACACCGTCAGAAAAAGCACCAATTTCCGTTCCTTCCACCGCGCCAATATCAAGGGCCAGGTGGAATTCATTTTTCCCATTCACCGGGCTGTCCCGGTAACCAAACGTAGATGTGACAGGCCCAGATACCGGTGCCATAGTCTCCGACAAGCCGAGTTCATAAAAGGCAAAGCTTACGTTCCGGGGCAGTTTAACCCCGTTGTCTGTATATTCCTGGGCTACCGCTGTGATCACCCCCGCTTCAGCAGGCTGATCCTCAGATGGCTCCGGTCCCGGACTATCAGAAGGGGATGGGGCCGGCCTACCCTCATCTTCCCGAAACCCGGCCCTCTCCATCACTCCGTGACGACCCAGAAAGACCAAGCCCGCCCGCGGCGTTTCGCCCAACAGGACAATCGTAGGTGGACTGGCGACAGGCTCGTCCGGCTCGAAGGGTTCTGGTTCGCCTCCAAATATTTTGACGCACAACGCCTCCAGTGAATCCCCCACGGCGCCCCCATCCGAGACAGCCCGGCTAAACTCCTGGAACACCGCTGCAAAATCTACGTTTGAATATATTACGCTACGCCACACCTCGACTTGGGCTGGGAATACCCCGCGCCCGACATACACCACCAGGAACAAGGCCAAACTCACAAGTAGCTGGACCAACCTGCGCCGGTCCCCCTCCGCCCCCGCCCGCTGTGTGGGGCGATTTACCCTACGGACCGTCCTGCGGTCGCTGGCGAGTGTTCTACGTCTGGATACTGTGTCCACAAAACCCCTCCTTATCTCTGATACAGTCCTACCTAACTGTATGTCCCAGGCGGGGGATTTATGCGCTAAAGCCCAGGGGGCAGAAAAACAGTCGCAGGCCGCGCAAGAGCAAAAAACACGGCCTACGACTGTTCACTTGCTTGCCTATCACGCGCGGGGGTGGGCCCTGGCGTACACGTCGCGGAGCTTTTGGTTTACCACCTGGGCATAAATCTGCGTAGCGGAAATATCGGCGTGTCCCAGCATCTCCTGGATGGATTTCAGATCTGCGCCATTCTCCAGCAGGTGGGCAGCAAAAGAATGTCGTAAAGTATGAGGAGTAATATCCTTGTGGATGCCCGCCTTTTCCTGGTAGCCTTTGACAATTTTCCAAAATCCCTGGCGGCTCATGCGTTCGCCATTCATATTGACAAATAGCGCCGTCTCACCCGGGTCCTCCAGCAGCTGAGGCCGGATGTCGCCGATATAGACCGCCAGCGCCCGTACCGCCGTCTTATACAGGGGGACCATGCGCTCTTTCCCCTTTCCCCGGCATCGCAAAAATCCGGCGGACAGATTTACATCTTGAGTGTCCAGAGCAATAAGCTCAGAAACCCGGATTCCGGTGGCATAAAGTAGTTCCAGCATAGCCTTGTCTCGGCATCCTTTGGCATCGCTGGCATCCGGCTGCTCCAAAAACAGGTCTACCTCACGGTTAGTAAGGATAGCGGGCAACTTGCGTTCCGCGCGGCTTGGGGTAAAGCCCTTGACTGGATTAATTCGGACGCAGTGTGTAGCAGTCATATAGGTGTAAAAAGATTTCAACGACGCCACGGAACGAACCACGGTGGCATTAGATTTTCCCTCTTTCTCCAGATGGCGGGCATATCGTTTGACATCGTCTTGCTCTACCAGGGTCAAAGGGAGCTCGCCCTCCTCCACCCACAGGGCAAACTGGCGGACATCCCGCAAGTAGGAGCTAAGCGTATTGGCGGACGCCTTCTTTTCCTGTCCAAGCCAGGACTCGTATCCAGCGATAAAATCCAACACATCCATCTCCTTTTCTCATGGATTCAACAGCCGCGCACACACCGCGGAAAGCAAGGCGGGCATCACTGCCTGCTGCAAAGCCACGGCCAGCACCAGCAGGCCAGCACAAGGCACCAACGATGCCGTCCGTTCTCCCCAATGGACAGCAGAGGCCGGTGCGCCAGGCAAACGGCCAAGCGATTGTCGAAAAGCATCTGCCGCCACCACAAACAAAACCGGGACCCCGATAAACGCCGTCACGCCAAATGCCGCCAGCGCAGCCGCTATGCCGGGCAGATGGAAGAGACGGGCAAACGTGGCTGCCGCATAGGAAAGCAGAAAGCCCCGCGCCCCCATCAGCATTGGGACACCTGCTACACCGAGAGGCGTAAGACCCAGCAAAGACACCGCTATGGGCCAGCGGATCAGATCCCAAACCGTAGCACCCAAGGGAGGGGCCGCTCCGCCGCTTTGGCCCATTGACTGGAAATACTGCTGGAGATAACCCAACAACTCCGGGGTACTGCTGCCAGCAGCAGAGCAAAGGAATCCGCCCACTGCACCGGCGGCAAAGCAAGCGGCCAGCACTGCCAGCTGGGTCAGTCCGTCCCACGACGAAGCAATTCTGATCCGCGTTCCCAATCCTCGGACTGCCACACCACATCACCCCGGCAACCATAATATGAGGGTGGCCTGGAATATATGCAGGAATACCGAGGAAAACCAGTGAAGCCAATCATAGACCTCTTTTCTCGGAAGCGCAAGAGGAAACGGGGAAATTTGCGCAATTTCTACGTTATGTACAGTTGTTATGTCTTCTGTATTATGTAAACAAGAGGACATGGCCATGGGCTCCATCACGCAATACACAGGATATTGTGGGTAATGGGCCGGCAGCTTCAAAATATTGAAACTACCGGCCCAGCGAGGTAATTTCTTCAATTTTCAGCAGAAGCGGGGTTGCCTTCCGCCAACCCTGCCCGGATGGCGGCCATGGCAATGGCGCACTCCAGTCGTTTCCTCTGCATGTCACAGCCAAACCTGTTCGGTTTCTTTATGTCGCCATTGACAAGTAGATTGGACGCAGAGCATCCTCCGCTGCAGTAAAACCTGGCCCAACAGTCCTTGCAATCAGGGCGTGTATAAATGTTCAGCCCGGCAAATTTGCGGGACAGATCCATGTCAAATGTGCCGTCATAAAGGTTCCCCAGCTTGTATGCCTCATTGCCTACAAACTGGTGGCAGGGATAGATGTCACCGTCCGGGGTGATCGCCACATACTCACAGCCCGCACCGCACCCGCGCATCCGTTTAATGACGCAGGGACCCTGAGACAAGTCCACATTAAAGTGAAAGAAATTCACATTGTCCCGTTCCAGCAGTCCGGCTGCAAGGCGCTCGTACTCCGCCAGAATATTAGGCAGATCCTCCTCCCGGAATATATAATCGCAGTCCAGGCTGCCCACCACAGGCTCTACTGATATGTGCCGGAATCCCTGGTCGGCAATATGCAGCACATCGGCAGCAAAATCAGGGTTAAAGCGGGTAAAGGTACCACGCAGATAATAGTCCTTCTCTCCTCTACCCTCCACCAGCTTCTGGAACTTAGGCAGGATTATGTCATAGCTACCGCCGCCGGATACTGTTTTTCGCATCCGGTCATTTATTTCAGGCCTTCCGTCCAGGGACAGCACAGCGTTAGACATCTCCCGGTTAATGTACTCGATATTCCCATCGTCAAGGAGCACACCGTTGGTTGTGATGGTAAATCGGAACTTCTTTCCGTACACATCTTCAAGGGAGCGGGCATACTCTACCGTGGCTTTTACAGTATCCATCGCCATCAGCGGTTCACCGCCAAAAAAATCCACCTCAATATTCCGGCGGCTGCCCGAGCGCCGGATCACAAAGTCAATGGCTTTCTTTGCTGTATCCACACCCATCGTCATGCGGTGGCCGGTACCAAAGTCCCCGGTGGAGGCAAAGCAGTACTGGCATCGCAGATTGCAGTCGTGGGACACATGTAGGCACAGGGCCTTGATAGGGGCGTCCTGCTGCATGAGGACTGCCGCAGCAGGGTCGATATAACTATCGTCAGTAAACAGTAGACCGTTCCTCTGGAGTCCCACCAGCTCAGACCATGCCTCGTCCACTACGGTGGGCGCATACTGGGGCAGCCTACTATAAACCTCCTGGGGGCAGCGTGCCCCTATAGGGCCATCTGTCTGGCAGAGTACGTCATAGGCGGCTTTGTCCAGGATATGAACCGCACCGCTGTTCACATCCACAGCCACAGGAACTCCCAGGCAGATAAATGTATGAACCATTTTGTTATCCTCCTTTGGCACGCAGAAAAAGGGTGGGATGACCCCACCCTTTTCGGCGTTTTGTTTATAAGTGCTTATTTCTTGTTTTCACACTTCTGGTTAGCCACAGTACAGGAAGTTTTGCAAGCAGACTGGCAAGAAGTCTGGCACTCGCCGCAACCGCCATGGGCGGCGCTCTGCTTCAAGGTGGCACCATTCAGCGTCTTAATATGAGTCATAGCTATCTCCTCCAATTTTAAAGGTTAGTTCATTATATCACGGTTTTCTGCGGAATTCAACACAATTATTTTTTTCGACATTTCCCGTGCCATCCGGGGCCCCTGGCGCATAAACTGGATTGACAGCCTGAAGGCTGCCGAACTTTTATCGAAGGAGGGATTCATTTGAATCCTGATACCGGAACTACCCCCCGCCCCTGTGCGGATGCCTGCGGCACCATGCCTGGCTGCGCACCCCTGGCGGTACCATATGTGCCCTTCCAACAGGAAGGGAGCCGGAAGTACAGTCAGATTGACGCCTTGGCTAATGGTACGGTCTTCCCCGGGCTGAACCTCCCATTCCATCTGAAGGTAGAACCTGGCACCCTGGCTGACGATCACTCCACCCAGCTCCAGGCTCTGCTGTTTGTCGTCACTGAGCTAGGCCTCTATCTGGACACTCACAAAGACGATGCGGAGGCGTTCCAGCTGTTTCGCCAGTATGCTCAGCTTGCCAAAGAAGCCAAATGTAATTATGAGCAAATGCATGGACCGCTGACCCAACTCCATGCCGGTCAGGATGCTGCCTACCGCTGGTTGGATGACCCTTGGCCCTGGGAATTCCATAAGGAAGGGGGCGCGGGCTGATGTTTGTCTATGAAAAAAAGCTGCAATATCCCGTCCGCATTAAAAATTGTAACCCCAAACTTGCAGCTGTAATTATTTCCCAGTATGGAGGGCCAGACGGTGAGTTGGGCGCGTCCCTACGTTATTTGTCCCAACGGTACGCCATGCCCTACCCCGAACTCAAGGGGCTGCTCACTGATATTGGTACTGAGGAACTGGGGCACCTGGAGATGGTAGGAACCCTGGTTCACCAACTTACCCGTAACTTGAGTGAGGAACAAATTAAAACCGCGGGGTTCGACACCTATTTTGTGGATCACACCACTGGAGTATATCCCCAGTTTGCCTCTGGATATCCCTGGTCCGCCTCCACCATGCAGGTCACCGGGGACATCATCGCCGATCTTACTGAGGACTTGGCGGCAGATGGGGCGATGGTGTAAGGACAACATGGAATGGGAGTCAGCTGGTGTGCGCCGGGATGGCGTGAGAGGCGCTGGAGGAGATGGCGGCGGCGCGGGGGCTGGCGATGCGGGACTACTTCGCTCGGGAGGAGCTGGCGGTGATGAACACGGTGGCTGCCGCGTTAGCGGTATGGTAACGGTGGGTAGAGGGGGCGAATGCCCGGGCGGGATGATCCCGCTCGGGCATTTCGCATGATAAAAGCAATGTATGTTGGTCCTGGAACCTTGGTAGCTTATGCTGTTGTAGGGAACCCTTTCTCCTCCATAAACGCATCAGCTGTACGAATGGATTTCTCTACTTCCGCATGGTTGACCGTATTCAGTTCTGAATCTCCTTCTGCAACGATGACC
Organism: uncultured Oscillospiraceae bacterium; assembly: GCA_910587205.1. Lineage (GTDB taxonomy): Bacteria > Bacillota > Clostridia > Oscillospirales > Oscillospiraceae > Enterenecus. Next base: position 13,598 of record CAJULZ010000040.1, read on the forward strand.
AGCTTCACCTTACACATTTGATATAGCGTATTGACCAGCAAAACGGTATTTTCTGTTACCAATTTTTCCTGTTCGCTATACTGGTTCCAATCCGTCTTCCCGTTCAAAACTACCATCTGCTCCAGATTGTCTAAATGAAGCCGGTATACCCGGTTGACAGACAGGAGGCACTTTTCAAAACGCTGCTCCGTATCATACAGGTCTTTCAGATACGCACAAATAAGCGAAATTTCTTTTTGAGCCATCTTCATTTGCTCCATGGCCTTGTCAGCTTTGCCTGATATGGTAATCCCCGCGATATTAAAAATAACTCCACCGACCAAAAGGCCAACGCCAAGCGTAGTTGCGCCGAGGATTGTAGTTCCCAATGCCATTCCACCGCCGCCCGCCGCGATAGCACCGCCTCCCAAGGCTGCCAACGTCGCGTTGGTTGCAGCAATTCCGCTCAGGGAGGCAATTGCCGTTCCGGTGGAAGCGGTTCCAAGAGCCATCACTGCCGCAGTGGTAGCTCCTGCCGCGGCAAACCCTCCAGCGGCACCCAGACCGGCACCGCTCAACCCACTTAACAGCACACCGGCACCAACGTAAACCTTTTCCAGCTCCTCGGCGTCATAAGACGGGATTTCAACATCATCTTTTTTATAGGGTTTAAATTCGGGCTTGTTTTGAATTCGCTCAAAAATGGCACTGAACCGCTTGAAGCTGGACAAAATCTCCAGCTCCTTTTTGCCGAGTTCATCCATTGCGGTTGTTGTCTTTTTATTTTCTTCCTCAAAATGTTTGATATTTTTTTCGTGTTTGGATTGCGCGTCCTTCATGGTATCGTTGGCCTGCTTCATTTTTACGCCGCCATGTACTACCCCACCAACTCCTACAGCAGTAGCGGCAGCCGCTCCGACTCCTAAGATCAACGGTAATGGCATTTTAGTAATCCTCCTTGTGATTTTCTTTCCTTTGTAGTTTTTTGCACATCTCCAGATTCAATTTATAGTACTGCTCAATCGACATCACATCCTTAAAAAACAATGTGTAGCAATCGTCTATACGACAGAAAAGCGGGCGGTTATCATATCGGCTGCAAAGATTTCCGTTTAGATATTTGCAAGTTCCATCTCCGCGATCCAACTCGTGGTATAGAAGGGAAAGCTGCAAATTCCGGCAGCACATGCCGCATTTTTGACACGGGAACATCATTCAAACCTAAGGTGTTTGCTTTTGTCCTGCATGAACAGGTCAAAATCACCGCCCCAAGGCAAACTGATCCCCAATTCAATCATGGATGCTTTCAGCGCAATGTTTAACTGCCGTTCATCCAGGATGGTATCTGTATACTGTGCAAAGCGGTTGAACTGTTCTGTCTCGCGCCGGAAGGCCTCGGCGTCGATTTGCTGTAGCTGGAGCAAATAGGAATGTAAAGCTGCGGTGATTTGTTTATACGCATTCAACTGCTTCTCAAGCAGGGCGCTGATCCCGGTTCGGATGCAGATTTCCTTTAATACAAGCGTGAGGAATCTGGCCCAGGCGATGATGTTCATCCTCGTAAAAAATAGGAGCCAGTTCCCGCCGGAACGAATTGCGGCATCTGCGCCGTCCATAATACACAGCGTTCCATTGCCAAAGAGAAGCATAACGCGCAAATCGGTATGTTTGCTGGTTGGAATGCACTCGTTCATTGGCAGCTTCAAGTAAAAGCGCCGTTTTATCATCCACAAAAGTCGGATTGATAAATCACAGATCAGGACAGGAATTGCCATTGTCAACCCAAAGCGGGCGTCATACCCGTCTTGAAATGCCCGTATCGCCAAGGTGGCAAAATCTTGGCGATCCTTTCCGATCTGGAATTCTCCGAAGGTACACATCTGGAACAGCTCAAAAAAGGGAATGGCAAGGCCCGAGCCCCGCCCTTGGCTTCCTGAGCTTCCGGCAATGTCGGACATGATATGCTCAAACCAATTTGCAACGCTGCAAAACAGCTTGGCGGGAAAATTCCCTCCTTGCAGTTCAAAGGTTTCTGTTTGAATCATAATCAACTGTCCACCGCTGATAAAAGCTGACGTTGAAGTAAACTGATTCAGTACGGAGAAAAACAGCCCGATAGCATCCGGCGCATGGGAAAGAGATTTTATGTGGTGATTTTTGGTGTTCATGGAGAAGACATTGCCCACATCCGCAGTATGCCTTTGATCGTAATTGACTTTGTAGTTTTTCTCCAACCACCCGATGGCACTGGCAACGCTATCCTCTTTCCCCGGTCTGGGATTCCACTTATTAAGTCTGGCAAACTTTTTTACAGCTTCATCCACTTGGGAATCTGTCCAAGCGCCAAGCGCACTTTCACCCGGCGATCCTACGAGAAAAATATCGACGAGTCCCGCAATTGCGCCACAGGCGATAGCGATCAAATAGTCCGATGTGTCACAAACATGATCTTTCAAGATCGTGCCATCTTCTTGTTTGATCAACGGTGTGTCCATGGGTGAACCTCCTATTGGTGAATTTACGCCATGTGCTTGCAGCGTTCACTGCTGCCTGATCATCCAAGGTTCATATAAACTGTTGGTATCATTAAATATACCCCAAGAGTTATTAATAGTCAACCCTATAAGTTTATTTATATCTACAACTCTCCGGGATAAACTACAGAAAGAACGGAGGGATTGAATGGACTGGGGCGCGATTGGGAAGCGAATCCGCACACAGCGGGAGTTTATGGGCTACACCAGAGAACAGTTTGCCGAGCTGCTGGATGTGACGCCCAAGTTCTGCTCGGATATCGAGCTGGGGGTGAAGGGAATGTCCGTCCCCACCCTGTGTAAAATATCCCGTGCCCTCCGGCTGTCTACGGACTATATTTTATATGGTACGTCCACAGTGGAGGAGAGCAATACCATAGCCCTCATGCTCCAAAGCGCCACACCCACGGAGCGGGAGTACGCGGAGCGGCTTCTACGGACGTTTCTCATGGCAATGGACGCAAAAAAAGATCAGCCAATGGGCGGCTGATCTTTTTCTTTACGGCAGGGCTTTCACCCTCCGATAAAACGTGCGCGGCTTCATGTCCAGCCGCCGCATGGCCTCTACCGCCGTGATTTTCCCCTCCCGCCACAGCGCCGCCACCTGGGGAAACTCAGGGCGTTCGATGGGCTTCCGGCCCTTATAAACCCCCTGGGCCTTGGCAATGGCAATCCCCTCCTTCTGTCGTTGCAGGATGTACTCCCGCTCCAGCTCGGCCACCGCCCCGAAAATGGTAAGCATAAACTTCCCGCTGGGGGTGGTGGTGTCGATGGCCTCCTTTTTGGACACAAACTCCACCCTTTTTGCCGTCAGCCGCTCCACCAGCTCCAACAGGTCGCGGGTATTCCGGGCAAAACGGCTGATGGATTCCACAATTACCGTGTCGCCCCTGCGCACGTACTCCATCAGCTTTTTCAGCTCCGGCCTATCTGTGCTTTTGCCGCTCATGCGGTCGATGTACACCTCATCAACCCCCAGGCTTTCCATCAGCAGCTCCTGCCGGATGGTGTTCTGTTCCTGGGTGCTGACGCGGACGTACCCTATTTTCATTTTCATCTGCCCTTTCGGTTGTAAAATGATTTAGAATTTGTTATACTGTATCAAGGAAAGAATGTGCCTATGGTCTAAGGATGGGAGTGAATGATATGTCCTTGCCCCAGGAAAAACGGTATACATTGGCTGACACGCTGGTTTGGGAAGAATCAGAGCGCGTAGAGTTGGTTTATGGCGAACCCGTTATGATGGCCCCACCCACCAGGATACATCAGGAGACGCTGATGGAGTTGTCGGCCCAGCTTCACGCATATCTGAAGGGGAAACAATGCAAGGTCTATCCTGCCCCCTTTGCTGTCCGTCTGTTTGAGCGTAACGGCGACCATCCCAAGGACGTGGACACCGTGGTGGAGCCGGATATCTCCGTGGTTTGTGATATGGACAAGCTGGACGAGATTGGCTGTAAGGGCGTGCCCGACTTGGTCATGGAGATTCTCTCCCCTTCCACAACCCGCCATGACCGCTTCACGAAGTTCAATCTTTATTGGCGGGCCGGGGTGCGGGAATACTGGATTGTGGACCCGGCCAGCAAATCAGTGCAGGTGTTTGTTTTGGACGGCGGGCACTACGTTGCAAAGGACTTCGGGGCCGCCGGGGACAAAATAAAGGTAAACGTCTTGGAGGACTGCTCCATAGACCTGTCGCAGGTGTTCCCGGAATAGGCGGCACATCGGACGCGGCAGTATAAAAGGATTGGTGCCAATAGGGCCGGTTCTGGGTGTGGCATATGCCCGGCCCTATTGCTATGCTTTTCCGCTACGCCGTTAGGGTATACCCCAGCGGCACACTCAACGCACCCCGTACTCCGCCATGATCTCCCGGAGGCAGTACGCCCGGAACTGCTTGTCGTAGATCATCTCCTCCAGATCCAAGGCGTCGTACCCGGCCTCTGTCAGCAGCCGCAGCTCCCGTTCCGGCACACCCCGGCGCTTGCCGTACTCCACCACCATCTCCAAATAGCTGTCTGCGTCATATTCGCAGACGGGGCCGCTCCACCCCCAATCAAAACAAAACTGGGTTTGGATGTGGGCATCGTCAAAACGGGAGGCGGTGCGCCGGCCCTGGGCGTCAATGGCCATAATCTCTCCCTGGCCGATGGGGACCTCGGTATAGGACAGCCCGGACAGTCCCAACCCCGCCAGCGCCGCGTTTAATATCTCGTCGGTGGAGGCGTAGAGGTAGCAGCCCAGTCGAGGGTACAGGCGGATGGCCAGTGGATTATTCCCCCGCACAAAGTACAACGTGTTGTCCCCGTCCAGCACCGTGAGGGTGTACGTTCCCCGCAGCGCCTCGGCCATCTGCCGCAAGCCGTCCATGGACAAGCCGCCCTGCTTTTCCAGAAGCTGTACCGCCACGTAGCTGTCCGTCTCAACCCTGGCGGGCGGCAGGCGGTGGTCGCGCCGCAGCTCCGCCTCATTGTAAAGCACCCCGTTGTGGGCCAGGGCGAAGGGCTGACTCCCGGCCCTGCCGGAAAAGGGGTGGTTGTTATAGTTCTTGGATGCCGCCCCCTGGGTGGTCATGCGGGTGTGGCCCATCAGATACCGGGCCTGGGAAGGAATGCGCCAGCGCATTTTACAGGCGGGCCGGGGGGCTTTCTGAATCTGAACCAACCCGTTATGGACAAAGGCTACGCCGCTGGCATCTGTCCCCCGGACTTGGGCGGCATCCGCCAGCGCCCGGAACAGCCCGATCCGCTGGGGCGGGGTCAGCTTTCCCTGATAGTCCAGCACTCCGAAAATGGCGCACATGGTCATACCTCCTCGGGGACGGCCACCGGCTCATTGATGTAAAGCCGCCGCTCCTTGAGGTATGCACCAGCTCCGGGGCGGTACAGCCGGATACAAAATCCGTCCAGGTCAGGCCCTGCATCTCCTGGTCGGACAAATACAAAGCCACCTCACAGATGCGGTCAACCATCTGCAAGGTGGCAATCAGGGTATTGAGCTTCAGCGTTCCCCGGAACATCCGAAACTCTATGGTATCATAATTGGTCAGGTTCACGCATTTGTACCGTTGGTAGTGCTCCTTTTTGGCGCTGTCCAGCACCGCCTTGGGGTCGTCCTTCCGGCCATACCGGGCCGCCCACTGCTCCATCTGGTCTCGGGTGCGGCGGCTGAACCGCAGCAGCTCGTTCCAATGGTTCTCCACAAAGAACAGGATGCGGGCGATCACCGCCTCCTGGGCCTCCTCGGACAGGCCAAAGGCCGAGCGATTGACGTGGACATGGAGGCCGCAGGTACAGGCTTTATGGCTGGTGTAGCCCATGCGGACGGCCTCGGCCACCACCGCGCCCCAGGGCATCTCGGCGAGGTGATAGCCCAGGGTCATAGGGTGGGTAACAATCTCCATGCCGTCCTCCAGGGAACCGTCATGCTTGATGTAGATGTGCTCCAAACCGTTGCTGTTAGCCGCGTTCACCAACTGCCACGCCCGGTCGCTGCGCTCCCCCGCCCCGTCGATTTCCAGCTCCACGCCGAAATAGCGTGCCCCTTCCCCATAGAAAATGGGGTCCGGCTTGTAGTAATAGCTATGGATTTCCCCGGGATCGGTACGCAGCGCATAGCAGCCGTGACATAACGGCTCTTCCTCGTCCGCGTCATCGCTGAGGTAGTAGGCGCGGTCCAGTTCCAGCAGCGCCCCGCAGCGGGTGCAGTTGGTGTAATAGCGGTCATAGCAGTTCTGGCACAGGGGCGTGGTATCGTCTCCCGCGTTGTCCTCCCGCAGGATGCGCTGGCCGCACTCGTGGCACAGCAGGGTTTCTTCCTCCAGACAGGGGCGGCAGAACTCCTGCCCGTCCACCACCGTCCGATCCTCCAGCGGGTGGGCCTCTCCACAGGCGGAGCAAATAAAGGTTTCTGTCATCAGTCTGTTTCCTCCTCTAAAATGTAGTCGATGGCCGCGCACAGGCCGGCGGCCACAGCGGCGGCCAAAAGGCTCAGGATATCGCTGCTCAGTTTATCATTGATGATCGCACTCCTTTCCGGGTGATTTGTGGTGTTGCGTGCAGCAGACGCCGCGGAGCAGACAGACCGCCACTTCGTACAAGACGGCGCGAAGTGCGGACAGGAACAGGTACAGCATGGGGATTCCTCCTTTCAATTTTTTGGGAAAATCGCGGCTGATTTTTGGATTTTCAGGCGTTTTCCCCGGTTTTTCCGCGAGAAATAAAAACATCCGCAGAACCCGTAAGCGTAAGGAAACGCCGGGTTCTGCGGATGTTCTCTTAAATAATGTATCGTTTGGGAATACCAGGATAACGTCAAACAAACTCATAAGGCCCGAAATGGGCCGGAAAGGAGTAAAACCATGTACGATTATGATGATTATGAGGGTTTGGACGAGCGGGAGCCCATCAGCGAGTACCTGACCCCCAAGGAGGTCATGGATTTGCTGTGTATCGGAAAGAACACGCTGTACGGGCTGCTCAACTCAGGGGAATTGAAGGGGTTCCGGGTGGGGAAACAGTGGAGGGTGAGGCGGGAGGATCTGCGAACACTTGCTGAGCATGGAAATTGTCTGCCATAGGTCTGATGAGGCCGCGTATGGATACTGCTCTATTGCAGTGTCCATACGTCAATATCTCTTGTCAGCCAATAGCTTTCTTGCTTTGCGCCCGTCTCCTCAATTTTTGCTTTTTTAAAGTAGAAATGACCTCTAAAGCTTCAGGCGATAGCGGAGCTAATTTTTCAAATGGTTTTAGACTAATCTCTATCACATTTTCTTTTGGTGCGTCCTCTATGCTGACGGGGTTCACTTGAATCCGTCGGTCGGCCCGGAAATATCCGCTCCCCTTTCCATTTTGTCTCAATTGAACAAATCCCCATTTTGCTAAAACATTAGACTGAAAATCGCCTTTTGACATTTTTGGGGCATAAAAATTGTTTTTCCTGCAAAAATCAAGAAAGTTTTCATAGTATTCGCTATATCTAAGAGCCTGTTTAAAATCTTCTAATGAGGATGGCAATGAGGGCAAACGTGAGA
>CAJULZ010000041.1 GCA_910587205.1 uncultured Oscillospiraceae bacterium
AGCCGTATTTGCCGCAGGAGCACTGCCAGTCGGGGCGGAAGGGCATGGGCAGGTGGCCCACTTCCCCGCCGCCGCCGGAGGCGCCGGACACAATGCGCCCGTCGCAGATCACGCCGCCGCCGATGCCGGTGCCCACGGTGAGCATCACCAGGTTGCGGCAGCCTTTGCCGCCCCCCTGCCACTGCTCGCCAAGAGTCGCCAGGTTGGCGTCGTTTTCCACCTTCACCGGCATACCCACCCGGCGGCCCAGCTCCAGCGCCACGTCGGTGTCCCCCCAGCCCAGGTTGACGCAGCCCCGGACCAGGGACTGGTTCAGCACCGGGCCGGGCACACCCACCCCTGCGCCGATGCACATAGCGTCCGGGAAGCTGTCCATCACCTGCCGGATGTTGGAGGCAATGTCGTCAAACGTGGCGCCCTGATCCCGGGAGGAGGGGAACTCCCGCTTCTCCAGAAGGTCGCCCTCCTGGCTTACCAGGCCCAATTTCACAGTGGTGCCGCCGATGTCCACGCCAAAGCAAACCTGTTTCATGGTTCAGACCTCCTATCGGGCCCCCGGCCCGCACCGCCGCAGGCCGGGGCCGGTCATCATTTTTTCATATACCAGATGTTCGCCGCGTACTCGCCCACGGCCCGGTCGGCGGAGAAGAAGCCGGCCTTGGCGGTGTTCACCAGGGACATCCTGGCAAAACGCTGCCGGTCGCCATAGATGGCGGACACATCCCGCTGGGCGCGGACGTAATCGTGGAAATCCGCCAGATTCATATAGGGGTCGGCGGGCCCCTTGTGGTTGGTGGTGAGAGAGCGGACAATGTCGTCGAAATGCATCCCGCTGATGCCGCCCATGAGCAGGTCCATCACCGCCTTGAGCTCCGGGTCGTTCCGCACATAGTCCAGAGGATTGTAGCCCCGGCGCCACAGTTCGTCCACCTCGTCGGCCTTCAGGCCGAACAGGACGATGTTTTCGTCCCCCACCTGCTGGTGGATCTCCACATTGGCGCCGTCCAGGGTGCCCAGCGTGACCGCGCCGTTGATCATCAGCTTCATGTTGCCGGTGCCGCTGGCTTCCTTGCCGGCGATGGAAATCTGCTCGGAGATCTCGGCCGCAGGGATGATGATCTCCGCCAGGGAAACATTGTAGTCCTCCATAAAGACCACCTTCAGCTTCTCCCGGGTGTCCGGGTCATGGTTGACCAGGTTGGACACCGCCACAATGAGCTGGATGGTCTGCTTGGCCATGATATAGCCGGCGGACGCCTTGGCGGCAAACACGAAGGTGCGGGGCTGGAAGGGGGCGTGGGGGTTGGCCTTGATGTCCAGGTACATGCGCAGGATCTGGAGCACGTTGAGCAGCTGGCGCTTGTACTCATGCAGGCGCTTAATCTGCACATCGAACAGGGAATTGGGGTCCACATAGATGCCGTTGCGCTTTAGGATCAGCCCAGCCAGACGTTTCTTGTTGTCCAGCTTGATGTCCTGGAGGCGCTGGAGCACCTGCTGGTCGTCCTTGTATTCCAGCAGCTTTTCAAGCTGAGTGCTGTCCTTGGTAAAGCCGTCCCCGATCAGCTCCTTGAGCAGGGAGGTGAGCCCTGGGTTGGACTGGCACAGCCAACGGCGGTACGCGATGCCGTTGGTGACATTGCAGAAGTGGTCCGGCTCCATCTGGTAGTAATTCCGGAAGATGGAGGTCTTCAGGATCTCGGTGTGGAGCATGGACACGCCGTTCACCTTGTGGCAGCAGGCCAGACACAGGTTGGCCATGCGGATCTCGTTCTTGCTGATGACGGCCATATATTCGATCTTGCCCATGTCGTTGCCGTAATAGCCGTGGAGATCCACCCGCAGGCGGCGGTCGATCTCCTGCACAATCTGGTACACCCGGGGGAGGAGCTGCTCGAACAGGGAGACATTCCAGCGCTCCAGCGCCTCGCTCATGACGGTGTGGTTGGTGTAGGACAGGGTGCGGCAGGTGATGTCCCACGCCTTGTCCCAGCCGTAATCGTGCTCATCGATAAGCAGGCGCATCAGCTCGGGCACGCACAGGGCCGGATGGGTGTCGTTGATGTGGATGGACACCTTATCGGGCAGGTTGTCCAGGGACTTATAGGTCCGCAGGTGCTTTTTCAGGATGGTCTGCACCGAGGCGGACACCAGCAGGTACTGCTGGCGCAGGCGCAGCCGCTTGCCCTCGGTGTGGTCGTCGGCGGGGTAAAGGACTTTGGAAATCACCTCCGCCATGGTGTCGCCCTCCAGGGCCTTGGCGTAATCGCCCCGGGAGAAAGCGGACATATCAAAGCTGTTGGGGGACTTGGCCGACCACAGCACCAGGGGATTCACCGCGTCGCTGCCGTATCCGGAGATATACATGTCGTTGGGCACCGCCATGACGGACTGGTAATTTAAGTGGGCCACACGGTACTTCCCGTCGTCCTCCCAGCCGTGGATCTGCCCGCCGAACCGGACCTCCACGGCCTCGCTCTCGTGGGGCACCAGCCACACGTCGCCCATGTTCAGCCAGTCGTCGGGGAACTCCACCTGCCAGCCGTCCACAATCTTCTGCTTGAAGATGCCGAACTCATACCGGATGGAGAAGCCGGTCATAGGCAGGCCCAGGCTGGTGGCGGAATCCATATAGCAGGAGGCCAGGCGGCCCAGGCCGCCGTTGCCCAGCCCCGCGTCGGGCTCCAGCTCGTACAGGTCGTGGATGTCCACGCCGCACTTGTCCAGGGCCTTGGTAAACAGCTCCTCCAGCCCCAGGTTGTAGAGGTTGTTGCGCAGGGACGTGCCCACCAGGAACTCCATGGACATATAGTAGACCTGCTTCTCGTTGCACTCGTCCCGCTTGTGATGGAACGCGGCGTTTTTCGCGGCCAGCATCTCGTTGACCACATAGCATAGGGCGCGATACACTTGTTGGGGGGATGCGCTGTCCATAGAGCAGCCATAGCGCACCAGCAGCTTTTCGTTCAATTGGTTGATTATCTGTTTTTGATCCATATGACGAAAGACTCCTTACTTAACCGGCGGGGCCGGGGAATGACGTGAAAGGCGATCACAGCCCGCTTTCACGGGCTGTGATCGCACAGGGCGTGAAAAAACGCCCTCTTATTATAGCACAGTTCCGGCTGCTTTTGTACTCCTAATTTCAGTTTTTCCCCAAAATGATGAAAATCATGAAAACAGCCCAAAATTCGCCAAAAAAGCCCGACTTAATCTGTCATGGCGTGGTAAATGTCCCAGTACTCCTGCACAGAGCGCTTCCAGGAACTGTCATGGGCCATAACGCTTTTCTGCAAGGCGGTCCAGTGCTCCTTGTCGTGGAACAGCCCCTCGCCCCGGCGCACAGCATCCAGCATATCGTGGGCGTTGTAGGTCTTGAAGGTAAAGCCGTTGCCCTCGCCGGTCGCAATGTCATAGGCGGGGACGGTGTCGAACAGGCCGCCGGTCTCCCGCACGATGGGGATGGTGCCGTACCGCATGGCGATAAGCTGGGTCAAGCCGCAGGGCTCCTGCTTGGAGGGCATGAGCACCAGGTCCGCCCCGGCGTATGCCTGGTGGGCCAGGGTGTTGTCAAATACGATATTGGCGGACATCTTGGCGGGGTAATTCCAGGCGTAGGAGCGGAACATCTCCTCATACTGCCATTCGCCGGTGCCGATGACGACCAGTTGGAGGTCGTCCCACAGCAGATCGCCCATGACGGCCTGGATCAAGTCCACGCCCTTGTGCCCCACCAACCGGGTAATCATAACGACCATAGGCACATCGTCCCGGACGGCCAGCCCCAGCCGCTCCTGGAGGAACTTTTTGTTCTCCGCCTTCTTTTCCAGGGTAGCGGCGTCGAAGTTGGTGTAGATCAGCGGGTCGGTAGCGGGGTCGAACACCTCGGTGTCGATGCCGTTCACCACGCCGCTGAGCTTGTAGCTGTGGCTGCGCAGCACGTCGTGGAGTCCATGGGCAAAATAGGGGTTCTGGATCTCGTAGGCATAGGTGCGGGAGACGGTGCTCACCCGGTCGGAGGTGAGAATCGCCGCCTTCATCAGGTTGGTGCAGCCGTCGAACTGCATGGTGCCTTTCCAGTCCCCGGGCAGGCCCAGCACCTCGTCCACAAACTCGTCAGGGAACCGGCCCTGGTACTCCATGTTGTGGATGGTAAACAGGGTGCGGATGGGCTGGTACTCCTCCGAGCCCATATAGAACGCCCGGAGGAACACAGGAACCAGAGCGGTCTGCCAGTCGTTGGCATGGATGACGTCTGGGTACCAATCCAGGTGCAGCAAGGACTCCAGGATGGCCTTGGAGAAGAAGGCGAAGCGCTCGCCGTCGTCATAGTGCCCGTAGCAGCCGTCCCGGTAGAAGTAGTACTCATTGTCAATGAAGTAGTACTGAAGCTTCTTGCGCTTGCTCACGGCGCGGAACAGGCCGCAGTACACGCTGCGCCAGGACAGGGGGACGGTGAAATTGGTGAGGTACTCAATTTCAAAGTCTGGATTGTCCTTGATGGCCTTGTAGTAGGGCAGGAACACATAGACCTCGGTGTTGGCAGACTCGGCCAACGCCTTAGGCAGCGCCGCGGCCACGTCGCCCAAACCGCCGGTTTTGATAAAGGGCGCGGCCTCGCTGGAGGCTAATAAGATTTTCATACGGTAACTCCTTTGCGGATTACCACGGGGTTGGATGCAAGGCCCTTGAGCTGGGAGCCGTTGGTGATCGTAACCCACTTGTCCACCACCACGTTTTCCAAGCTGGCATTCTCACCCACCACGCTGCCCTGCATAATGATGCAGTTCTTCAGGGTGGCGCCTTTGCCGATTTTGACGCCCCGGGAGAACACGCAGTTCTCCACCTTGCCCTCAATGATGCAACCGTCGGCGATGACGCAGCCGCTGATCTCGCACTCCATGCCGTAATAGCAGGGCACCTCGTCGGTGACGCGGGTAAAAATGGGCCGGTCCCCCCGGAACAAGGGCTTGCCCACCTCGCTGTCGATGATGGACAGGCTGCTGTGGAAGTACTCGTTCACATTGCGGATGCGCAGCACCACGTCGTCCACCTCATAGAGGTTGATGGACAGGCGGCCGCGGTTGAACTCATGCTGGATGAAATCCCGCAGGAAGTCGTAGATGCCCCGGGAAGTGTAGTCCCGGATGACATTGATGAGCAGCTCGCGGGAGATGATCATATGCCCCATGCTGGCATAGTCGCCGGGCTTGGCGGGGTAATCCAGGGCATAGGAGGTCACCCGGTGGCTGGGGTCGGCCCGCATAACGGAGACAAAATTCTCCTGGGACGGCGCGTCCTCCCTCGTGCCCAGCATGGTGATGTCGCAGCCGCTGGCGATGTGGCTCTCCAGGGCGGGACGGTAATCAATGTTGCACACCACATAGGCGTCCGCCAGCAGGACATAGGGGGTGGTGGAGACGGTCTCCAGGTAGTCCAGGGCGTTGCGCAGGTCGTCCAGCTTGCCCCGGTTGTTGGCGCCCACGTTCTGGGTGGCGAAGGGGGGCAGCAGCTGCAGGCCGCCGTTCTTTCGGTTCAGGTCGTACTGCTGGGCGTTGTTCAGGTGGTCCATAAGGGAATGATAGTGCTGGGTGGCCAGCACTCCCACGTTGGTGATGCCGGAGTTGACCATGTTGGACAGCACGAAGTCCACCAGGCGGTAGCGCCCGCCGAAGGGGATGGCGGCCATATTTCGGTCATAAGTAAAGGAGCTGAGCTCGTCGGAATACATCTCAGAGAAAATAATACCGGTCATAATCATGGTAGACGCCCCCCTTAAACGATTTCCTTGGGTTTGATGACGGAGCCGGCGGGAAGGGTCTGCTTATGGCCCACCACGGTGATGCCCCAATCCTCGTTGGAGTAATTCTCCGGCCGCTCGCCGATCTTCACGCCCTCCTCGATCACACAGCCCTCGCCCACAATGGCGTAGCTGATGTTGGCGCCCTTGCGCACCACGGTGTTCGGCATAACCACGGCGCCCGTGACCACAGCGCCCTCCTCCACCGTGCAGCCGGTGTAAAGCACGGAGTGCTCCACCGTGCCCCGGACGATGCAGCCCTCGGCCACGAAGGAGTTGGACACCTTGGCGCCCGGGTCGATGCGGGTGGCGGGGGAGGCGTAGTTCCGGGCATAGATGCGGAAGGAAGTATCCCGCATATTGATGGGGTCGCTGGGGTCCAGCAGATCCATATTGGCATCCCACAGGCTTTCCAGCGTGCCCACGTCCTTCCAGTAGCCCTCGAAGGGGTAGGCGTACATGGGCCGGCCGTCCTTGAGGAAGGCGGGGATGATGTTCTTGCCGAAGTCGTTTTCCGACTTGGGGTCGGCCTCGTCGTCGATGAGGTACTGCTTCAGGGTGGCCCAGGTGAAGATGTAGATGCCCATGGAGGCCAGGTTGCTCTTGGGGTGCTTAGGCTTCTCCTCGAAGTCGGTGATGGCCATGTTTTCGTCGGTACTCATGATGCCCATGCGGGTGGCCTCGTCCATAGACACGGGCATGACGGCGATGGTGCACTCGGCCCCCTTCTCCTTGTGGAATTTCAGCATCTTGTTGTAATCCATCTTATAAATGTGGTCTCCGCCCAGGACGGCCACATATTCCGGGTTGTACCGGTCCACGAAGGCGATGTTCTGGTAAATGGCGTTGGCGGTGCCCTTGTACCAGGATTCCGTCTTGGAGCGGGTATAGGGCGGCAGGATATGGGCGCCGCCCCAGTTCCGGTTCAAGTCCCAGGGCTGGCCGTTGCCGATGTAGTCGTTCAGCTCCAGCGGCTGGTACTGGGTGAGCACGCCCACGGTGTCGATACCGGAATTGACGCAGTTGGACAGCGGGAAATCAATAATGCGGTATTTGCCGCCGAAGGGCACCGCGGGCTTGGCGGTGTCCTGCGTCAGCACGTACAGGCGGCTGCCCTGGCCGCCGGCCAGGAGCATGGCAATGCACTCTTTTTTACGCTGGAACAAGTTGAACTCCCCCTCAAAATTAGTTTTCGGTCTTAGCCTTTTTCGCGCGGGGCTTTCCGGCGGCCTTGGGCTTTTCCCCTGCGTCCGCTTTTTTTGCCCGGGGCTTTCGGGTTTTGGGCGCTTCCGCGGCGGCATCCGCCGCCGCCTTGGGCTTGGGGCCCGGCTTCTTCCGGGCCTTGGGGGCTTCGGCCTCCACAGCCTCGGCGGCATCCGCCTTCTTGGCCCGAGGCTTACGCGCGGGCTTTCCGGCGGGCTCAGCCCCCTCCCCGCCGTCCTTCGCATCCCGGGTCAGGCGCCGCTCATAGAACACGGCGGACAGCGGCGGGATGGTCAGCTCCACCGAATAGGGCAGGCCGTGCATCTCCTCCTTTTCCGCTTTCACGGGGGCAAGCGCCGCGCCGGTACCGCCGTATTTCACGTCGTCGCTGGACAGCACGGGGACATAGGTGCCCGCCTTGGGCACGCCGATGCGGTAGCCGGTGCGTGTGACGGGGCAGAAGTTGCACACCACGATGACTTCCTTGCCCTTCTCGTCGATGCGGCGGAACGCAATGACGCTCTGCTGGTAGTCGTCGCAGGAAATCCACTGGAAGCCCTGCCAGTCGGTGTCGTTATGCCACAGGGCGGGGTGATCCAGGTAGTAGTGGTTCAGGTCCTTTACGTACTGCTGGAGCTGGTTGTGCCTGTCGTAGCCCAGCAGGAACCAGTCCAGCTCCTTCTTTTCGTCCCACTCAATGAACTGGCCGAACTCGCCGCCCATAAACAGCAGCTTCTTGCCCGGGTGGGTCATCATGTAACCGTAGAACGCCCGCAGGCCCTGGAACTTGTCGTCATATTCGCCGGGCATCTTGTTGATGAGGGAACATTTGCCGTGGACCACCTCGTCGTGGGACAGGGGGAGCACGAAGTTCTCAGAAAACGCGTAGGTCAAGGAGAAGGTGATGTTATTGTGCCTGCCCTTGCGGAACAGCGGGTCGGTGGACATATAGTCCACCATATCGTGCATCCAGCCCATGTTCCACTTGAAGTTGAAGCCCAGGCCGCCGTCATACCCCGGCTTTGTGACCATGGGGAAGGCGGTGGATTCCTCAGCGGCCATGATGGCGTGGGGGTCAAAAGTGAGGGCGGCCGCGTTCATATCCCGCAGGAACTGAACCGCCTCCAGGTTGATGTTGCCGCCGTCCTTGTTGGGCCGCCACTCGCCGCCCTGCCGGCCGTAGTCCAGGTAGAGCATGGAGGCCACCGCGTCCACCCGGATGCCGTCGATGTGGAACTTATCAAGCCAGTAGACCACGTTGGAGATCAGGAAGGAGCGGACCTCATACCGGCCGTAGTCGAAGATGCGGGTGCCCCAGTCGGGGTGCTCCCGGCGCAGGGGGTCGGCGGGCTCATAGCAGTAGCCTCCGTCAAACTCGAACAGGCCGCACTCATCCCGCGGGAAGTGGGCGCCCACCCAATCGACGATAACGCCGATGCCCTCCTCGTGGCACAGATCCACAAACTTCATGAAGTCGTGGGGGGTGCCGTACCGGGAGGTGGGGGCATAATAACCCGTGACCTGGTATCCCCAGGATGGGTCATAGGGGTATTCGCTGACGGGCAGCAGCTCCACATGGGTGTAGCCCATCTCCTTCAGGTAGGGCACCAGCTGCCGGGCGCACTCCACATAGGAGAGGAAGCTGCCGTCCTCGTGCCGCCGCCAGGAACCCATGTGCATCTCATAAATATTGACAGGGCTTTTCAGAACCTCCCGGCGGGCACGGCCCCGGCGGTAATTGGCGTCGGTCCACTGGAAGCCGTCCAGGTCGAACACCTTGCTGGCGTTTTCCGGCCGGGTAGCGGAGTGAGTGGCGTAGGGGTCGGCGCGGAACACAAAGGTGCCGTCGGGCCGCTCGATGTAGAATTTATACTCGTCGTAGATCTGGACGCCGGGGATGAACCTCTCCCAGATCGCGGGGGCGATCCGCTCCATCGGGGGGGACGCCTTGTCCCAATCATTGAAGCGGCCCAGCACCCGCACGCTTTTGGCGTGGGGGGCCCAGACCCGGAATACGTAGCCTTCCTGTCCGTCCACCTCCTGTTTGTGGCAGCCCAGGAACTGATACGCATCGGTACTTGTCCCGGCGTTGAAGCGGGCGATGACATCGCTGAGTTGGTCAGTTTTGTTCAACATAAGAGCCTCCAAACTTTCTCCGCCAGCGGGCGGAAAATGCTGTAAATGACCTGCGCGGGCCGTGGAACTGCTTTGATGCAATATATTATACCGTGCTGTTAGAACAAAGTCAAGGTGCACAAAAAGCAAAAGAAAAATCGGTAAGTTTATGTCATTGTATGAGAATCCTTTGGGAAATGTTCGGAAAAACGGCAGAAATTGCCGAAAGATCCGAAATTTTAGGACCTGTGTGCGTCTTACTCGGCAACGCGGGCACGGGCGCGCATTTTTTGCGCGGCCAAAGGCAGGGGGATTGACATTTGGACAGGGATAGGGTATTGTAGTAACGCACGGCTGAACCTGGTATGCAGCGGTATCAAAGCGGCTATAACGGGGCTGACTCAAAATCGTGTAGGTTAGGCGGGCGGGCAAGGCATTGCAACTGAATAGGCAGCGGTATCGAAGAGGTCATAACGAGCCTGACTCGAAATCAGGTTGCAGGCAACTGCACGTGGGTTCGAATCCCACCCGCTGCGCCATTGGGACTACGACGAGCTTTCGCCGTAGTCTTTTTTACTCTGCAGATACTTCCTTACGCTGGAACATCGCACCCATCGTCTTTGTATTGCCATTTTGAAATATTTCAATTGCTTAATATACCCTATTGGCACACCCCGCTCTTTGTGGTAGAATAGTAGCAGATGAAGCAAAAGGGGGCGCGGCTCATGCGGGTTGGTTACGTGCGGTGTTCCACCATCGAACAGAACGAAGCGCGGCAAATGAAAATGATGGAAGAACAGCGTGCCGAAAAGGTATTTGCCGACAAGGCCAGCGGCAAAAACACAGACCGGGCCGCATTCAAGGAAATGATGGGTTTTGTCCGCGCCGGGGGCATTGTGATTGTGGAGAGCACATCCCGTATTGCCCGGAATACCCGCGACCTGCTTTCCATCGTGTCAGATCTGGCAGCGCGGCAAGTTGAATTTGTCAGCTTGAAAGAGAACATCGACACCACCACCCCGCAAGGGCGGTTCGTGTTGACTGTGTTCGGCGCGTTGGCTGAATTGGAGCGGGAGAACATTTTAGAGCGTCAGCGAGAGGGCATAGAGATTGCCAAAGGCGCGGGGAAGTACAAAGGCCGCAAGTCGTTAGCCGTGGACGAAACGCAATTCAAAGCGGCTTGCGCTTGATGGAGGGCGGGAGAGATAACCGCCACCGCCGCCATGCAGGAGGTGGGGCTAAAGCCTAATACGTTCTATCGGCGGGTGAAAGAAATGGGCCTTTAGCGGCCCGAAAAAAGGCCGAAAAGTTGACTTTTCCGCCCTTTTTTGATACCATAGTTTTGTAAGAATCAAGCGTGCTACACTTGAAAAAATCAAGAGTGCAGGGGCTAAAAGCCCTGTGATTGCAACGGTTTCAGTCGGTGGGATGCTCAGCTGGGAGAGCGCTTGAATGGCATTCAAGAGGTCAGCGGTTCGATCCCGCTTATCTCCGCAAAATCAAAAGCGGCGACCTTTGATGTTCTGATTGACGCATTCGCCTATGGCAGCTGCGAGCTGCGTCTCCCAAGGGCAGGGGATTTGATGCTTGGGTGACGGACTGCGCGATTGCCGCCCAAAGCGCGGTCATTGCTGCGGACGGCCTTGGGCTGGGCTCCTGCTATATTGGAGACATCATGGAGCAGGGTGAAACTCATCGGGCATCGGAAACTGCTTTGCCTTCCAAGCCATGTCTTTCCGGCGGTCATGCTTGTGATTGGAGCGCCCACTCAGCAGCAGTTGGCGCAGCCAAAGCCAGAGCGATGCGCCTTGAAGCACATCGTCCACGAAGAGGTGCTCCTGATGTTCGGCAAGCGAAAAAAACTGCCAGTGATCTGCTATGATAAAAGCGGAAAGGTCCCTGTGATTCAGTGAAGCATCTGCACTGGCGAGCAGGTTGCGGGCTTCAAGGACCTGGCCAGCGGCAATTCGAGAAAATCATGCTGATCCGCGATGACAGGGACTTTTCGGAAGTTCTCCGCCTGTATCAAGTTGAGGAGAGCGAGATCAGGGAGTAGCGAGGCCATATGAGCCATCGGTTTTCAGCGCTGTTGGATCAGCTCGCAAACCTGGCGGCCGCCCTTGGGCGCCCTTCCTTTCGGAAGGGCGCCCTGTTCTGTTTTTCGCAAATAGCGGAGGTCGAAAGGAGTTCCCCGGCGAAATGCGGAAACGGCTTGAGATAATCCTCCGCGGAGCCGACATGCGCATGGATTTGAACCGGGCCTCGACAGATGGACCTGTTTCGGAGGCGCTCCTGTAATCCCAGGCCCTGTAAACGCTTACCGAAAAATTGGTTTAGCGGCCAGTTTTCAAACAAATCACAGTTACGGAAAAGCATGTTATTTTTGTCGAATCGATATGGAAATTTTTATTTGTTGTGTTATAATATAAATTGTAAAAGGCTCATCCAGGGCACAGCAATGCTTCCGCCGTACTCCGATTGATCCGGCAGGCGGTTCAGCACCGCCAGCCCCCGGCGGCGCCGTTGGATTCGTCCGTGTCGATTGTGATTTTCCCGGCCCCGGCTCCGATGGTCTGGTTGGTTCTATTCTGCTTGATGGACCAGCCGCTATAGTCTTTTGAGCCTCTCCATGCCGTGGCCGCGGCTAACCACGTATAAGGATAGGTGTTTTTAAAATAGCTCAATACGGCGCCGGATCCATACAAGCCCAGTTCATAAGGGTTTCCCGCCTTGCCAAATACGTGCTTGACCGCTTGCAGATATTGCGTAATGCCGCCTGCCATATCGCTGGGGGAGGCGTCATAGTCCACGGTAAAATAGATCGGCGTATTGACGGGCTGCCCGAGCGCACGGGCTTTCTGAATTGCGTTGTCCGCGTCCTTGCTTCCCCGGGCGGCGGTAAAGTAGCCGATGTGTGTTGGATTGCCCCACTCATATAGAGATACGATGAACAGTCCCTCCCTTGAGATGTACGTCCTTTCCTCCGGGGTAAGAGCATTGAGGTATCTGCCTACAAAGGTGTACTTTTCATTGACCAGCGTTTGCAGAGTGCCTTGCGTCAGTTTCGTTGCAGTGTCACAGCCCAGCGGCATGGTTAAGAACCTTCTTTCATAAAGTTTTTTCTATTTGCTTCTCTGCCTGTTCGGCAGTAAACGGTTTTAAACGCACAAATGCGTATGCGCAGGAGTGCGCGGTGTCCCGCCCTGCTCTCAGGGTGAAAGCAGGACGCCGATGGCCTGAGTTTCAAATACCGGCAGCAAGGAATCCGGTGAGTCGCTCAACCCCCCTGTGTTGGTACGGACACAGGGGTTTTTGCAGTATTGGAGCGCTGACCAGCCAAAAGCCGTGCGCCGGCTCATACTGACAGGCGCACATCAGGCATTTTGCGCCGCCGGTCTGAAGGGGAGATTGATTTGCATATCGCTTTGTGTGATGATGAAAAGAACGAGCTGCTCCTGCTGCGGGAGATGGTCCAGGCATTTTGCGAAAAAAAGAGGCTGGAGGCCGTCATAGATGTATTTTCCGGCGGGGAGGATTTTTTGGCGTCGGCTCAGCGGTATGACATTCTTTTTATGGACATCTACCTGCCCGGCATGAGCGGGATGGAGGCGGCGGAGCGGGCCGGTGCCCTGGTCCGCCAGCAGATCGTGTTCACCACCGTCAGCCGGGAGTATGCCGTGGAAGCCTTCCGGCTGAACGCCGCCCACTATCTCACGAAGCCGCTGAGCGCCCAGTCTGTGGCGGAGGCGATGGAGCGGTGCCTGATGCGGCTGGGGGAACCTCCCCGGAAAAGCCTGGTGATAAAGACGAATCAGGGAACGATTCCGGTGCCGATGGAGCAGATCGTGTTTATCGAAGTGTTGAACAAGCTGTGCATTGTACATACCGCCAAAAGCGACTTCCGCACCTATACCTCTCTGGACGCGCTGTTTGAGCAGCTGGACGATGCTTTCCTGCGGGCGCAGCGCAGCTATGTGGTGAATATGCGGTTTGTGGAGTCCTTCCTGTTTGACCGGGTGATTTTAGCAGGCGGCACAGAGATCATGCTGTCCAGGAGCAATCGGACCGAGCTGAAAAGGCAGTATCAAAGCTTTCTCTTTCGTTTAGCGAGGAGGGCTGAGGAGTGATCTTTTGGAGACTGTTTTTCGGCTGGCTGATACAGATTGGACCCTTTGCGCTCCTGTGCATTCAGCCTTTTGCGGGGCAGCTTCGCTTTCCCCTCCGGAAAACCGGGGCCGTTATGATGATTCTGTTTGCGGGGCTTGCGGCGGCGTTCGCGCTGACAGGATGTGCGCTGCACCGTGCGTCGGCCTCCGACCCCTGGCTGTTTGTAAAGGTCAACATGGCTTTTTTTGTGAGCCTGATTTTCTGCTTCCTGTGGTATTTGTACGCCGTAACCGCTTCATGGCCGAAAAAGCTGTTTGTGTTCTCCTACGTTCTGAGCGGAGCGTTTATCATCACGTCCATCAGCAACGCGATTGCCACAAGGCTGCATATGGGCAGAAGCGACGGGCTGCCATACCTGGGCTGTACGCCGCTGATTCTGCTTCTGGCGGCTGCGGTGTTCCTGCCCGTTTTGTTTTTCGTCCTCAAGCGGCACTACCAAATCATGGCGGACAGCTTTACGAACAGGGAGAGCATCTACATATCCACGCTGTCCATCGTTTTGTGCGTGGCGCTGTCCAGCGGCCTGATCTGCTTCGGCTACCTCAATCTTTATGAGCCAATGAATTTGCTTCTCTATATCGCTCTGCTGATCTCAATTTTTGCGATGAACGGCATCTGCTTCAAGCTATTGGACATCACCCATGAGAAAATGAGCGCCCAGCGGAAATATGACGAGCTGCATTGCCAGCTCTCCCTTCAGGTGGAGCAATACCGCCGGATCAGCAACAATATGGAGGCAACCCGGCGGATGCGCCATGATCTCAAACACCATATGATTACGATACAGGGCTTCCTCCAAGGCGGGAACGTAAAGGAGGCGGAGCAGTATTTGGACCATTACCTGCTGGTCACGAAGGAGCTCGAAATCCCCAAGCTGTGCGATAACGCCGTGGTGAACACGGTGGCCGACTATTATCGAATGCTGTCGGCGGAGCAGGACATCTGCTTTTCAGCGCGTATTGCGATCCCGGCGGATCTGGCCGTCCAGGATATTGATCTGTCCGTCCTGATCGGGAACCTGCTGGAAAACGCGTTTGACGCCGCGCTTCTGGTGGAGGGCGAGGCCCGTTTTATCCGCTTCAACATGGCCTGCTTCGGGAAGATGCTGGCAGTCACCGTGGACAACGGCTTTAACGGGACCGTAAAAATGGAGGCAGGCCGCTATCTGTCCACCAAAGACCAGCACAGCGGCTTTGGCCTGGCCAGCGTGGAGGCGATTGCGGAAAAGTATTCCGGCGGCGTGGAGTTTACCCATGAGGCGGAGGTATTCCATTCATCGGTCATGCTGGGGATATAGCTTTTTTGGCGCAGAGCACAGCATCGCAGTGCTGAAAACGCCCAAAGGCGGCCCCGGGACAGACGAAATTGCCGTCCGCTCCAAGGGCGTCAGACGGGTGGGACTCTCCGCCGGTAAAAGCCTTGTTAGCTTGGGACCGCGGCCTTGCTTCAGCCGCGCCGCTTCGCACAGTGGATCAAGCCGCCGCGCACGGCTCAGCTCTTTTCCCTCCCGCTGGTCAGCGCCTTCAGGGCGGTGGCGGGATGCTCATGCTGCGGCAGGGACGGCCCTGCCCCGTTTGCGGATGAGACCAGGGAGTCGCTGGCCTCCGTCAAAGGCTGGGGGTCCAGCGCGCGGATGAAGCCGGGTCCGTGGGGCCAGAATTGCTCATGGTTGTTTTGGCCTGCCCGGAAGGGCTCGTGGCTGCGCCAGAGGTCGCCGGCCAAAATGTTTTTCACATTGATCCTGAGTGTGCGCGGAATTTCCTCGGCCGGAGCCAGTGCCGACAGATCCGCGGCGGCAGCATCGACGGGGATATGCCCCGCTTCGTTATAGCCTCTCCGAATGACTGCCACTTCATTTACTTGGTAGCCTTCCCCGCTCTCAAGCTCATTCCAGAGCTGAATGTGCGTATTACGGTCATGGCCGCTGCCGCCTATCGGGATCAGTCCATCGCAATTGAAGGCATAGGAGAAATTCCGCGGACCGCTCCGAGGGCCGAGGGCAAGGGAGGTTGGAATCAGCGACATCCCGCAGGAAGGCACAAGCTGGATATCCACCAGGGTCGTGCCTGTAGCCAGCCGGCCGGTGGGCGAGGGCGCGCCGCCGGCGGTGACATAGCCCACGCAGTGGTCCAGGCATAGCTCAAGGCCGAACTGGAGGATCTGCCCGCCGCTTCTGCGGATGTGGGGAAACCGGAACAGGGAGCCGCCCAGACCGTTGGGGTCCTCCTGGATCAGCCGGTCCAGAATCCTCCAGGTGGGCTGGCAGCCATGGGCGATGTCCTGATCGGTGAGTATCCGCGGTGTGGCATTCCTCAGGGTGAAGTTCACGAAGTCAATGGCGGACTTCAGGTGCTTTTCGGTGAAGTAGCAGGCGTCGCGCTGCTGCGGCGTATTGCCGCCGCATTGGATCAGCGCTATGTTGCAGCCCGTGGCAGCGGAAAAGCGGGGATCGTCGGGAACCACGGAGGAGCGGGGAAAGCTGGCGCCTACGGCGCTGCCGAATACAAAGACCCAGTCCTGAAACCGCTCCTCTGCCACCAATGCCCGCAGCTCGCCAAACAGGCCGCTCCACGGCCCCTTAAAATAAGCGGGCAGGGGGTCAAAGGAGCCGGGCGCCTTCTCCCAGCCGTTCAGCAGGTCGTAGAGGTATGCCCCTGCCGCCCCTCTGTAGAGGAACTCCGGCGCCACAAAGATTTTCAGTGTTTCGGAATCCGCCTGCGCGTTTTCATAGGCCGTCTCAATGGCCCGGCGGGTGAACTCGACACGCGCCATAATATCCAGGCATTGGCTGAGCACATGAAACCGCCGGTCTCCCGCCGCCGGAGCGAGACCGGCATAATAGTCCGCGCCCGACGGCCCATATACCGCCCCGGTGTAGATCTCCCACGCAATAAACTGAACTTTTGAATAATCTGGCATATATTCAACTCCGTTTCTATCCAAATCGCTCTGGCGCGCCGCGCGGCTGCGGGCGCGGCGGCCAGACAGAGAAAGGCCAGTCTTATCCCGGGGTGACGGCGGCGCCGGCCTTCCCGGGAGAGACTGGCTTTCCTCAAACAGTGCTGGAGCGCCGCTCCGGCAGCGATGAGCGGGTATCCAAAGGAGCGGGCTTACTTTTGGCTTTCGACCTCAAAGCGATAGCCTTCCTCGGGATTTCCGTACAGGCCCACCGTCACCTCGGACATGCCTTCCAGGTCTTGCTCGAAGAAGCTGTCCGAGTTGAGGACCGCAGAGCTGAGCTGATCGCCCTCCTGGATCTCGGAGGCCAGCCCCCAATACAGCTTGGGATGCAGCACGAAGGTCGCCTTCTGGTCGTAGGCCACCGTCTTTTTCCTCATCATCAGCTTGCCGTCCTTGTAGAGATCGACGCTGATACCGCCGGGTACGCGGATATCATTGGCCACGTCGATGGAGCGGGTGTTGCCCGCGTTGCCATCCTCGTCGATGGTGATGCCGGTCCCGTCCTCGACGATGTGGTAGCGCTTGCCGATGGAGGCGGTGAGCATGGCGGTGCGGCAGGTGTGGTCATTCCAGGAAGCGCTGACCGCAGTTTCGATGGGATAGATCACCGTACACTGGGAGCCGCGGCCCACGTCGGGGATGACGCGCCAGGCCACGCCGTCCTTCAGCGCGTCGAAGGTGGGGATCTCGTTCTTGAGGAACAGAAAGATTTTGGGGAGGTCCTCGTTCATGGAGCGGTTCACGTAAGTAATTTTGATCTGATTGCTCATAATTCGACAGCCTTTCATGATAAAATTGGGGATTCGGTGCGTGGGATATGCTGGATTTGGCTTTTCCAGCGGAAGGCGGGGCCGGAGGGGGTCACTTCCAGTCGTCGATCTTGAAGGAGTAGCCGTCCTCGGCGTTTCCGTACAGGCCCACCGTCACCTCGGACACGCCTTCCAGGTCCTGCTCAAAGAAGTGCTCCGAATCAAGGACTGCGGAGCTGAGTTGTTCGCCCTCCTGGATCTCGGAGGCCAGGCCCCAGTACAGCTTGGGGTGAAGCACGAAGGTCGCCTTCTGATTGTAGGACACGACCTGTTTGGTCATGACCACGCGGCCGTCCTTATACAGGCTGACGCTGACACCGCCGGGGGTCTGGATGTCGCTGCAAACGTCGATGGCGGTCGTGCTGGAGGCATTTCCATCGGCCTGAAGGACAATGCCGGTGTTGTCCTTGGTGACGCAGAAGCGGCTGCCGATGACCGCGGGCAACATGGCCGTCCGGCAGCAGCCATCGTTCCAGGAGACGCTGATCTCAGTGGAGATGGGGAAAGTGAAGCCGCAGGAGGAGCCGCGCCCGACTTTGTTGATCACGCGCCAGGCCACGCCCTCCCGTAGGACATCGAAGCTGGGGGTTTCGTTTTTGGTGAATACGAATACAGATGGCTGATCCAGGTTCATGGAGTGGTTGACATATTTGATGTTCACATTGCTGCTCATAAAAACCTCCTACCTTACTCGTGAGCTGCCCGGGCTTATACGAAATATTTTTGGTTCAAACCCTGTTCTTATTATGTAAAATCCGCAGAGTTTTTTCAATTCCCTAATATCAGTAGTTTTGTCCGTGCGATACAGAATCCTACCAGTTTCCGCAGTCCAGATCCGCCTAAGCCGGGAGTTCTTCCAGCGAGAGCAGGCCCAGCTGCAGTGCTTTGACCACGGCCCGCACGGCGTTTTCGGCGTCCAGCTGGCGGTACAGGTTCTTTTTGTGGTACTGCACGGTTTCCTGGGTGATGTGCAGGTCGGCCGCGATCTGCCGGTCAGTCATACCTCCGGCGATGCGCAGCAGAATCGTCCGCTGACGCGCGGTTAAATGGGTGGGCCCCGTTTTCTGGCGGATGTGGGAGCGTGTCGCCTGCTGAAGCTCCCGCGACATACTGCTGATCAGCTGCCGGAGCAGCACGGGAGGCCAGTCGGATATCTGCTTTCGGTTTGTAACAATGGCTAACGTGACAGAGGAGCGATCAGGGATGAATGGGGCGCTGTACAGGGTGCAGTCGGTTAAAAGAGTGCAGTAGTTTTGCTGCGGGAAGGTCCACATCGGCTCACTGTGCCAAATGGACAGGGCAATGGCATTGGTTCCCGCATGAGCCTCGGAAAAGGAGAAGCCGGGTCTGAAAAGCCGGAAAAGCGGAAGCTCAGGTATTTTTTTTCAGGAGTATTCCCTGCTGGCTGACCAGAAGAAACGCGGAGGCTTTTGGCAGGCTGGCGGCGGCGGGCACCGCACAGGACTCAAAGGCGGAAATGTCGTTGTGCGACTGCTCGCACAGCGTTTTGAGCTGCTGATCCGAGATCGGGTAAAGCTGCTGGGTGGAATCGGGTGAGAGTCCCGCCTGTGCGCATCTTCGCCAGGAATCCAAGACGATCCGTTCGTTTTGTGAATTTTTCATTGTAGCACTCCTCACTATAGTTTAGTAAACCCCCTGCTGTGCGTATTGACAGCCGTGCCGGATGCGCGTGCCGCCTGTGTGGGGCGAACACCGCAATCTGGCCGTTAGGTTTTCACAGCGGATCCTTCCTTTCTGGGAAAAATCGGCTTTTCGTTGGTTGAAACCGTTTGAGACCGGCTTCTTACCCTAATTATAAAATAATTTGTCAGGCCAACCACCTGCATTTCACACCCTAAACCACACACTTTACGAAATAGACATCAAAAAAAGGTTGTCAGCCGTGCTCAGGAGGCGGCAATTCTGCATCGCTGTCTCCAAGGGGGATGGCGGGTTCCTGGTCCACGCCGACGCCTTCAACTATATCACGGAGGGAATAGGCTCTTTGAAGGAGAAGGAAGTCCACCTGCTGGAACAGCGGGGCAGCAACTCCGCCGCCGCACGGCGCATCCATGACGCGGTGAACATTCTGAACGCCGGTTCCGCCGCCATCACTCAGTGGGATGAGTGCGTGATCCGCCAGCTGGTGGATACATACGGTGAAGGTTTTGACGGCGGGCAAGATTCTGGTCTGACTCCAGGGCGGTATGGAGATCGAGCGGATGGTAGAGGCCCGGTAATCTGACATCTCGCGGCAGAGAGCGGAGAGAAGCACTCCGTGTCTTTGTGCGCTCACAGGATAAGGCGCACAGCGCCGGAAAGGAGAAGCCCGTGAACATTAGATTACAGCACGATGTTCGCCGCGCTGGACGCATTGGCGGCGGGACTGCCCCAGATGGAACTCTATCGTGAGATTGGCCGTCTGATCAATGGCCGACCGGAAAAAGGCACGGCTGTGGCCGCCGCAGAGCCCCTGTACAGCACGTATCCTGACGCCGCTGGGTTCTCTCCCCGGAACCTGGGCGGATGTGAATTAGGGTAGGAGTATTGAACAGTCTTATTGGACTGAGCAATACTCCTAAAGAAATAGAGCGGATTGCAAATATAATACAGATTCCAGTCCACAGAATGGGGTTTGATGAGTGCTCCCCAACGTTTGAACTAACTATCGTAGATTAAGTTAATCGAGATGGTGAAGATGTCTTAATTCGGATATAACTAAAAAAGTATTACTTTGCTACGATATAAGAGCTTATGAAAAATAGAATCCCACATTATTTTGTTGGGCATCTATTTTGTCACTGTTCCATGAGCTCCTCGTTCCGTACATCTTTTTTGTCAACGAGAGACAAAAGCCCTGAAAGCACACACTTTCAGGGCTTTCCCTTGTCAAAATGTTTCGGCAGCCATGCTGCTTGTTGCGCTTGATGCCCCACTTTTTTGATGCCCTCCAGATTTCCTTATTCGCCCGCATGAACAATAATTACCGCAGTGATACCCCGAATGGTGCCCGGATTCCCTAAAAACATATAAAAAGCAGCGCGGAGCTGTAAAGAGATACGTCCCTCACAGCTCCAGTTCGCTACTTCTCTTTTTTGTTTTCTTTGGGGTGTTCTTGCTGGCTGCGCCTTTTTCTGGCGCGGCTTTCTGCGGGTACAGGGCTTTGTGGTAGGTTTTAAGCACCGCCTTTTTCCGTTCCAGCCGCACATCAACGTACTGCGCCGTTAGGTGCTGTTTGAAAATTGGAAATATGCCCGGCGGGGAGCGATTTTTCGCCGGACGAAGCCGGTTTGACGCAGGAATACTTTGTGTATTCCAAGGAAAATTGGCAAAGCATGGCGGAAAAAGAGCCTCCCTTTGGGCGTGTTCACAATTTTCAAACAAACCCTATACTCGCTGGCATTTTTCCGCTCAATACTCCTTCGCGCACTCCACCATCAGCGGCGCCACCTGGAACAAATCGCCCACGATCCCGTAGTCCGCCGCCTCAAAAATGGGCGCGTCCGGGTTGGAGTTCACGGCGATGATGCACTCAGAATCCTGCATCCCCGCCTTGTGCTGGATGGCCCCGGAGATACCCAGGGCGATGTAGATCCGGGGCCGCACCGTCTTGCCCGTCTGCCCCACCTGGTGGTCGGCGGAGATCCACCCCGCGTCCACCGCCGCCCGGGACGCCCCCACCACCCCGTGGAGGGCGTCCGCCAGCTCCTGGGCCAGCTCCAGGCCCCGCTTCACGTCCTTGCTGATGCCGTGGCCCACAGACACCACCACCTCCGCGCCGATGAGATCCACGGCGGCCTTGGCCTCCTTCACCACCTCCAGCACCTTCGTTTTAAGGTCGTTGTCGGCCAGGAACACCGGGCACAGCTCCACCACACAGGCGTCCGCCCTGTCCTGGTCAAAGGGCGCGCACTTCATCACTCCGGGGCGCACCGTGGACATCTGGGGCCGGAACCGGGGGCAGATGATGGTGGCCATCAGGTGGCCGCCGAAGGCCGGACGGGTCATCT
>CAJULZ010000042.1 GCA_910587205.1 uncultured Oscillospiraceae bacterium
AGATCGCCGACCACCTGCGGGACAAGCGCACGGTGGTGCTCAACCTGGAGCAGACCGACAAAAACATCGCCCGCCGCCTCATCGACTTTTTGTCCGGCGTGGCGTACGCCAATGAGGGCACGATTAAAAAGGTGGCGCTGTCCACGTACATCATCACCCCCTACAATGTGGAGATTCTGGGCGACCTCATCGACGAGCTGGAAAACAACGGCTTGTATTTTTGACGCAAGGGGGACTAAGCTATGATGACTCCGCAGGAGGTGGCCAGCCACGCCTTCTCCAAGGCCACGCTGGGCGGCTATAACCTGGCCCAGGTGGACGAGTTCCTGGACGCGCTCACCGAGGACTATACCGCGCTGTATAACGAGAACGCCATTTTGAAGAACAAGCTGAAGGTGCTCAGCGAGACGGTGGAGGAATACCGCGCCACCGACAACGCCATGCGCAAGACCCTGCTGGCCGCCCAGCAGATGGCGGACGCCATGGTGAACGAGGCCAAGCAGAAGCAGGACAAGCTGGTGAGCGAGGCGGAACAGGGCGCCCAGCAGCGGGTGGCCGAGCTGGAGAAATCCATCGCCGCCGAGGAATACCGCCTCAAAAAGGCCCAAGAGTCCACCGCCGCCTATGTGCGCAAGCTGGCCTCCTTCCACGACCAGGAGATGGACTTCCTCTCCCATCTGGGGGAGCTGGTGCCGCCGGAATTGGCCGCCCAGAAGGACGACCCCTCCCTTGAGATCAAGGCCGCCCTGGACGCCCAGCTTCTCCAGGAGGAGGCGCAGCAGCCCCAGGCCCAGCCCGCCGCCGCGCCCCGCTTGGTGGCGGTGGGGCCGGACGACGACGTGCCCCCCATGCCGGACGACCTCTCCATCCCCGGCCAGGATGAGCTGGAGCTGGATCAGGACGCCACCCGGCGCCTGTCCGACATCCAGTTCGGCAGGGACTACCGCATTGAATAATGAGGAAAGCCCGCGCGGCATATGCCGCGCGGGCTTTTTGGTTTCTTCCCATGCTGGGCGTGGGATCGGGCGGCCTACGTGCCCAGCTGAACCCACAGGTCGTTGTACAGCGACCGGGTGGCCGGCGGGAGGACGGTATACATCTCGCACCGCTCCAGTACGTCGGCGGGGACGGCCATAATCTCGTACAGCTCGGGGTCCAGCTCCTCGCCGTATTCCTCCTCATACCAGGCGGGGTACCGCTCCAGCGCCTCGGAGTTGGGGGAGGCGTACCAGATATAGTCCATGTTGGCCAAGTTCGCCTCGGTGGAGGCGATGAAGTTGATCCACTCCATGGCCTCGTCGAAGTGGGGCGCGTCCTTGAGCACGCACATGGCGTCCACGAACCAGTTGCCCCCCTCCTCCGGGATGACGAAGCGAAGATCCACCCCGTCGGCCTGGTTGTCCACCATGGACAGGTAGTCCCCGGCGTAATAGGTGGCGATGGCGGCGTTGCCCCCCTCCATCTTCTGGAATACCTGGTCCATCACCTTGCCCTGGAACACCCCCCGGCGGTTGGCGTCGGCGACGAGGGCAAAGGCTTCCCGGATCTCCCCCTCGTCGGTGGTGTTCACCGAGTAGCCCAGGTGGAGCAGGGCCGCGCCCAGCGCGTCCCGGGAGTTGTTGATGAGCAGCACATTCCCGGCGTTGGCGTCGTCGTACAGGGCCCCCCAGCTGGCAGGCTCCTCGTCCACCATGTTGGCGTTGTAGATGATGCCCAGGGTTCCCCAGGTGTAGGGCACGGTGTACTTGTTTTCCGGGTCGTAGGGCAGGTTGCGGAACCGCGGGTCGATCTTCTCAAAATTGGGGATCCGGCTGTAGTCCAGCTCCTCCAGCATCCCCTCCTCCATGAGCTGAGAAATCATGTAGTCGGAGGGAACGATCACGTCGTAATCCGCGCCCCCGCTTTTCAGCAGGGAGTAGAGCGCCTCGTTGCTCTCGGCAGTCTGGTAGTTTACCCGGATGCCCGTCTCGTCCTCGAACTGGGTGATGAGGTCCTCGTCAATGTACTCCCCCCAGGAGCACACGTTCACCACCGGCTGGGAGCTGGTGGCCCCAGTGAGCAGCGCCACCACCACCAGAAAGGCGCAGGCCATGGCCCCAGCCAGCCCCCGGCGGACCCACCTATAAGCGGGCTGGTTGAACTTCATGGAGAGCTTCTCGAAGAAGGAGGGCTCCCGGACCTCCTGCCGCTCCGCGCGTTTTTCCTGCCGGATCTCCCGGACGTTATTGATGACCAGCAGGGCCAGCACCGACAGGAACAGCAGCGTGGACACCGCGTTTACCTCCGGTGTGATGCGCTTTTTGGTCATGGAGTAGATGCGCATGGCCAGGGTGGAGGTGGACGAGCCGGCGGTGAAATAGGAGATGACGAAGTCGTCCACAGACATGGTGAAGGCGATGAGCGCCCCGGACACAATGCCCGGCTTGATCTCGGGCAGGATCACCTTCCAGAACGCCTGCATCCAGGTGCAGCCCAGATCCTGGGCGGCGTCCACCAGGTTTTTGTCCATCTGCCGCAGCTTGGGGGCCACGTTGAGGATGACATAGGGGATATTGAACGCCACGTGGGCCAGCAGCATGGTGCCGAAGCCCAAGGTGAGGCGGGTGGGCAGCTCCACTGCGCCCTGTACGCCGTTGAACCACTGGGCGAAGGCGCCCCAGCCCTGGAAGAACGCCACGAAAAACAGGCACAGAGACACGCCGGTGACGATATCGGCATTCATCATGGGGATGTCGTTGACCACCAGCAGGGCGTCCCGCTTCCGGCGGCTGAGGCTGTACAGGCCGATGGCGGCAAAGGTGCCCGCAGCAGTGGCGATGGCGGTGGCTAACAGGGATACCAGCAGGGTGGTGTACAGGCTTTCCATAATCAGCCGGTTCTGGAACAGGGCGGAGTACCACTCCAGGGAGAAGCCCCTCCATACGGCGCTGGAATCCCCGGCGTTGAAGGAGAAAATGATAAGCAGGAAGATGGGCAAGTACAAAAACAGGAAGGTCAGGCCGATAAACAGGCGGCCTCCGATATGGTTACTGTGCTTCACAACAACGCCCCCCTTTCGTCACCGGGCGATAACGTGGAGGGCAAGCAGGCAAAAGGAAGCGAACAAAAATTCTCTTTGCGTGCTCTCTCTTTCAAGAAAAAGCAAGTCATAGCATCACCGCCTGTTCTTCGCCCTCGCCGAAGTGGTTCATGACCACCATGCACACCACCACGATGACCATCATCACCATGGAGATGGCCGCGCCCAGGTGGGGGTTGTAGGCCCCGCCCAGGAACTGCTGCTCAATGAGGTCGCCCAGCATCATCTGGGTGCCGCCGCCCAGCAGCTGGGAGATGGCGAAAGTGGATACCGCGGGGACAAACACCATGGTCACGCCGGACAGGATTCCCGGCAGGGACAGGGGGAAAATCACCTTCCGGAACACCCGCGGGCTGTCCGCCCCCAGGTCCCGGGCGGCCTCGATCAGCGAGCCGTCCAGCTTCACAATCACGGAGTAGATGGGCAGGATCATGAAGGGCAGGTAGTTGTACACCATACCCAGCACCACCGCGCCGGGGGTGCCGATCATCTGGATATGATCCACGCCCAGCAGATCCAGCAGGCCGACGGCCCGGAACAGCTGATTGAGCAGGCCGTTGTTCTCCAGGATGGACATCCAGGAGTACGTGCGCAGCAGGAAATTCATCCACATAGGCAGCATAATGAGGGCCATGGCGACGCGCTGGAACCGGGGGCCCTCCTTCGCCATCCAGTAGGAGACGGGATAGCCGATGAGCAGGCACACCAGGGTGGCCAGCAGGGCCAGCCAGAAGGAGCGCAGGAACACGTTCAAGTACAGCCCCATGCCGGTGAAGTTGCCCGCCGTCAGCACAAACTCGTTGGTGGCGGGGTCGGCGGTCGTGATCGCGTAGACCGCCATGATCAGGATGGGGATGACCACGAACAGGGCCATCCAGATCACGTAGGGGACGGCAAACCAGGCTCGCTTATTCCTCATGGCCGCCCTCCCGGGAGCCGCTCTCCTCCCCGTCCTCTGGCTCGGGCACATCCAGCTCCTCGTACTCCTCGGAGTAGGACGAGTAGTCTCCGAACATGCCGGAATACTGGCTCTTTTTCATCACGTGGATGCCGTCCGGGTCGATCTTGATCCCGATGCGGCTGTCCACCGGGCAGAAGTCGGTGGTCTGGATCAGCCATTTGAAACCGTAGAAATCCACGATGGTGTCGTAGTGGACGCCCTTGAAGGTGACGGAGGTGACGGTGCCCTTGAGCTGGCCCGCCGCCTCGTCCACAATATCCACATCTTCGGGGCGGATGACCACGTCCACCGGCTCGTCCTTGTCGAAGCCCTTGTCCAGGCACTGGAATTTCCGGTTGAAAATCTCCACCACACCGTCGGCGCGCATGACGCCGTCAATGATGTTGGACTCGCCGATGAAGTCGGCCACAAAGGCGTTTTTCGGCTCGTTGTAAATGTCCTCGGGGGTGCCGATCTGCTGGATGCGCCCGCCGTCCATCACCACCACGGTGTCGGACATGGCAAGGGCCTCCTCCTGGTCGTGGGTCACATAGATGAAGGTGATCTCCATCTCCTGCTGAATGCGCTTCAGCTCGTTCTGCATATCTTTACGCAGGCGCATATCCAGCGCCCCCAGCGGCTCGTCCAGCAGCAGCACCCGGGGCCGGTTCACCAGGGCCCGGGCGATGGCCACCCGCTGCTGCTGCCCGCCGGACAGGGCGGACACCGGGCGCTTCTCGAAACCCTTGAGGTTCACCGTTTCCAGCATCTCCATCACCCGGTCGTGGATCTCCTGTTCGGAGATTTTTACCTTGTGCCCGCCGCCGTCGGTTTTGGGAATGCGCAGGCCGAAAGCCACATTTTCAAACACGTTGAGATGGGGGAACAGGGCGTACCGCTGGAACACCGTATTCACCGCCCGCTTATGGGGCGGGACATGATTAATCCTCACGCCGTCAAACAAAACGTCCCCGGCGGTGGGCGACAGAAACCCGCCTATGATCCGAAGCGTGGTTGTCTTGCCGCACCCACTAGGGCCCAGCAGCGTGAGGAATTCCTTATCGTTGATATACAGGTTGATGTGGTCGAGCACGACCTCGTCGCCGTAGGACATAACGCAGTCCGACAGGCGGATCAGCTCCTTGGACATTTATCCTCCCCCATTTCTAATGATGAGTGTTTTGTCAGCTCCCTTTTTGTATTCCCTGGGATGCGCACACTGCTCCTACGGGGCCCCGGCAAAGCCGGTTTTCAGGCTTTGCGGGGAAAGGAGGAGCAGCGCAGCGGACGATCTTTCGGCGAAGCCGGAAGCGAGTGATGCGAAGCTTGCTCCGACGTTGTCACGCTGCGCAAACAGCTGACCGCTTGGTCGCTTTCCCTCCGTCTCAGGCTGGTCTCCGGGCGGCCCTGCGCTCGCCCTCGCTCCGGTCCAAGCTCCCCTATGCGCCTATCCTCGCGCTTCTCAGGGTTTCACGGATAGCGAGATACATCATAGCGGGTTGTCACTCTTTTGTCAATCACTTTGGGACAATTTCGCTTGTATTTTGTCGTCAGGGGCCCGCTTGACGCGGGAAAAGAATGGGGATAAACTATAGGGGACTGACGGAAAAGGGGGCCGCGCCATGCTGAAACGCCTACGGTGGAAATTTACGCTTCTGCTCACCCTGCTGCTGTCCGGGGTGCTGGCGGCGGTGCTGGTGGTGCAGACCGGCTCCAATCTCCAGCAGTACCGCGCCGGGACAGACGCGGTGCTGGCCGCCGCCCTGCGGCGCAGTCAGGCGGCGCTGGACCCCTTCTCCGCCCCCTGGAGCGGCGATCTGGACCAGGATTTGGAGCTGTACACCGCCATACCCGCCTTCTGCGCCGTGGTGGACGGAGAGGGGCAGATCCTGCTGGCCCTGTCCTATAACGCCGCGGTGGAACGGGCGGACGTGGCCCGCGCGGTGGTGGCGGCGCTGACCGACGGGCAGACGGCGGGCCGCCTGCCCGCCCTGGGCCTGCGCTACCAGGTCCAGGCATCCCGGAGCTACGCCTCCATCGCCTTTGCCGACCTGGCCTGGGAGCGGGCGGGGGTGCGGCGGCAGGTGCTGTCGGCGGCGCTGCTGTTCGCCGCGGCGTCGGCGGGGTTTTTCGGGGTGAGCTGGCTGCTTTCCCGGCGGCTGGTAGGGCCCGTGGAGCAGGCCTGGCGGCGGCAGCAGCAGTTTGTGGCCGACGCCTCCCACGAGCTGAAAACGCCCCTTACTGTTTTGCTGGCGGACGCGGACATCCTGCTGGCCCACGGCGGGGATACGGTGGACCAGCAGCGCAAATGGGTGGAGCACATCCGTCAGGAGGGCCTGCGGATGAAAGGTCTGGTGCAGGACCTGCTGTTCCTGGCCCGGGGGGATGCGGGGGGCAGGGAGCCGCCCCAGGGGGGCGCCCCCCTGTCCGACCTGTGCGAGAGCTGCCTGCTGTCCTTTGAGCCGGTGGCCTTTGAGCGGGGAGTGGCGCTGGAGGGCAGCATCGCCCCCGGCGTATCCGTCCCCGGCGACGGTGAGGAGCTGCGGCGGCTGTGCGCCATCCTGCTGGACAACGCCTGCAAATACTGCGGCCCCCAGGGGGCGGTGACGCTCTCCCTCACAGCGGGGGATCGGGCCGTGCTCACCGTCCACAATACCGGCGAACCCATCCCGGCGGAAGCCCAGCCCCACCTGTTTGAGCGGTTTTACCGCGCGGACGCCGCCCGGAGCAGGGGGGCCGGCGGCTACGGCCTGGGGCTGGCCATCGCGGCGGCCATCGTGGAGCGCCACCTGGGGAAAATTACGGTGCGCAGCGCGGAGGGAGAGGGGACGGCGTTCACCGTCACCCTGCCGCTGGAAAAAAGGGGTTGACAACCCCCTTTTTTCGGAGTATATTATTTGAAGTTCTAATAATTATAAGACAAAACTATTTGAAGTGCTGAGGGATGCCGCTATGACCAGGGAACAGCAGGACGAGCTGAATTACTTTTTCGTCCACGTATTTAACCAGATCCTCACCTGCGAGGAGCAGGCACTGAGCGGCGTGGGGGCCCGGGACCTGTCGGTGAAGGAGCTCCACGTGCTGGAGGCGGTGGGGGACCTCACCGCCGGGGCGCGGAACACCATGACCCAGATCGCCGACGCGCTGTCCATCCGGGTCAGCTCGCTGACCACGGCGGTGAACACCCTGGTGCGCAAAGGGTATCTGGAGCGGGGGGGCGAGCCGGGGGACCGCCGGGTGATCCGGGTGCGCCTCACCCCCAAGGGGGAGGAGGCCAACTGGCTCCACGCCCAATTCCACGCCCGGATGGTGGAAAGCGCCGCCGCGCGGCTGTCGGAGGGTGAGCTGGACGCGCTGCTGCGGTCCCTGCGCCGGCTGGACCAGTTTTTCCACGATATGGGGCGGCAGTCCCCGACAAATTGAGGAGGATTATCCAATGTCCGTTCAGATTATCACAGACAGCACAGCAGATTTCCGCCCGGAGGACGCGGCGCACAAAAATATCCGGGTTGTCCCGCTGAAGGTGCAGTTTGGGGCGGAGGAATTCCCCGACGTGCTGGATCACGCCGCTTTCTTCCAGAAGCTGGCGCAGGCCAAGGAGCTGCCCACCACCAGCCAAGCCAGCCCGGACGACTTCCTGCCCTGGTTCCGGCGGGCCAAGGAGGCGGGGGACAGCGTGGTCTGCCTGCCCATGGCGTCCTCCCTGTCCGGCACCTGCCAGAGCGCTCTCATCGCCAAGGAGCTGTGCGGCGGCGGGGACGTCCACGTGGTGGACTCCACCCAGACCACCCTGGGCCTGCGCCTCCTGGTGGATCTGGCCTGCCGGCTCCGGGATCAGGGGCTGGACGCCGCCGCCATCGCGAGCGAGCTGGAGCGGGCCAAGGGCCGGGTGCGCCTGCTTGCCATCGTGGATACGCTGAAATATTTACATAAGGGGGGCCGTCTCCCCGCCGCGGTCTCCATCGCGGGGGAACTGCTGAAGGTAAAGCCCCTCATCACCCTGCGGAACGGTGAGCTGGGCTTAGTGGGCAAGGGGGTAGGGGCGCGGGGCAGCCTGGCCGCCCTGGTGAAGCTCATGGGGGAGCGGTTCAGCTATGACCCCCGCCTGCCGGTGTACTACGGTTATACCGCCGATGACACCCTGTGCCAAGGGTTGATGGAGCAAGCCCGGACGGCCTTGGGGCCCCACCCCTGCGAGGTATACCCGGTGGGGGCGGTGATTGGCACCCACGTGGGGCCGGGTGCGGCGGTGGTCGTCTATCTGGAACGGGAATAGTTTTGTAGTCAACGCATTTCAAAAGCAGTGAAACACCTGTTTTGAAGTGTGCGGCGTAAAATGCCGCAGGGGCCGCGGGCGCGGCCCCAAATTTTTTTGCCCTGCCCCTTGACAACGGCATTCTGATGAGTTAATATATGAGCAGTTGTTCATATGATCAACAAATGAGAGGAGGGCGCCTATGGCCGACCACAACGACGTGGAGCGCTGCGGCTTTCTGTTCGTCCACCAGCAGGCGGTGGACGAGGTGTTGGGGGGGATGCCGGACGACGAAACGCTGTACGACCTGGCGGAGCTGTTCAAGGTGTTTGGGGACTCCACCCGGATCAAGATCCTGTACGCCCTGTTTGAGGCGGAGCTGTGCGTGTGCGACATCTCCAAGCTGCTGGGTCTCACCCAGTCGGCGGTATCCCACCAGCTCCGGGTGCTGAAAAGCAGCCGCCTGGTGAAATTCCGGCGGGACGGCAAGACGGTGTTCTACTCCCTGGCGGACGACCACGTGCGCAAGATCATCGCCCAGGGGATGGAGCATGTCAGCGAGTGAACGAAGGGCTTTGTTCCTTTTTCTTGAAAGAAAAAGGAACCGAAAAAGAACTTCAATACGCTGACCACCCGATAGGATAACTGTCCCATTTTTTCACGACAACCGCCCTTACACTATAATTAACATGCAAAAAATATGATATATCATATTTTTTGCAGGATTTTAGGGTTGGACTGTGGCCGACGTAGTATTCTATCTTACCTCCATGGTGGAAACGAGTTAAAAATTTCTTTTTTCGCTTCCTTTTTTCTTTATAAAGAAAAAAGGAAGGATCTTAAGGACCTTAACAATGAAAGGATGCATGATCATGAAAAAGACCTTCAAGCTCATCGACCTGGACTGCGCCAACTGCGCGGCGAAGATGGAGGCGGCCATTCAGAAGCTCCCCGGTGTCACCGGCGCTACCGTCAGCTTTCTCACCCAGAAGATGACCATTGAGGCGGACGACGTGGACGCGGTGATGAAGGACGTGGTAAAAGTCTGCCGCAAGGTGGAGCCCGACTGCGAAATCGTGCTGTGAGCACGTTCTGGGACCGCTGGGCCTGGCTCTACGACCTGGTGGAGCGGAGCAACCGCGGGGTGAACGCCGCCGCCGCGAAGCGGGTGGGAGAGCTGATCCCCAATCAAGCCCGCGTGCTGGACTGTGCCGCCGGGACGGGGGAGTTTACCCTGGCGGCGGCAAAAAACGCGGCCTCGGTGCTGTGCACCGATCTGTCGGAGCCCATGCTGGCCCGGGCGCGGAAAAAGGCGGGGAGGCGGGGGCTTTCCAACGTGGAATTTGCCCGCAGGGATATCACCGCCCTGCCTGACCCGGACGGGGCGTTTGACGCGGTGATCGCCGCCAATGTTCTCCACCTGCTGCGGTCGCCGGAGATTGCGGTGCGGGAGCTGTGGCGGGTGGCCGCCCCGGGCGGGCGGCTCATCTTACCCACTTACCTACAGGGGAAGATAGGCGCGGCCTACGGCACCATGATTAAAATTTACCAGGGGGTGGGCTTCCACTACGAGCACGCCTTCACCCCCGCGACCTACCGGGCTTTTTTGGAGGGGCTGGCCTTGGCCCCGGTGTCCCTGGAGGTCATCCCCGGCCATGTGCCCGAGGGGATCGCTGTATTGCAAAAGTAGGGGCGGACATTGTCCGCCCCCGGCCGCCGGCGCGCGGCCTGTCATTCTGTGGGCAGATGATATCTGCCCCTGGGAAATGAGGGGTATCCTGTGACCAGAAAGCAAAAAAAGACACTCATCCGTATTATTGTGGCAGCGGCGCTGCTGTTGTTCTGCGCGCTGTGCCCCACGCCCATCTACCTGTCCGAGACTACGGTGCTGGACGTGGCGGTGGTCGCATCGTGGCCGCCTTCGCCGCGTTTTTTCGGCGTGGGTGTTGTGCCGGCTGAACTGACCGGCATTGGACAGGAGATGACATTCTATTTCCTCAACCGCCTTTACCTCTATCTCCTGGCCTATCTCATCATCGGCTGGGACATCCTGTGGAAGGCCGTGCGCAACATCGGCCACGGCCAGGTGTTTGACGAGAACTTCCTCATGTGCGTAGCCACCGTGGGCGCGCTGGTACTGGGCGAATACTCTGAGGCCGTGGGCGTCATGCTGTTCTACCAGGTGGGCGAGCTGTTCCAGAATTACGCCGTGGGCAAATCCCGGAAGTCCATCGCCCAGCTCATGGACATCCGCCCCGACGTGGCCAACGTGGAGCGGGACGGGCAGATCCTTGCGGTAGACCCCGACGAAGTGGCGGTGGGCGAAATCATCGTCATCCGCCCCGGCGAGAAAATCCCCCTGGACGGCGTGGTCATTGAGGGCGGCTCCTCCCTGAACACCGCCGCCCTCACCGGGGAATCCGCTCCCCGGGACGTGGCCGTGGGCGGGGAGCTGCTCAGCGGCTGCGTCAATATCACGGGGCTGCTGAAGGCCCGTGTCACCAGGGAATTCGGCCAATCCACCGTGGCGAAAATTCTGGATCTGGTGGAGAACGCCTCGTCCAAAAAGGCCCAGGCGGAGAACTTCATCACCAGGTTTGCCCGGTACTATACCCCCGCCGTGGTGTTTGCCGCCCTGGCGCTGGCGGTGCTCCCCTCCCTGTTCACCGGGGACTGGGCCGTCTGGGTGCACCGGGCCCTCACCTTCCTGGTCATCTCCTGCCCCTGCGCCCTGGTCATCTCCATCCCCCTGTCCTTCTTCGGCGGCATCGGCGGCGCCTCCGCTCAGGGCATTCTGGTCAAGGGCGGCAACTACCTGGAGCTGCTGGCCAAAACCGAGACCGTGGTGTTTGACAAGACCGGCACCCTCACCCAGGGCGTGTTTGAGGTGTCGGCGCTGAACCCCGCCCCCGGCGTGACGGAGCACGAGCTGCTGGAGGCCGCCGCCCTGGCGGAGCGGCACTCCGGCCACCCCATCGCCCAATCTCTGCGGCGGGCCCTGGGCGGCGACGTCGACCCGGACCGGGTGACGGACGTGCAGGAGATCCCCGGCCACGGCGTGTCGGCCCTGGTGGACGGGAATCGGGTGCTGGCAGGCAACGAAAAGCTGATGCGCCGGGAGGGTGTGGCCTTTCGGCCCTGCGGGGACATGGGCACCATCGTCCACGTGGCCCGAGATGGGAACTACTTGGGCTGCGCCGTAATTGCCGACCAGGTCAAGCCCACCGCCCCCGCGGCCATCCGGTCATTGAAGCAGCGGGGCATCCGCACGGTGATGCTCACCGGGGACAGCCAGACGGTGGGCGAGGCCGTGGCCGCCCAGCTGGGGCTGGACGAGGTGCACGCCCAGCTTCTGCCCGCAGATAAGGTAAACCGCCTGGAAGACCTGCTGGGCCGCAAGAGCGCCAAGGGCGTGCTGGCCTACGTGGGCGATGGGGTGAACGACGCGCCGGTGCTCTCCCGGGCGGACGTGGGCATTGCCATGGGGGCCATGGGCTCGGACGCCGCCATCGAGGCCGCCGACGTGGTGCTCATGGACGACGACCCAGCCAAGCTGTCCTGCGCCATGGACATCGCCCACAAGTGCCTGTGCATCGTAAAGCAGAACATTGGGTTCGCCCTGGGGGTGAAGGGGCTGTGCCTCATCCTGGGCGCCTTCGGCATGGCCTCCATGTGGGAGGCGGTATTTGCCGACGTGGGCGTGGCGGTGATCGCCATTTTGAACGCCACCCGAATGCTGAAAACAAATGCGTCCAAGCCGTCGTGAGCAGCAGGCTAACTCCGCAGCGCAGGGGCCCAGCGCCGCATAGCGGCGCTGGGCCCCTGCGCGTGACAGTGCGAAGCCGTGCGCCGTCCGCGCCTAAAAAATTTTTGATTTTTTCAAAAAACCCTTTACAAACGGATGGAACTGTGATAGTATCCTTAACAGGAATTATTCTTGTTAATATTCCTGATACCGGAAGGGTTTGTTGCTATGGCTATTGTCCGACAGAGCAAAAAAAGGGACGCCATGCTGGCCTTTTTGCGTACCACGACGCGCCACCCCTCCGCCGACCAGGTCTACCGGCGGCTCAAGCCGGAATACCCTGACCTGAGCCTGGCCACCGTCTACCGCAACCTGGGCCAGCTGTGCGAGCAGGGCCTGATCAAGCGGGTGGGCACAGTGGACGGCCAGGAGCGCTATGACGGCGAGGTGCGGCCCCATTCCCACTTTATTTGCAACCGCTGCGGCTCCATCCTGGACCTGCCCTGGGTTTCGCCGGGGGAGGATTGGGCGGGGCAGCTCAGCGTGCAATATGGGTTCCGGGCGGAAAGCCTTGAATCCATTGTCCGCGGCCTGTGCAAAGACTGCAAAGATTTTAACATTGGAGGAAAAAAGTCATGAAAAAATGGATCTGCCCTGTGTGCGGCTACGTCTACGAAGGCGAGAACCCCCCCGCCGAGTGCCCCGTGTGCCATGTGTCCGGCTCCAAGTTCACGCTCCAGGAGGGCGAGATGAAGCTGGCTGCCGAGCATGAATACGGCATCTATGCCAAGACCGTGAAGAACAACCCCGACATCAGCGACGAGGATAAGAAGTACATCCTGGAGCAGCTGATGGCCAACTTCAACGGCGAGTGCGGCGAGGTGGGTATGTACCTTTGCATGGCCCGGATTGCCGCCCGCGAGGGGTATCCCGAGGTCGCCCTGTACTGGGAGAAGGCCGCCTATGAGGAGGCCGAGCACGCCGCCAAGTTCGCGGAGCTGCTGGGCGAGGAGCTGGAGCCCAACATGAAGGCCGACACCAAGAAGAACCTGGCCTGGCGGGTGGACTGCGAGTTCGGCGCCACCCAGGGCAAGTTCGACCTGGCCGCCTGCGCCAAGAAGAACGGCCTGGATGCCATCCACGACACCGTCCACGAGATGGCCCGGGACGAGGCCCGCCACGGTCGCGCCCTGAAGGGCCTGCTGGAGCGCTACTTCAAGTAATCCGCCCGCAGCAAAGCCCGGCGAGGGCTGTTCAAGCAAGGCACACCCGGGCTTCCCGCCCGTCCGGGCGGGAAGCCTCTTTATCTTACGCAAGGAGGAGCATATAAATGGACAAGTACGTCTGCCCCTGCGGCTACGTCTACGACCCCGCGGTGGGCGATCCCGACAACGGCGTCGCCCCCGGCACCCCTTGGGAGCAGGTCCCGGAGGACTGGGTCTGCCCTGTCTGCGGGCTGGGCAAGGATGTGTTCGAACAGGAGTAAGCGGAACCGGAAAGGCGGCGGGCCATGGCCCGCCGCCTTTTTTTGCGCTCCGAGGGGGAAACAGGGTGGACCGCCGTTTCCCGCGCCGTGCTATGATCAAAGCGCAAAAGAGGGGGGGGCACCGGATGTCGAGAGCCGGATATGATCTGGGCCGGGAACCGGGCAGTCAAAAATTCGTCAGCAAAGCGGCCAAGGCCGTTGGCAAAGCAGGCGATATCATTGGCATAGCCGTGATGGGAATCGGGGTTGTACTGGCCGCGGCCGATTATCAGCCGGGATACGGCGAAAACACTTGGATCTTTCTCCTGATCGGCGCGGCAGGCGTACTTTTCCTTGCCGGAATGCGCTGTATCGCGGGCAAGCTGGATAAAAAGCGGGGCAGTGATCCGAAATAACCGCACGCTTCATCAAAAACCGCACGAGGCACAGGCCCCGTGCGGTTTTTTTGCGCGATTTAAAGCTGCTTTTCCACGGATATCACCGTCAGCACCCCGCCCGCCACGGCGAAGCGTACCTCCAGCCCGGCGAATCCGAAGCCATACACCCGCTTGGGGTCGCGCTGGTAGGGCGGCCGGGGGTCCTGGGCCAGCACGCCGGTCAGCGCCTCCCGGCGGTCCGGGGGCACCCGGTCCAGCAGCTTCCGGGGGAAGTCCACCGCCAGCTCCGCCGGGGCCTCCCCCGCGAAGCCCCCCGCCGCCTCGGGACGGCAGTCGGCGTAGGGGAGGTAGGGCTTGATATCGAAAATGGGCGTGCCGTCCACCAGATCCGCCCCGGACACCCACAACGCCGGACCGCTGGGGCTGTCCCACTCCACCTTCTCCAGCTTCACACAGGACAGCCCGATGGGGTTGGGGCGGAAGGGGGAGCGGGTGGCGAACACCCCCAGGCGCGCGTTCCCGCCCAACCGGGGCGGGCGTACCGTGGGCGACCAGCCCGCCCCCTTATTCTCGGAAAACTCCCAGATCAGCCATAGGTGGGAAAAACCGTCGATGCCCCGCAGGGCGTCCGGCGAGCGGTACGGCAGCTCGAACACCACCGTGGCCCGCAGCCCCTCCACCAGACCCGCCTGCCGGGGCACGCCGAACTTGCCGGAAAACTCGGACCGGATGTGGGCGATGGGCTCCATCAGTCCACATTGGGGCTGGCGCGCATGGCCTGAATGGTGCGGTCCATCAGCTCGTCCAGCTCCCAGCCCAGCAGCTCCGCGCCCTGCCGGATCACGTCCCGGGAGCAGCCCGCCGCAAATTTCTTGTCCTTGAATTTCTTTTTCAGGGACTTGACCTCCATATCGTCCACGCTCTTGGAGGGGCGCATCATGGCCGCCGCGCCGATCAGCCCCGTCAGCTCGTCTACGGCAAACAGCACCTTTTCCATCTCCAGCTCGGGCTTGATATCCACGCACTCAGGCCAGCCGTGGCTGGCGGCGGCGCGGATGAGGGGTTCGTCGATCCCTCGTTCCCGCATGAGTTCCTGACATTTGACGCAGTGCTCCTCCGGCCAGCGCTCAAAGTCCAGGTCGTGGAGGATGCCCACGGCCTCCCAGTACTCGGCCTGCTGGCCGTGGCCCAGCTCCTGGGCGTACCAGCGCATCACATCACCCACGGTGCGGGCGTGCTTCCGGTGGAATTCCCCCTCGTTAAATTCGCATAAAAGTTCCCATGCCTGGTCCGGGGTGGGGATCATGGCGGACATCTCCTTCTTGTTGTGATGAAGGAATCATACTCCCCGCCCCCGCCTTTGTCAAGGGTTACGCCTCCGGCACGCCGCACTCCCGGAGCATCCGGCCCACGTAGATCCCATAGCCGCTGGAGGGGTCGTCCACCATCACGTGAGTCACCGCCCCCACCAGCTTTCCGTTTTGCAGCAGGGGGCTGCCGCTCATCCCTTGGACGATGCCGCCGGTGGCGTCCAGCAGGCGCTGGTCGGTGACTTTGATGAGATAGTCCCGGCAGTCGCCCTCCGCCTCGGGCAGCACTTTGGTGATCTCCACCTGGTATTCGTCTACCCGGTCCCCGGAGATGTTGCAGCGGATCACCGCGGGGCCGGCCTCCACCTCGTCCCGCTCCGCCGTCTCTACCGCAGGGCCGGAGGCCCACTTGCCGTCGGCCATGGTGCCGAACACGCCGCCGCTGGTGTTGGCGCTGAGCAGGCCCAGGGTGGCCTTGGTGTCAAAGATGCCCTTGAGCTGCCCCGGCGTGCCGCTCACGCCTTTCTCCACCCCCGCCACCGTGGCGGGCAGGATGGACCCGCTCTCCAGCGGCATGAGCAGCGCGGTGTCCGTGTCGTTGATGCCGTGGCCCAGGGCGCCGAAGGCCCCGGTGCCGGGGCAGTAGAAGGTCACGGTACCGATGCCCGCCATGGAGTCCCGGATCCAG
Source organism: uncultured Oscillospiraceae bacterium (assembly GCA_910587205.1). Lineage (GTDB taxonomy): Bacteria > Bacillota > Clostridia > Oscillospirales > Oscillospiraceae > Enterenecus. Next base: position 15,881 of record CAJULZ010000042.1, read on the forward strand.
GCGCCCAGCTTATACGCCCCATCGGCGGAACACTTCACCGCCTTCGCGGTGAGCTGCACCTGCCGTTCGTCCCGGATGGCCCGGATGCTCATGGTATCCCCCTCCAGCTCCTGGAGCAGGGCGGATACCTCCTCGATGGTGTCCACCTCGGTGGAGTTGATGTGGGTGATGATGTCGCCTTCCCTCAGCCCGCAGGCCTTGGCCGGGTTTACGCTGCCCCCGTCGGTGGCCACCTCGGAGGTGCCCACCACCACCACGCCGTCGGAAAACAGCTTAATGCCAACGGCGCGGCCCACGGGGATCACTGTGGCCGCGCTGGCCCGGCCCGCCAGGGGCCACATGGTCAGCACCGCCACCAGCAGCAGCCCCAGTCCCCGCAGGGCCGCCGCCCCCCAATATGGTCTTGCTTCTTCATTCAAATCCATTCACCGCCTTTTTGAAACTGGCGGATGTCCGGGCGCGAACGGAACAGCTCCGGCCGCGCCCCAACGCCCGCCTTTTTAATATGGCGGCGGGGATGGGTTTCCACCGTGGCAAAGTCAGGGGAGCTTGGCAGGGCCGCGGGCGGGCAGCCCTGGGGCGGCCTGATTTTTCAATAATTCCCGGGAAATATTGGTCCTTTTTCTGAATTTGGACGGCGCGGAGGATTTTCCTGTGTGGACAAACATAGTTTGCCCCGCCTTCGGCATATCCTGAAAGCAAAAGGGAGGTCGTCCACATGAAAAAATCCACAAAAACGCTGCTTTTGACCTATTTAGCCGCTTCCGCGGCAGGGGTGGCGCTCCATTTCCTCTACCAGTGGCTCCCAAACCCCTTGTTTGCCCTGATTTCCCCAGTGCGGGAGAGCGTGTGGGAGCACGTCAAGCTGCTTTACTTCCCCATGCTGGGGGCGGCGCTGTTCCTCACCCGGGGCGGGAACGGGATGGGCCGCGCCCCCTGGCTGATGGCCCAGGCGGCGGTATGCGCTGTCATGCTGGGCTCGGGGTACCTATACCATGTGGTATTCCGGGGGGAGGCCATGGTGGTGGATCTGCTGTTGTTCTTCCTGCCGCTGGCGCTGGGATTTCTGCTGCCCCGGGTGCTGTGGCCGCTGTGCGAGTGGCCGGGGACGGAACCGGCCGCGGGGCTGCTGTCCCTGGCGCTGGGGGTGCTCATAATCTGGTTCACGTTTTTCCCGCCGGAAGGGGCGCTGTTTGCCGATCTCAGCGGCGCGCTGCGCACCTTTTTGACCATCCCGGTATAGTTCCTTTTTCTCGAGAGAAAAAGGAACCGAGCGGCGTCTGCCCTTGCCGTCAAATCTTGCATTTTGTAAGATTTGACGGCAGCTGCGGCTCTTTTTGCCCAGAGAAAGCAAACCCCGCCCGCCACAGTGTCGCCGGACCGGGGTGAAAAAATACAGCCCTGCGGCGGGTGCGCAAGGCTGTATTTTTTGTCAGCGAATTTGTCCCGTCCCCCGGACGATATACTTGTACGTGCACAGCTCCTCCAACCCCATGGGGCCCCGGGCGTGGAGGCGCTGGGTGGAGATGCCCATCTCGCACCCCAGGCCGAACACCCCGCCGTCGGTGAACCGGGTGGAGGCGTTCCAATATACCGCGGCGGAATCCACCAGGGCGGTGAAGCGGCGGGCCGCCTCCCCATTGGCGGTGACGATGGCCTCGGAGTGCCCGGTGGAGTGGGCGGCGATGTGGGCGCAGGCTTCGTCCACCCCATCCACCACCTTCACCGCCAAAATATAGTCCAAAAATTCGGTGTCGAAGTCGTTTTCCCCGGCGGGGACGCCGGGAATGAGGGCTGCGGCGTCCTTGTCCAGCCGCAGTTCCACCGGGGGCAGCTTTTGCTCCGCCCGCCGGTCTGCCAGCGCCTCTTTTAAGCGGGGCAGGAATTGCCCGGCAATGTCCCGGTGGACCAGACATACCTCGGCGGCGTTGCACACGCTGGGCCGGGAACATTTTGCATTATGCAAGATGTTGAGCGCCATATCCGGCTCTGCGTCCCGGTCCACGTAGATATGGCAGATTCCGGTGCCCGTCTCGATGACGGGGACGGTTGCACGCTCCACGCAGGCCCGGATCAGCCCCGCGCCCCCCCGGGGGATGAGCAGGTCCACCAGCCCGTTGGCGCCCATCAGCTCGTTGGCGGACTGCCGGGTGGTGTCCTCCACCAGCCCCAGGGCGTCCTGGGGCAGCCCGGCGGAGGCAAGGCCCCGTCGCAGGGCGGCTACGATGGCGGCGGCGGAGCGGTGGGCCTCCTTGCCGCAGCGCAGTACGCAGGCCGACCCCGCCTTCAGGGCCAGCGCCGCCGCGTCCGAGGTGACGTTGGGCCGGCTCTCGTAGATGATGGCGATAACCCCCATGGGGACGGCGGTTTTTTCGATCGCCAGGCCGTTGGGCCGCTCCTCCCGGCGCAGCACCGTCCCCACCGGGTCGGGCAGCGCCGCCACCTCCCGCACGCCCTCCGCCATGCCCTTCACGCGCCCCGCGTCCAGGGCCAGCCGGTCCAGCATCACGTCGGACACCGTGCCCTTGGCCGCCGCCAGGTCCAGGGCGTTGGCAGCCAAAATTGCCGGGGCGTCCCGCTCCAGCCCGTCCGCCATGGCCAGCAGAGCCCGGTTTTTCGTCCCCGTGTCCGCCAGGGCCATGGCGCTTTTCGCGCCCTTGGCCCGCCGCAGTAGCTCTAATGTAGTCATATCCTGTCCCTCCTGCCGATGAAGCGGGTGCCGGTGTGCTTCCCCTCCGCCACGTCGTATAGCAGCTCGGGCCTCTGGCCGTTGGCGATCACCATGTCGCAGCCGCAGGCCATGGCGATCTCCGCCGCATTCAATTTTGTCGCCATCCCCCCGGTGCCCAGCGCGGAACCGGGGCTGCCCGCCAGCGCCCGCAGCTCCGGGGTGATCTCCCGCACCTCAGGGATCAGCTTTGCGCCGCCGTCCTTCCGGGGGTCGGCGGTGTACAGCCCGTCGATGTCGCTGAGCAGGATGAGCAGATCCGCTCCCACGCACCGGGCCACGATGGCGGACAGGGTGTCGTTCTCCCCGATGGTGGTGGACACCCCCACCTCGTCGGTGGCCACCGCGTCGTTCTCGTTGACGATGGGCAGGGCGTTAAGCTCCAACAGGCGGTGGACGGCGTTTTCAAAGTTCTGCCGCCGCTGGGGGAAATTCACGTCCTCCGCGGTAAGCAGCAGCTGGGCCACGGTGTGGTTATAGCCGGCGAACAGCTTGTCGTAGGTGTACATCAATTCGCACTGGCCCACGGCGGCGGCGGCCTGCTTGGTGGGCATATCCGCCGGGCGGCCGGGGAGGTTCAACTTGCCAACCCCCATGCCGATGGCCCCGGAGGACACCAGGACAAGCTGGCTGCCCGCGTTCTTCAAATCGGACAGCACCTTCACCAGCGCCTCCACCCGGCGGATATTCAGCCGCCCGGTGGGGTGGGCCAGGGTGGAAGTGCCCACTTTTACGACGATCCTCATCTGCTTTCCCTCGCTATCTTACGAAAGTAAAATCCATTATACCACGGGACGGCGGGAAAGGGAAGCCCCCGGATGAAATCCGGGGGCTTCCAGCAGGCGGCGTCCTGTGTTACCTGATCTTTTTGCTCTTGACCTCTTTGCCCAGCAGCTTGGCAAACTCGTCCAGCTCCATGGCCCCCAGGTCCTCGCCGGAGCGGTGGCGCGGAGAGACGGTGCCCTTCTCCATGTCGCGGTCGCCCACCACCAGCATATAGGGGATCTTCTCCAAGGTGGCCTCCCGGATCTTCTTGCCGATCTTCTCGTTCCGGCCGTCCACCTCGCAGCGGAAGCCGTCTCCTTCCAGCTTGGCGGCAACTTCCTTGGCGTACTCCTCCGCCCGGTCGGTGACGGGCAGTACCTTCACCTGGACAGGAGCCAGCCACGCCGGGAATGCCCCGGCGAAGTGCTCGGTGATCACGCCGATAAACCGCTCGATGGAGCCCAGCACCACACGGTGGATCATGACGGGGCGGTGTTTCTGCCCGTCCTCGCCGGTGTATTCCAGCTCGAACCGCTCGGGGAGCTGGCTGTCCAGCTGGATGGTGCCGCACTGCCAGGTGCGGCCCAGAGAGTCGGCCAGGTGGAAGTCCAGCTTGGGGCCGTAGAAGGCCCCGTCCCCCTCGTTGATGACGAACTCCTTGCCCATGCCGGTGATGGCGTCCTTGAGGATGTTCTGGTTGCGCTCCCACTCCTCCACGGTGCCGATGTGATCCTCCGGCATGGTGGACAGCTCGATGGTGTAGCTCAGGTTGAACACGGAGTAGACCTCGTCGAACAGCCGCACCGTCTCCTGGATCACGTCCTTCATCTGCTCCCGGGTCATGAACACGTGGGCGTCGTCCTGAGTGAAGCAGCGCACCCGGAACAGGCCGTGGAGGGCGCCGGACAGCTCGTGGCGGTGGACCAAGCCCAGCTCGCCCACCCGCAGGGGCAGCTCCTTATAGGAGTGGGGCTCGCTGGCGTACACGAGCATGCCGCCGGGGCAGTTCATGGGCTTCACGGCGAAGTCCACATCGTCAATGACAGTGGCGTACATATTGTTCTTGTAGTGATCCCAGTGGCCGGAGCGCTCCCACAGCTGGCGGTTGAGCATGATGGGGGTGGAGATCTCCACGTAGCCGTACTTTTTGTGCACCTGCCGCCAGTAGTCGATGAGGGTGTTTTTCAGCACCATGCCCTTGGGCAGGAAGAAGGGGAAGCCGGGGCCTTCGTCCCGGAGCATGAACAATCCCAGCTCCTTGCCCAGGCGGCGGTGGTCCCGCTTTTTGGCCTCCTCGATGCGCTCCAGGTACTCCTCCAGCTCGTCCTTCTTGGGGAAGGCGATGCCGTAGATGCGCTGGAGGGTCTCCCGGTTGGAGTCCCCCCGCCAGTAGGCGGCGTTGCAGGCGGTGAGCTTGATGGCGTTGCCCTTGAT
>CAJULZ010000043.1 GCA_910587205.1 uncultured Oscillospiraceae bacterium
TCCCCTCCAGCGGCACCTCCTTCGAGATCGGCGCCACCGCCATCTTCAAGGGCGCGAAGCACCCCAACGCCGCCAAGCTGTGGATTGAGTATGCCCTGTCCCCCGACTGCGTGAACCAGGCGAAGGACTTCGGCTCCTACCAGTTCCTGGTCATTGACAACGCGGAGCAGCCCCAGCAGGCCGCCGACTTTGGACTGGATCCCAACAACGTCATGGACTATGACTTTGAGGACGCCAAGAACAACATCACCACCTACATTGAGGAAGTCATGAACGCCCTGGGCGGCGGCGACGGCCGCTTCCAGACGGAGTAAACGCAAGCTCCGCATCCTTCGCTTCCGGCTGACGCCGAAAGCTCGTTCACTCCACTGCGTCCACTCGAACCCGCTTCGCTGGGCTTCGGTTTGGGCCCGCCTGCGGCGGGATAGGGCGCAAGGGTCAGCAACCATTTCCAAGAGGCGGGGACTGGCGCGAGCCGCCGGTCCCCGCTTTTATGTACTATGTTTCCAAGAGAGAAAGGAGGCTCCCCTATGGCAAGAGGCCAAGGCGCGGCCCTGGACCGGAAAAAGCTGATGGCCGACCCGGTGATGGTGGGCACTATCGTGGTTCTGATCACATTCCTGACCATATTCATCCTCTACCCCCTGGCGATCCTGCTAGTGGACAGCTTCGTGGGGGACGGAAGCCTGTCCCTCAGCGCTTTCCAGCGGATCTTCGCCATGCCCACGTTCACCAGGGCTATTGGTAATACCTTGAAGGTGGGCTTCCTGGTGGGCATCCTGTCCACGGTGGTTGGCCTGCTGTTCGCCTATGTGGAGGTGTATGTCAAGGTGGGCCGGGCGGTGGGCGGCCTATTCAAAGTGGTGTCCATGCTGCCGGTGGTGTCGCCCCCCTTTGTGCTGTCTCTGTCTATGATCATGCTGTTCGGCAAGTCGGGCATCATCACCAAGTTCCTGCTGGGCATCAAGGACAACAGCGTGTATGGCTTCTGGGGTATCGTCGTGGTGCAGTCCCTCACATTCTTCCCGGTGTGCTACATGATGCTCAAGGGCCTGCTGAAGAACATCGACCCCTCTTTGGAGGAGGCCGCCCGGGACATGGGCGCATCCCGGGGCAAGGTGTTTATGACCGTTACCCTGCCGCTGCTGCTGCCCGGCCTGGGCAATGCCTTTCTGGTGACCTTTATTGAGTCCATTGCCGACTTTGCCAACCCCATGATCATCGGCGGCTCCTACGATACCCTGGCCACCACCATCTACCTGCAAATCACCGGCGCCTACGACAAAGTGGGGGCCGCGGCCATGGCGGTGGTGCTGCTGGCCATTACCCTGCTGATGTTTGCGGTACAGAAATACTACCTGGAAGCCAAGACCGCCGCCACCCTCACGGGTAAGGCATCCCGGGGGCGTATGCTCATCGGGGAGCGCAGCGTCACCCTGCCGCTGACCATCCTGTGCGCCCTGGCGGCTATCTTTGTGATCATGATGTACCTATGCGTGCCCATCGGGGCGCTGTTCCCCACCTGGGGGTACAAGTTCACCCCCCTCACCTTCAAATGGTTCGCTCAGGTGTTTACCCGGTACAAGGGTTTCCAGGCGTTCCGGGACTCCTTTGTGCTCTCCCTCATCTCCGCTCCTATCACCGCCCTGCTGTCCATGATCATCTCCTACCTGGTGGTGAAGCGGAAGTTCAAGGCCAAGGGCTTCATTGAGGCGGTGTCCATGCTGGCTATGGCGGTGCCCGGCACGGTGCTGGGCGTGGGCTACATCCGGGGCTTCTCCGGCGGCGTGTTCCACAGCGCCAACTGGCCCATCTTTGCCGATGCGGTGAAGGAGGGCGAAACGGTGGTGCGGGAGGCCGGGGCTCTCCATGGCCTGTTCCCCAACGGTATTTTGGGCGGCATCTATGGCAGCGCGGCGATTTTAATTATCGTGTTTGTGGTGCGCTCCCTGCCCACGGGCACCCGGAGCGGCATCTCCGCCCTGCGGCAGATTGACAAATCCATTGAGGAGTCGGCCTACGACATGGGCGCGGACAGCTTCAAGGTGTTCATGACCGTCACCCTGCCGCTGATCAAGGACTCCTTCCTCAGCGGCCTGGTTACTGCCTTTGTCCGCTCCATCACCGCCATCTCCGCCATCATCCTGCTGGTGACGCCCCAGTTCCTGCTCATCACCGTGCAGATCAACGAGTTCGCGGAGAAGGGCTCGTACAGCCTTGCCTGCGCCTTTGCCACCATCCTCATCATCATCACCTACGGTTCGGTGCTGTTGATGAACCTGGTTATGAAATTTTTCGGCACCAGCCGGAAGCTGAAGGAGGACGAATGATATGGCGAAAGAGAAAAAAGGCGTCCGCTTGGAGCATATCTCCAAGATCTATCAGGATCCCAAGACGAAGAAGGACTTTTACGCCGTCCGCGATACGTCTTTGGAGATCGCCCCCGGCTCCTTCGTGACCCTGCTGGGGCCTTCCGGTTGCGGCAAGACCACCACTCTGCGGATGATCGCCGGGTTTGAGAGCCCCGACGAGGGGGAGATCTACCTGGGTGACGAGGCCATCAACGCCTTGACGCCCAACAAGCGGGACACCGCCATGGTGTTCCAGAGCTACGCCCTGCTGCCCCACTACAACATTTTCGACAATGTGGCCTACGGCCTGAAGCTGCGCAAAATGGACAAGGAGACCATCAAGGTCAAGGTGATGGATATCCTGAAGCTGGTGGGCCTGGAGGGGATGGAGGGCCGCATGACCAACCAGCTGTCCGGCGGGCAGCAGCAGCGGGTGGCCCTGGCCCGGGCGCTGGTGTTGGAGCCGGGGGTGCTGCTGTTTGACGAGCCGCTGTCCAACCTGGACGCCAAATTGCGCGTGTCCATGCGCACCGAGATCCGCCGCATCCAGCAGGAGGCGGGCATTACCGCCGTCTACGTCACTCACGATCAGAGCGAGGCCATGGCCCTTTCCGACCAGATCATCATCATGGAGAAGGGCGTGGTGGCCCAGATCGGCACCCCCCAGGAGGTGTACTACCACCCCAGCAATGAGTTTGTGGCCGATTTCATCGGCGAGGCCAACTTCCTGCGCGGCACGTTGGTGAGCGGGGAGACCGCCGATATCGGCGGCCACAAGGTGGCGGTGGACGCCGCCGGGCAGAATGTGGGCGGGGCCTGCACCCTGGTGCTCCGGCCGGAATCCGCGGTGTTGGGGGACGCGGGGCAGCTGCCCTGCAAGGTGATTTTGTCCTGCTTCATGGGCTCGTACCAGAACTACCACGTGATGGTGGGGGACACCCTGGTGAAGATCACCGACTTCAACCCCAAGAGCAAGAAGATCTATGCGGTGGGGGACGAGGCCTGGGTGGGCTTCACCAAAGAGGACGTCCACGTGTTGTAATTCTGACAAAACACAGAGAACGCGCCCCGCGGCATGAAAGCCGTGGGGCGCGTTTTAGTAGATTTGGCCTTGCAAAGGGGAAAAAGGTGTAGTATAATGTGTGACGGCACTTTTTCGCTTTAACGCATATATGTGCCAAAGTGAAGGGCTGGAAAGGATGATCCAGATGATTTCGGAAGCCATGCGGGAGTTAGGGGCCCAGGGGAACCCCATGCGGGTGCTGTTTGAATATGGAAAGAAGCGGGCGGCGGAGATCGGCGCGGAAAACGTGCTGGATTTTGCCCTGGGCAACCCCTCCGTGCCGCCCCCGGCCCAGGTGAATGAGGTCATCCTGGAGGTGCTGTCTGGGGAGAGGCGAGACTCCATCCACGCCTACACCAGCGCCGCCGGTGACCTGGAAGTACGGGACACCATCGCCGCGTCGCTGAACCGGCGGTTTGACGCGGGCTGCCGGGGAGCCGACCTGTTCCTCACCTGCGGCGCGGCCCCGGCGCTGTGCGCCTGCCTGAAGGGACTGTGCTGTCCCGGCGACCAGTTTATTGTTATCACCCCCTATTTTACGGAATACCGTATTTTTATCCAAGGCGCGGGCGGGGAGACAGTGGAGGTGCCTGCCCAGCGGGACACCTTCCGGCTGGATATCCCCGCCATTGAGGAAGCCTTGTCCCCCCGGGTGAAAGGAGTCGTCATCAACTCCCCCAACAACCCCAGCGGGGTAGTCTATCCCAGGGAAAACCTGGACGCGCTGGGGGCTCTGCTCCGCCGGAAGGGGGAGGAATACGGCGCACCCATTTATCTCATCTCCGATGAGCCCTACCGGGAGGTGGTATACGACGGGGTAGAGGTGCCCTGGGTGCCCCACTGCTACGAGAATACCCTGGTGTGTTACTCCTACAGCAAGGCCATTTCCCTGCCTGGGGAGCGCATTGGCTATGTGCTGGTGCCGCCGTCTATGGCGGATCACGACGCGGTGTACCAGGCGGTGGCGGGGGCGGGCCGTGCGGTGGGGCATATCAATGCCCCCAGCTTGTTCCAGCAGGTGGCCGCCGCCTGCGACGGCATGGTCAGCGACCTCACCGCCTACACGGTGAACCGCGACCTGCTGTACAGCAACCTCACCGCCCTGGGGTTCCAGTGCGTCAAGCCGGAGGGGACGTTTTACTTGATGATGAAATCCCCGGAACCGGACGCGGCGGCGTTCAGCAAAAAGGCCATGGAGCTGGATTTGCTGTTCCCGGACACAGGGAGTTTTTCCTGTCCAGGTTACGTGCGTATCGCCTACTGCGTGCCCACCAGCCGGGTGGAGCAGTCGCTGCCCCGGTTTGCCCGGTTGGCCCAGATGTACGGCCTGAGCGGGGAGAATTGAATGAATACCGTCAAATTTGATAAAAGCAGCCCTTGCCTGTTGAAGGACAAGGGCTGCTTTGCACAAAATGATGGTGAAAACCACGCCAAGGTTTCGAGACCTGAGGGCCGTTTTTTTGTTAAAATTTCGACTTGCGGTTTTGTGGCGGGGATGCTATATTACGCTTTGCTTTATTATGTCAAATTTAACTGAGGTGCCACTATGCAAATCCTGATCCAGCTCTCCCTCTCTCTGGTGGGCGGACTGCTCCTGTCCCGCCTTGCCAAGAGATTAAACCTGCCCGCTGTCACGGCCTACCTGATCTGCGGCTTGCTGTTGGGCCCCTACTGCATCGGCGCGCTGGACCTGTTCCAGTTGGGCTTTAACTCCGCCGAGGAGGTGGCCTCTCTGGATATCGTGTCCCAGGTGGCCCTGGGCTTTATCGCCTTCACCATCGGCAACGAGTTTCGTCTGGAACAGCTCAAGAGCATGGGCCGGCAGGCCATCACGGTGGGCATTTTGCAGGCGGTAGTTACCACCATCCTGGTGGATGTGGCCCTCATTGTGCTCCATCTGGTCAATCCGGGGCTAATCTCGGTGTCCTCCGCCATCACCCTGGGGGCCATCGCCGCCGCCACCGCCCCTGCCGCCACCCTGATGGTGGTGCGGCAATACAAGGCGGACGGTCCGCTCACCAAGCTGCTGCTGCTGGTAGTGGCCATCGATGACGCGGTGGGCTTGGTGCTGTTTTCCGCCTCCTTTGGGGTGGCCGCCGCCTTGGAGAGCGGGTCGATCAGCGTGGTCACGGTGTTGGTGGAGCCGATGGTGGAGATTGTGCTGTCCTTGGGCCTGGGGGCGCTGGCGGGATGGGTGCTGTACCGGGTGGAAAAGTATTTCTACTCCCGGAGCAAGCGCCTGTCCATCTCCATCGGCTTCGTGCTGCTCACCGTGGGGCTGTCTATGGTGGAGTTTGAGGTGGGCGGTATCCACTGTGGGTTCAGCCTGCTGTTGGTATGCATGATGACAGGCACCATCTTCTGCAACATCTGCGACTTCTCCGAGGAGCTCATGGGCCGCGTGGACGGCTGGACGGCGCCGCTGTTTGTGCTGTTCTTTGTGCTGTCCGGCGCGGAGCTGGATTTGCAGGTGCTGTCTAATCCGGTGGTGCTGCTCATCGGCGTGGTGTACATCATATTCCGCTCCCTGGGCAAGTACGTGGGGGCCTATGGCTCCTGCGCTCTCACCGGGTGCAGCGACAGCATCAAAAAGCATCTGGGCGTCACACTGCTGCCCCAGGCGGGGGTGGCGCTGGGTATGGCCCTCACCGCCCAGCAGCTTGCGGATGGCAGCGTGGTGCGCAATGTGGTGCTCTTCTCCGTGCTGGTGTATGAGCTGGTGGGCCCGGCGCTTACCAAGCGCTCCCTTATCGCCGCGGGGGAGATCACGACCGAGGGCAAGACCAACGCCCGGAAGAAGAACCTGCCCCGGAAGCCGGTGCGTCTCAGCGAATGAGGTCAGAAAACCGACAGCCCGCGTCCCAAGACAGGGGTGCGGGCCGTCGGTTTCTATTTTGTCTTGTTAAATTCCCAAGCCTCCCAAAGCCAACCCAACAGTTCGCCGTCCAGTTCCCGCTCCTCCGGAACCGGCACGTGGTGGGTCCAGCGGCCAGGGTAGGGTTCCACCGCCACGGTTATCCGGGGGGAGGGTTCCCGGCGGCCCAGGCCGAAGGACACCACCAGGCCGGGGTCCTTCTTCCGCCGGGGCAGGGAGGCCATGGCAAACAGCCGTCTGCCGTAGAAGCTGACTTGGCTTTTCTGCACCTTGACGGAGGCCTCCGGGAAGGCAGCGTCCAGCCGCTGGAACAACGCCTCGTACAGCGCCAGACTGTCTGGCCTGCCGTCAAAGAAACGCAGCAGGTCGGCGGGATAGTGTTCCGGGATGCGCATAGCGATCCCCTCAGCCCAGTGCTTTGTCGATCTCGGCGCAGTAGTGGTCGTACATGGAGTCGGCGTCGCTGGCCCCCAGCTGGATGCTGGTGATGACGCCGTTGGGGTCGATGATGACGGTGTAGGGGATGCCATCGGTGGGGTAGAGGCTGCCCACGGCGAAGTCTGTGTCCAGGGCCACGGGGAAGGTGTAGCCGTTTTTCGCCAGGAAGTCCGTCACGGTTTTTTCATCCTCCCCGCTGTTCACCGCCAGCAGGGCGAGCTGGTCGCCGTAGGTGTCCACCAGCCGGGTGAAGGCGGGCAGCTCGGCCACGCAGGGGCCGCACCAGGTGGCCCAGAAGTTGAGCAGTACCGCTTTGCCCTGCTGGTCGGACAGAGTAAAGGTGGAACCGTCGGTGAGGGTGGCGGTGAAGTCGGGGGCGGAAGCCCCCACCTCCACCACGGCGGGGACAGTGCTGCCGCCGGGAATGCCCGTGGCGGTGGGGGTGGCCTGGCCGCAGGCGGTGAGGGCCAGGCAGAGGGACAGCAGGATCAGGATCAGTCCGGTCGCTTTTCTTGTTTGCATGGTTTTCGTTCCTTTCCAAAATAGATGGCGTTTTTGGGGCAGAGCTGGCCGCAGTGGCCGCAGTGGATGCACTCGTGGTCGCCCACCCGCTTTACGTCCATTTGGCAGGCCCGGACGCAGGCCCCGCAGCCGTTGCACAGCTCCTTGTCCACCCGGACGGCCAGCAGGGCGATGCGGCTGAACAGGGAGTAGATGGCCCCCAGGGGGCACAGGAAGCGGCAAAACGCCCGGTAGAGGAAGACGCACAGAACGAGTATGACGATACACACCAGGGTCTTCCAGCCGAACAGCGCCCCGGCCAGGGCCCGGTACTCCCCCCGCAGGGACAGCAGGGGGAAGCCGCCCTCCAGCGTTCCCGCCGGGCAGATGTACTTGCAGAAAGCGGGCACAGGCATCCCCTTGGCGAAAGCGTACCAGATGGGCAGCGCCACCACAAACACGACCAAAATCACATATTTCAGCCAGGAAAGCCGGCGGGTCCACTTGCTCTTTTTGATTTTTGGGGTGGGGATTTTATGCAGCAGCTCCTGGATCAGCCCGAAGGGGCATAGAAAGCCGCACACCACCCGGCCCAGAGCGACGCCGATCAGCAGCAAAAACCCGGCGATGTACAGCGGCAGCTTCCGCGGGAGGCTGCTCAGGGCGTTTTGAAGCGCACCCAGGGGACAGGAACCCACCGCACCGGGGCAGGAATAGCAGTTCAGTCCCGGCACACATACGCCCTTGGACGGGCCCTTGTAGATGGAGCCGGAGGCGAAGCCGGGGAGGTTGGCGTTGTACAGCAGGGCGCTGGCCAGCTGGATACACTTGCGCCGGAGCTCCGGCCGTTTGTTTGTCTTATCCAATTCCAATACACTCCAGACAGATGCGTACCGCCTTGCCCAGCGTATCCTGGTAGCCGCCCTGGGCGATGCCCAGCGCCAGGGCCAGCGTTCCCAGGCCCGCTACGCCCAGCCGGACAGCGGTCAAATTTGAGGGATTTTTCCCATTTTTTTCATGGATTTTCATGGGTGGACGCCTCCTCGCGAGCCAGCAGTCCGGCTCACCAGATCTTGCAAGATACAAGATATCTAATCTTGCTTGCAGCGGATTTTACACTTTTGTAATAATTATATCTGAACTTTTGTAACGAACTCTTGCTAAGATAATTCTTGCAAGAGTTGTGCTTTCTTTTTCATTCTATCCTCCATTCCTTTGGCCGGGGCGTTTGCGCCCCGGCCCTCCTTTTGCCCTGCGGGCCAGTTCCGGCAGCTGAGGATAGCGCACAGAAATATTATGTAAAAAGTCTGTCATAGGGCCAAAATAATTTTGAATTTGCCCTGAAAGAAGGATGAAAATGGAAGCGGAGCCCCGACGGGGAAGCTCTTTCAGGATATTGGGGGGCAGGCGGCAGCTGCCGCCTGCCCCCTTTGATATGCTTGACAGGTTCAGGTGCGGTACCGGGTCTGGGGGACGTAGGTACAGTGGAGCAGTTCATGGGCCTTATGGCCGCCGGGCTCGCCCAGAAAGGTCTCGTAAACCTCCTTGACCACCGGGCTCTCGTGGCTGCGGCGGTGGGGCATGCCCTCGTCCTGTTTGTACAGCGCTTGAGCCCGCAGGGTGCGCAGGTCGGTGAAGGAGCGCACCGTGGAGGGGTGCAGCGGCTGGCCGCCGCCGTTGACACAGCCGCCGGGACAGGCCATGAATTCGATGAAATCATAGTGCAGCTCGCCGGATTTCAAGCCGTCCAGCACGATCTTGGCGTTGGACAGGCCGGAGGCCACGCACACCTTCACCGTGCGGCCGGGCAGTTCGTAGCTGGCCTCCTTAATCTCCTTGATGCCCCGCACCTCGTGGAACTCCAGGGGGGCGTCGGCGTCCCCCATCAGCTTGGCGGCCACGGTGCGCAGCGCCGCCTCCATCACGCCGCCGGTGGCGCCGAAAATCACCGACGCGCCGGTGGAAATGCCCAGCATGGGGTCGAACTCCCCGTCGGGGAGGTGGTCGAACATCATGCCCGCCTGGGTGATCATCCGGGCCAGCTCCCGGGTGGTCAGCGACGCGTCCACCGGCATACAGCCGTTGGCCATGCGCTGCTCCTCCCGCTTGACCTCGTACTTCTTGGCGGTGCAGGGCATGATGGATACCACATAGATGTCCTTGGGGTCGATGCCCGACTTTTCCGCGTAGTAGCTTTTGACCAGCGCGCCGAACATCTGCTGGGGGGACTTGCAGGAAGACAGGGAGGGGATGAACTCAGGGTAGTGCTGCTCACAGAACCGGATCCAGCCGGGGGAGCAGGAGGTGATCATGGGCAGCGTCCCGCCGTCCTGGAGCCGCTGGAGGAACTCGGTGCCCTCCTCCATGATGGTGAAATCGGCGGCGGTGTCCACGTCGAACACCTTGTCAAAGCCCAGGCGGCGCAGGGCGGACACCATTTTGCCCTCCACGTTGGTGCCAATAGGCATATCGAAGCACTCGCCCAGGGTGACGCGGACAGAGGGGGCGGGGCCCACCACCACATGCTTGGAGGGGTCGTGGAGGGCCGCCATCACCTCGGGGATGGAGTCCTGCTCGCTGAGCGCGCCGGTGGGGCAGGCCACCAGGCACTGGCCGCAGGACACGCAGTCCGCCTCGGCCAGATCCCGGTCAAAGGCGCAGCCGATGTGGGTCATAAAGCCCCGGTCGTTGGGGCCGATGACTCCAACGGCCTGCTCCTTGCGGCAGGCGGCGGTGCACCGGCGGCACAGGATGCACTTGGAGTTGTCCCGCACAAGATGGAGGGCGGACGCCTCAATTTGGGGCACCATCAGGTCGTTGGCATAGCGCACCGCGTCGATCTGGAAGTCCGCCGCCAGCTCCCGCAGCTCGCAGTGGGCGTTGCGGGCGCAGGTCAAGCAGTCCATCCGGTGGTTGGATAGGATCAGTTCCAGGGAGAGCTGACGGGAGTGGCGTACCTTGGGGGTGTTGGTATACACCTCCATGCCCTCGCTGACGGGGTAGACGCAGGACGCCATCAGGGAGCGGGCGCCTTTTACCTCCACTACGCAGATCCGGCAGGAGCCGATCTCGTTCACATCCTTCAGGTAGCACAGGGAGGGGATCTTGAAGCCCGCGGCACGGGCGGCCTCCAGCACCGTGGTCCCCTCGGGGACGGTGACGGGGATGTCGTTGATTTTCAGGTTAATCATCTTGGGTTCCATCGTGTATTCCTCCCTCCCTTACGATTTGGAGATAGCGTCAAAGCGGCAGTTATTCTGGCACAGGCCGCAGTGGATGCACTTGTTTTGGTCGATGACATGGGGCGCCTTCACCGCGCCGGAGATGGCGTCCACCGGGCAGTTCCGGGCGCACAGCGTGCAGCCCTTGCACTTGCCCGGGTCGATGATGTACCGGGTGAGGTTGCGGCACACCCCGGCAGGGCACCGCTTTTCCACCACGTGGGCCACGTACTCGTCCCGGAAATATTTCAGGGTGGACAGCACCGGGTTGGGGGCGGACTGGCCCAGGGCGCACAGGGCGGAGTCCTTCAGGTGGTGGCACAGCTCCTCGATGGTGTCCAGATCCTCCAGAGTGCCCTTGCCGTCGGTGATTTTGCACAGCAGGTCGTACAGCCGCTTGGTGCCGATCCGGCAGGGGACGCACTTGCCGCAGGATTCGTCCACGCAGAACTCCAGGAAGAACTTGGCGATGTCCACCATGCAGTTGTCCTCGTCCATGACGATCAGGCCGCCGGAGCCCATCATGGAGCCGATGGCGGTGAGGGAGTCATAGTCGATGGGGGTGTCAATCAGCTCCGCCGGGATGCACCCGCCGGAGGGCCCGCCGGTCTGGGCGGCCTTGAATTTTTTGCCGTTGGGGATGCCGCCGCCGATGTCCTCGATGATGGTGCGCAGGGTGGTGCCCATGGGGACCTCCACCAGGCCGGTGTTGGTGATCTTGCCGCCCAGGGCGAACACCTTGGTGCCCTTGGACTTTTCGGTGCCGATGGCGGCGAACTTCTCCCAGCCGTTGTTCAAAATCCAGGTGATGTTGGCGTAGGTCTCCACGTTGTTGAGCAGGGTGGGCTTGCCGAACAGGCCCTTGACGGCCGGGAAGGGCGGGCGGGGCCGGGGCTCGCCGCGATGGCCTTCAATGGAGGTCATCAGGGCGGTCTCCTCGCCGCACACGAAAGCTCCTGCGCCCAGGCGCAGCTCCAAGTTGAAGGAGAAGCCGGAGCCCAGGATGTTTTCACCCAGCAGGCCGTACTCCTCCGCCTGGGCGATGGCCAGCTCCAGCCGCTTCACGGCGATGGGGTACTCGGCCCGGATGTAGATGTAGCCCTGATTGGAGCCGATGGTGTAGCCCGCGATGGTCATGGCCTCGATGACGGAGAAGGGGTCGCCCTCCAGCACCGAGCGGTCCATGAACGCGCCGGGGTCGCCCTCGTCGGCGTTGCAGCACACGTACTTCACCCCGTCGGGGCTCACCGCGTCATAGGTGAACTGCCACTTGGTGCCGGTGGGGAAGCCCGCGCCGCCCCGGCCCCGCAGGCCGGAGTTCTTCAGCGCGTCGATGATCTCCTGGGGCGGGGTTTTCTCGGTGAGGATACGCTCCAGGGCGGTGTAGCCGTCCACGCCGATGTATTCGTCGATAGATTCGGGGTTGATCACGCCGCAGTTGCGCAGGGCGATGCGCAGCTGGTGCTTGTAAAACTGGGTGTCCGCCAGGGACGTGACAGACTCGCCCTCCTCGCCCTCCATGTGGAGCAGGCGGGTGACGATGCGGCCCTTGACAATGTGCTCGGACACGATCTCATGGACGTCGTCCACCGTGACGCGGGTGTAGCATGCCCCCTCAGGGAATACCATGACGATGGGGCCCATGGCGCACAGGCCGAAGCAGCCGGTCTTGACCACCCGGACCTCCTGGTCCATGCCCTCCAGCCTCAGCTCCTCCTCAAAGGCGGTGATGAGCTTGGGACTGTCCGAGGAGGTACAGCCGGTACCGGTGCACACCATGATATGGCTTCGGATATGGCTCATTTCGTTTCCTCCCTCCCGTTATTCGGCCGCGCCGATGGTGTAGTCCTGCACCACGTTGTGGTTCACCAGGTGCTGTTCCACGATGGCGGGCACCATCTCCGGGCGCAGACGCACATAGGTCACTTTCTCCTGGCCGGGGACGAACACCTCCGCCACCGGCTCCAGGCGGCACACGCCGATGCACCCCGTTTGGGACACGGTGACGTTGGTCAGCCCCCGGCGGTTGATCTCGTCCAGGAAGGCGGTCATCACAGGCCGCGCCCCGGCGGCAATGCCGCAGGTAGCCATGCCTACCACCACGCGGATGCTGTTCTCGTCGTTTTCCCGCAGATCCATCTGGCGCTTCATTTTTTCCCGGATGGCCTTGAGTTCTTCTAAACTTTTCATAGTACCTCTCCTTCGATTCCAACGGCGGGGGATGGGTCTACCGCCGCTTCATTTTCCTGTTCGGTCAGATAGTCCTGAATCCAGGCGAATATCTCCGGCTCTGCCAGGGAGACGTCTTGGCCCAAAATGTCCCGCAGCTCCGCAGTGGATAGCGCTGCGTCCCCCCGGGGGGTGGTGTGGCGGTAGGTGAGCTCCATGTCCGGGCTGCCCTGAATGAGCAGCGCCACCGCCCCGGCCATATCGCCAAGGGGGGGGCAGTCCAGATGCTGCCGGAAGAACCGGGCGGTGAGGGCGGTGCCCACGCCCACGGTGCTCTGTATGTCCAGCGAGCCGCCGGTCTGCTCCGCCGTCAGCCGCAGCAGAGGCAGGCCCAGGCCCACTTTCCGGGTGGTGCGGGTGGTGGTAAAGGGGTCCGTTACCTGGGCGAGGAACTCCGGGGACATCCCCCGGCCGTCGTCGGAAATGGTGAGGGTCAGCCAGCCGGCCGCATCCTCCTCCAGGGCGATGGATACGTGCCGCGCCCCCGCCGCCACCGAGTTTTTCGCTACGTCCAGCAGGTGGAGGGACAGGTCCTTCATCCCTTTTTGATGTACTCGTCCAGAATGGGGGCCACTTGGGCGGCGGTGAGGCGGCCGTATACGTCGTCGTTGATCATCATGACGGGGGCCAGGCCGCACGCGCCGATGCACCGGCAGGCGTCCAGGGAGAACAGCCCGTCGCTGGTGATGCCGCCGGGGGCGATGTTCAGCTTCTTCTCCACCGCGCTGAGCACATCCGCGGCGCCCTTTACGTAGCAGGCGGTGCCAAGGCAGACGGAAATTTGGTACTTGCCCTTGGGGTTGAGAGAGAAGAAGGAGTAAAAGCTGACCACGCCATAGATCTCGGACAGGGGGATATCCAGCCCCTCCGCCACCATGATCTGGACCTCCTCCGGCAGATAGCCGAAAATCTCCTGGGCGGCCTGGAGCACCGGCATGGTGGCGCCGGGCTGGCCTTTGTACGCCTCGATGACCTGGCGCAGGCGTTCCTCCTGCTCCGGGGTGCCTCGGTAGGGGACTGCGGTTTTGCAGTTAGGCATTTCGCTTCCTCCTTGTACTTGATTATGGGCGGGGCAGGTATGCCGCGGCCCTGGTTTGGCTCGAATTCCAAGAAAGTGTCCGGGCAAAAACCTCTAAAACGAGCACCCGGACAAAGTATTATATCATACCATATGACGGTTTGTCCAAGCTAACAACAAAAAATCAACTAAAATCCGTCAGGAAATTCCACCCGCCCCTGGACAGCCTGCCCTGAGCCAAGCCAGGACGGCCTCCGGTGAGCGCTCAGGCAGGGCCATATACTGGTGGGCGTCAACGATTTGGTCCAGGTAGTGGGCATCGCTGCCGTCAAAATGAGGAATCCCTCGCAGATCGGGGCGGCGGAACAGGTCCGGGGGACAGTTTTTAGACACCTCCGCTACAGAGAAGCCCATAGCGGGGTCCCAGAACCCCAGGTTGGCCAACAGGGAAAAAGAGGAGCGGTCGATATGGGCAGGCCAAGCCGCGCCGCCGTAAGCCCGGGCCAGCGCTGCCGCCTCGTAGATCCCGATGGAGGAGGCGCCCGCCAGGAACGCGTCTTCCTCCCCTAACACACGGTCCTGCCCGTCCATGTAGATCTGGGGGCCAAATACGGCGGGGTTGTTTTTCAGCGGCGGCAGCTTTTCCCGCACCAAACCGGAGAAGGCAGCAGCCTCCGGAAGACCCGGGAACAGGCAGACCACGTGGGCTTCCTCGGCACAGGTCAGCTCCATCCCCGGCAGGGCCAGCAGGCCGTAGCGCCCTGCCGCTTCACAGAAAGCGGCGCAGTTGCCGCAGGTGTTGTGATCGGTGAGGGCCACCACGTCCAGGCCCGCCAGGGCGCACATGCCGGCCAGGTTGGCGGGGGTATTGTCCTCCCCGCCGCAGGGCGACAGGCAGGAGTGGAGATGGAGGTCGAAAGCGTATTGTTCCATGATTCGACCTCCAATCTGCTTGTCGTTTGGTTACGGTTCTAGGAGACGGCCCAGCCGGACGGCGCAGTCGTAGACCGGCAAGTCTGTCCCCAGCAGGGTGATGCCTTGTGCCTTTGCCTTGTCCAGCAGGGGAGCGTCGGGGATCACGCCCTCGGCCAGAATAACGCAGGCCGTATCGGTGAGGGAAGCCACAGCCGCCACGTTCACATTGCTCATGATAGTGAGCCACGCGCCCCCGGCGGGGGCACGGCCCATCACCCAGCTCAGCAGGTCGCCGCAGTAGCCACCCTCCACCAGGTGGCCGGGGTCGTCCAGGTGAAATACGGTGAGGGGGATGGAGTCAATCATCTGCTGAACAGTCATAACCGCGCCGCCTTTCCTTGTCATACACATATTCCATAATCGCTTCGCCTTTGGTATCATGGCCGCCGTTGAACCGGAACCCGATCTTCCGGTATAGCCGGATTGCGGCTGTGTTGGTTTCGTAGACGCTGAGAAATACTTTGTCCTGGCCGTATTCCCGGCGCAACTGCTCCAATAGGGCGCGTACAGCCTGCCCGCCATACCCCTTTCCCTGGTGACGCCAGTCGATCAGAAGCCGATCCAGCCACAGCTCGCCGGGGGAGGGGTCGGGGAAGAAGCCGTACATGGCGAACCCCACCAAGGCATCTCCGCGATAGATGGCGGCGGGCCGCCACAGGGCCAGGCCGTCCGCCTCCCGCAGGCACTCGCGAACGGGTTCAATGAAGCCGGACTGGTCGGGGGAGACGGACAATCCCTCAACCAACGTCCGGTTATCTCCGGTCACAGGCGTGAAGCGCAGTGTTCCGGTTGTCCTGCTGTGTTCCATCCCGCACCTCCCGAGGAATGTGTCATCGGTCGTCCAGCAGGGGGGGCAGGCCGCCGTAGGCATCGTCCAGGTGGCGGCGGAAGGGGGCGGGGAGATACCCGTCCGCATCCGTCTTGCCCGCCATGTTCTGCATCCGCTCCCGCACCTTGAAAATGCAGTCGTCCTCGCTGGCCCGGCCCATCACCACGTCCTCCGCGAAAGCCCGGCAGGAGGGCGCGCCGCAGGAGCCGCACCGCAGGCCGGGGAGCTGCTCCTCCAGCTTCTGGATGGCTCGCATCTTTTCCATGGCCCGGCGGCGGTTGGAGTCCAGCTGGAAGGTGGGCAGGAATTCCGGTTTCTTGGTATAGTCCAGGATGTCGCTGACCTCATCCCGGTCCGCGGAGCGGGGGCAGAGGGGGGTGAGATTGGAGATCAGACCCTTCAGACGCATCTTGGCGGTGAAGGGGTTTTCCACGTTAAGGCAGCCCCCCAGGCAACCCTGGGTGCAGGCCCGCAGCTCGATAAAGTCCGCCTCCGGCATCCGCCCGTCCTCGATCTCCTCCAGCATCCGGATCACGTTGCCGATGCCGTCCACGGCGATATACCGCTTGTCCCGGCGGGAGAGAGCCTCTCCGCCGGCAAAGGCCCAGCTCACCCCGGCGGCCCCCGCCGCCATGGGTTTGAGGTGGTCCATGTCCAGCTGGCGCATGGGCTCAAGCAGGGCGAGGTAGATGTCCTTGATGGCAAAGGCGCCGTCCACCACCTGGCGCTTCAAGCCCTCCGGGGCGGCGGCGGCGGTGACCTGGGAGGTACAGGGCACGATGGTGAACACACCGATCTCGTCGGGGGAGAGGCCGGTGTCCTCCGCCGCCCGGCGGCGGGCCAGGATGGCAGCCAGCTCCAGGGGGGTGATCACGGGGGCGATGTGGCCCAGCAGGTCGGGGAACCGGATGCAGATCAGCCGCACTACCGCAGGGCAGGCGGGGGAGATCTCGGGGGCCAGGGTGCCGTCCCCGGTGCGGTGGTCCAGGCAGTCGGCCAGCAGCTCCGCTGCTGCCGCGGATTCGTACACGTCGTCAAAGCCGATGGCCAGCAGGCCGTTGAGGATAATATTGATGTCGTCCAGGTTGTGGAACTGCCCGTAGAGGGCGGGGTCGGGGACGGCGATGTTGTATTGGAAGCGCTTGAGCATGTAGAACTCGCCCCGCTGGGACTGTACAGCCTGGTGGGGGCACACTTGGACGCAGGTGCCGCAGTCGATGCAGCGGTTGGGCAGAATGGTGGCCTTGCCGCTGCGCACGCGGATGGCCTCGGTAGGGCAGCTTTTGATGCAGGTGGTGCAGCCCCTGCACTTTTTGGTATTGAGGGCGACGGAATGGCGCATTCCGGATACCTCCTCACATTATGATGCTAAGCGCGGCGGTCCTGCGCTTCATTCGATGCGCACCACCATGGTGACGGTGGTGCCCACGCCGACGGCGGACTCCACCGTCATCTCGTCGCTGTATTTCTTCATATTGGGCAGGCCCATGCCCGCGCCGAAGCCCAGATCCCGCACGGAGTCGGCGGCGGTGGTAAAGCCCGCCTGCATGGCCTTTTCAATGTCGGGGATGCCGGGGCCCCGGTCGGTGAGGGTGATGGTGATGTCGTCCAGCCCCACGTCCACCTGGGCGGTGCCGCCGTTGGCGTGGATGACCATGTTGATCTCCCCCTCGTACATGCACACCGACACCCGGCGGATGACGCTGGGGTCCAGCCCCAGCTTGCGCAGGGACTGTTTTACCGCGGAGGACGCCTCCCCCGCGTGGGTCAGGTCGCCGCCCTCCACCGCATAGGTCATGGTGATCCGCTCGTCCATGGCGGTCACTCCCTCAGCCCGTTGATGTACAGCAGCCCACAGGCGTTATACATCCGTTCCTTGGTGGCCAGGACCACCAGCTGCCGGTCCTGGGCCAGCTCCAGGATGCCTGCGTCGGGCTGCTTGCCCCGGACAAAGACGATGCACTTCATGTCCATCATCTCCGCGGTTCGCACTACCTGGGGGTTAACCAGCCCGGTGAGCAGCAGCGCCTGGTTCTTCACATAGGCCAGCACGTCGCTCATGAAGTCGCTGCCGCAGGCAGAGCGTACCTCGGTGTCTAACAGTTCCTCCCCGCAGAGTACTTCTGCGTGCAGGATGTCGCGGACTTCTCTTAAATTCATAAGGATACCTCCTGATGGGCACGTGCCCCAAGCTGTTCTAAGAATAGCATGATTTTTGCCAAAAGCCAATAGAGGATTGAAAAAATCTTTGTGAAATTTGTATCAAATTACCAAAGCCCGGAGGCGCATTCAGCACCTCCGGGCTTTTATCCTGCATTTTATAATTCCCCGGCGCAGGGGGGAGGGCAGGGGCGGCAGGCATTTTCCTCCAGACGCTGGAGCAGCCCGGCCAGCAGTTCCCAGTCGCCGGAAGAGAAGTTGGCGGCCAAGGTACGCTGGAAATCCTGGTGGGCGCGGTCGATGACGGCCAGCATTTCCTCCCCCGGGGCGGTGAGGAACAGCCGGTACTGCCTGCGGTTGGCGGGGTCGATTTCCCGGCGGATGTGCCCCAGGTCCTCCAGGCGCCGGGCGTCCCGGGCCACGCTGGCCTTATCCACGGCGTAGAAGCTGACGATTTCCTCTTGGCTGGCGCCGGGGTGGCGGCCGGCGTAGAGGACGATCAGATGCATCACGCCCACATACCCATGGGGGGTCAGGGCGGTCTGCCGGAGAGTACGGATGCGCTGGCGGTTAATGCGCAGCAGGCTGGACAGGACGGGGGCGGTCATGCGCCGCCACCCCCGGGGATGGGAATGGCGGACGGCTCCTGCGCCTGGGATTGGGCCAGTTCGGCGTCCTGGATCTGCCGCTTCACCCGGCGGATAAGGGGAACGGCCAGCAGCAGCGTCAGCAGGTCGGCCACAGCCTGGACGGCGGCCACGCCGTAGGCGCCCCAGGCCCAGGCCATGGGGTAGACGATGGGAAGGAAGCAGGTGCCCTGCCGGGAAGTGGACAGCAGCAGCGCGCCCTTGGCGTTGCCCAGACCGGCGCAAAACATGTTTACCACCGCCACCCAGCCGTGTATGGGCAGCACCAGGCATTGCAGGCGGATGCACAGCGCGCCCACCGCCAGCATTTCCGCCGACTGGTCGGATTTGGCGAACAGGCCGATGAGGGGGTCGGCGAACAGGGCCAGGGTAAGACCCATGACCAGCGCCCCGATGATGGCCGCGTGGGAGGCGAACCGGTAGCTCTCCCGCACCCGGTCGTACCGCTTCGCGCCCCAGTTAAAGCCCGCCACCGGCTGGAAACCGGTGCCGAAGCCCAGGATGACGCCGAAGGGGAACATCATAACCTTGGTGGACACGCCGATGCCCGCCAGCACAGCGTCGGAAATGCCCCCGGCGATGTTGTTGAGCACAATGGCGGATACCACCGCCAGCCCCGAGCGGAACATGGACGAAGAGCCCACGGTGAACACCTGGGTGATGATGTCCCGGCTGGGCCGGAAGCAGCGGACGGACAGTCTCAGGACGCTGCGCCGGGTGAGATAGGGGGCGACCAGGATGCCAAAGCTCACCAGCTTGGAGATGGCTGTGGCCAGGGAGGCCCCCGCCACCCCCATATCCAGGTTGAAGATGAAGATGGGGTCCAGGAAACAGTTCAGGATACCGCCGAAGCCCATGCCGAACATGGAGCGCATGGCGCTGCCCTCCGCCCGGAGGCACTGGTTCATCACGAAATTGGCCGCCATAAAGGGAGCCACCAGCAGGACGTAGGTGGCGTACTCCACGGCGTACTGTTCACAGGTGTCGGTGGCGCCCAGCAGGCGCACCATGGGGTGCATGAAAGAGACGCCTAAGGTGGTGACCACCGCGCCGAAAATCACCGCCATGAAGAAGGCGGTGGACAGTACCCGGTCGGCTTTTTCTTTGTCCTTTGCCCCCAGAAGGCGGGAGATGTAGCTGGCCGCGCCCACGGCCAGCATGGACCCGGCCATCATGATGATCTGGTCCAGGGAGGCGTTGACGCTGATGGCCGCCTGGGCGCTCTCCCCCAGGTCGCTGACAAAATAGGTGTCGGCCAGGTTGTAGATGGATGTGATCAGGAAGGAGATGATGGAGGGCAGGGCCATCTTGGTGATGACCCGGGGGAGGGGGGCCTTCAGCATCATGTCTTCCCGCTGCCGCTGTCTTTCTTTCTCTGCCGGTTCCATTTCAAATATCCTCCAATTCTCAATTAGTTTCATATGTAACTGTTTCATCTGACATTTTATTATATCTAAAATGGGGGCTGTGTCAAGGGGCCCAAACGCAGAAAAATATAATCTGTTCTTGGCAGGGGGTGCGTATCCGTGTAAAATGAATTTGCGGGCGTGCCCCGCGGGATTTTCGGGCAGGCGTACGCTGCCCGGACTGGGGGTGGAGGGAATGGAATTCCTGCGTGCTGCGGCGGAGCTGATCCCCGCGCTGACGGGGGTGGGCATGGCGGTTTACGACGGCGGGGGAGAGGTGCTGGACCGGTTTGAAGGGCAGTACTGTTTTTCTCCCGCGCTCCAGGGGATCTACACGGCTCACGGGCTGGCTGCGTTTCTGGACAGCAGCCCCGGCGGGCAGCTCTATGAGCTGGTGGAACCGCTGGGGTCGCGGCTGGCGGCATTCCAGGCCGGAGGTTGCTGGGTGCTGCTGGGCCCCTATGTGGCGGAGGGGTGGAATAGCCGAGCCGCCCGTGTCCTGCTGGCGGGGCTTGGGGCGTCGGAGGCCGCCGTTGGGCCTTATAAAGCATACCGCTGTGGCCTGCCCATCGCCCGGCAGGAGGATGTGCGCAAAGCCGCATTGGCGGTCGTTGGGCACGGAGGCGGCCAGGTTTCAGGCTTTCAGACGGTATATACGGGAGCGGGACGTTGGGAGCCCGGCCCAGAGTACTCCGGGGCCTACGCGGACGCCGCGGTGATCAACCGGCGGTATGCCTTGGAGGACAGCTTTGCTGCGGCCATTCGCCGGGGGGACCGGGCGGCGGCGGCGCGGGTGCTGGAAGGGTTTAAGGATGTAAGCGCGGATCTGCGGTTTAT
>CAJULZ010000044.1 GCA_910587205.1 uncultured Oscillospiraceae bacterium
CTCTATTTTATCATTTCAGCACTTTACACACAATCCCTTAGTTTTAAAACAGACTCTATGCTTTACCATCAAACATTGGAGCAGCAAAGGCCGCCGGCGGGGCTACCCCCGCCGGCGGCCTTCTTTGGTTGCGGCACAGCGTTTTCCGCCCGCATGTTTATCAATTCCGCCCATCTGGCTTTTGTAGTTCCGCAACAAGCTATGCAAATATTACCGCACAGACTTGTCCTTCCATAATCCCATTTTCATTAAAGGCATCTACCCGGACATAGTATCGTTTCACTCCGGCCATCAGCGCTCGGATCTCTGCCCGGTTTACCCCAAACACCCGGAAGCTGTGGTACAGCTTGTCCGGGCTGTGGCCCCAAAGAACTTCGTACCCCACGGCGTCTCCCTGCCAATGTACTTCCATGGTCATGCCATCCGTGCGGCGGGCGGACACCTGGGACACCTGTACCGGCGGCTTGCCCCGGCCTCCTCCGAACACCCGCAGGCCACTGATACAGGCAGGAGCGTGATAGGCCGTCTCGGTGACAGTGAGGCGGACATACCGGGCATCCACGCCCTCCTCCCGCACCACCAGGTCGTGGGACAGGTCGGTGCCCGCCTCCCGCTTGTCCTCCAGCACGATCCAGCTCTCCCCGTCCGTGCTGATCTCCAGCAGCCAGCGGGTGAACCATTCCCGTTCCTCGATGTACCGTCCCCGGCCGGGATCGCCCACCAGCTTCGCGTCCGGCGGCAGCTCTTCCACAATGCCCATATCGTCGGCGAAATTCACCTGTACTGCGTTCACGGTGTACACGTCCCCCAAATCCACCGTGAGTTGGGGGTCTTTGTCGCCCGGCCCCGCCTTCCACCAGGTCTGGACATTTTCGTCCACGGCGTTGGCGGCGGGTTTGTCCTCGCTGCTGGCAACGGCCCGCTTACTGTAGCTGAGCAGCATCCACTCCGGCGCTGCCCAGGGATTTTGGGCCGCCCCCGCCACCGCTTGGGGCCAGTCTCCGTACCTCTGGTTGCAGAACAGCTCTCCGTCGGCGTCGAACCCGGCGGGCCACAGGCCGATGCGGCGTTCGAAATCGTGGTTGACGGAAATGCGCATAGTACTGGTGTGCCACCAGTTTCCGTGCCTGTCCTCCAGGGTGGAGCCGTGCCCCGCGCCGGGGCAGAAACCACCGGCGGAGTAGGAATAGGGATTGCCATGGCAGGGAATAAAGGGCCCCAAGGGGCCGTCCCCCACATAGACGCCGTCGCAGTACACGTTGTACTGCGCGCCGGGGCAGGCGTACTGGAGATAATACTTTCCGTCATGCTTGGTCATCCACGCCCCCTCGATATAGGGGTTGTCGGACAGCGCCGCTTTCAGCAGGGGCCGGTACTGCTCCGGGGTGGCCTCAATGGCGGGGGTGAGGTCGGTGACCTCCTCCGGGCGGCAGCCCAGGGCCTGGGCCGTCTGCGCCTTCAAGAGCTGGACGATGCTGCTCTTGTTGGGGTCGTAACAGTGGTTTTCTCCCGTGCGCTCCCAGCCGTGCTCCGCTTTGCGGTTGCCGATGAGGGGGACGGGCCCACCCATGCGCTCCATCGTGGCGGGGTCCAGCTCCACTCCCCAGATGGGGGTCATATTGCTGCACCCCCAGTAGAAGTACAGCCGCCCGTCGTCATCCAGGAACAGGTTGGGGTCCCAGAAGTCGAAGGCGCCGGGAATGCGCTCAAACACGCCGCCCTCCGGGTCCCGGGTGCGGTAGAAGTCGCACACCTCCCCCCTGCGGCTGGCGCAGAAGTACAGCCAATCCCCCACCGCCCGTATGTCAGGGGCGTAGTCGTACACCGGCACGCCGGCAAGGGGGCGCTGCCGCCAGTTCACCAGATCCTCGCTGACTAGAAACCCCCTCGTCATGCTGGGAAACAGATAGTACTTCCCTTGGAACAGAATGAGGGACGGGTCGGCCGCCTCCCGGTTCAGGGTGAAGCCGCCGGCGGCCTCATTAAACTGGTAGCGGTAGGAGAAGTTGAGGGGATTGCAGAAATACCGCTTCATAGCACGTCCTCCTCAGCGTTGGCAATAGCCGCCCAGCAAGGCCAGACTGGGCTTGGGGGTACGCTTCTGGGTGGCGCGGTCCACGGCGACGAGGCCAAAGGTCATGGCGTAGCCCTTCTGCCACTCAAAGTTGTCCATCAGGCTCCAGTGAAAATAGCCCTCTACGGGCAGCCCGTCCGCCACGCAGCGGGCCACGCCCTCCAGCGCAGTCTCAATAAACGCTTGGCGGCGTCCGTCATCGGCGGTGGCGATGCCGTTCTCGGTGACAAAGAGCGTTCCCTTGAAGTCCTCCGCCGCACGGCGGATCACGTGCTCCAAGCCCTCAGGGTAATATTCATACCCAGCCTGGGTGAGTTCCGCCCCCTCCGGGGTGGGCAGCAGGCCCTCCGGGCCGATGAGCGAGCGGGTATAATTTTGTATACCCAGGAAATCGTCCCCCTCCAGCCAGGGCAGATAGTGGCGGAACTCCTTGTCCCACTCCCGCTCGGCCACGGCCTCTGCTCCCGGCTGGGCCTGGAGGTCGTGGAAGGACAGGGTGAGCCCCATCTTCACGTGGGGGCACACCTCCCGGATGGCGGCACGGGCGGCGGCGTGGGCGCGGCAGATGACGGCGTCGCCCTCAGCGGTGCAGGGGGACTGGAACACGTGAACCCCCTGAGGGTCGGTGAGGCCAAAGGCCGCAGCACCCTCCACGGCGGCCATCTGCTGCTGCTCCATGAGGGCCTTCATGTTCATCCCCATCTGCAATGCGGCCTCCGGGTTCTGCTCCGCGGCCTTCTGCGCTTGTTGGGCCCGGAGCAGATACCGTTTCATGATGTCGGCGATTTGCAGGCGGATGTTGGCCTCGTTGATGGTGCAGACATAGTTCAGCTCGCTTCCCAGCCGCTCCATGATGTACCGGCAGTAGCGCTCAAAATACCCCACCACATCCTCTGTCTCCCAGCCGCCTTTAGAGATAAGCCACGCCGGGGAAGAAAAGTGGTGGAGGGTGACCATGGGCTCCACGCCGTTTTCTTTGCAGCAGCGGATCATGTCCCGGTAGTGGGCCACTTCGGCCTCGTCAAATTTCCCCTCCTCCGGCTCGATCCGGGCCCACTCGATTGAAAATCGGTAGGCGTTAAGCCCCGCTCCCGCCAGCAGCTTGATGTCCTCCTCATAGCGGCGGTAGTGATCCACCGCCTCCCCGGAGGGCTCGGCGTAGGCGGTGTGGGGAATGTGTTCCAACGCCCAGCAGTCACTGTGAGCATTGTTCCCCTCCACCTGGTGGGCGGCGGTGGACGCGCCGATGAGGAAGCCTTTGTCAAACGGGTTCATAGAAAACGCCCCTTTCAGTTCAGTTCCCTATAAGCATACAGAAAGCGGGCCTGCTCCGCAAACCGAAAAATCGTGAACAGGGATAAAATTTTATTGCATTTTGAAAATTGGACAATTAGGGGAGGCTGGACACGAATTTTTATCCCACTTCGCCGCGCCAAAAGGATGATTTTTTGCAATTGAGGGTCAAAATTCGTCGACCTGAAAAAGCTCAGTGAAAAAATGCCCCTTATCCTTGATTTTTGCGTTCCCATATGGCGCTGCCCCTTTATAATGGGAGGCAAGAACGCCGCCCCCAGGCGGTGCAAACGGAGGAGGAGCATTATGGCAAGGCAAAAAACCACCCCCAGCCAGCAGGACGGCGTACAGTACCGCCGGGCCAAGCTGTGGCAGATCATCCTGTACGCCTGCAACGGCTTTGTGGGCATGAGCATCTACTCCCTCATCAATCTGGCCAGCTACAGCGCCAGTATTGGCTATGGTATTGCGACGGCTGCGCTGGGCGTCATCCTGACCTGCACCCGCATTTTGGACGGCGTTACCGACCCCCTGTTGGCCTTTGTGTACGACCGGGTAAACACCCGCTTCGGCAAGCTGCGAGTGCTGATGGTATCCGGCTTTGCCATTGAGGCCATCGCGCTGCTGTGCATGTTCAATTTTATGTCCAGCAAGGGCTTTGGCTGGGTGATGTTCACCGTGCTCTATGTCATCTACGTCATCGGCTACACCATCACAAACATGACCGCCCAGACCATCCCCGCCATCATGACCAACGACCCCAAGCAGCGGCCCACCGTGGGCGTGTGGAGCACCGCGTTCAATTATCTTGTCCCCATGATCATGATGATGGTGCTGAACATGGTGCTGCTGCCCATGTTCGGCGGCACCTATAATCAGGAATTTTTGTCCGCCGCCTGTTTGGTGTGCCTGGGCATGGGCGCGGTGGGCACCGTGCTGGTGTGCATCGGCGTGAGCGAATTCGACAAGCCGGAAAACTTCACCGGCACCCGCGGGGGCTCCAAGCCGCTGAAGATGAGGGACATGGTGGATGTTCTGGCCCACAATAAACCCCTGCAGTGCTACATCGCCTCCAACGCCTCGGACAAGCTGGCCCAGCAGGTGGGCAGTCAGGCCGTCATCAACACCCTGCTGTTCGGCATACTCATCGGCAATATGGGCCTGTCCACCATGCTCACCGTGGTCAGCATGATCCCGTCCATCTTCTTCGCGGCCTTCGGGGCCCGGTACGCGGGCAGACACGGCAGCAAAAATGGCATTGTGACTTGGAGCTATGTCAGTATGGGGATCACCGCCTTGCAGGTGCTGTTCTTCATCTTCACCAACCCCAAACAGATCGCCGTGATGGGCAGCCCCTCCATGATCGTCTATGTGCTGTTGAATCTGGCGCTCAACGGCTCCAATATGTGCATCACTACCTGCAATACCTCCTTCATGGCGGACACCATCGACTTTGAGCTGGACCGCAGCGGGCGCTATGTCCCGGCGGTGGTGTCCGGCACCTACAGCTTCATCGACAAGATCATTACCGCCTTCAGCGCAGTGATCGCCACCACCTCCATTATGGTGGTGGGCTACACCCAATCCCTGCCCCAGCCCAGCGATGCCCTTACCCCTGGAATTTTCTGGCTGACCCTTGCCCTTAAGTTCGGCCTGCCGTTGGTTGGCTGGGCCATTACCCTCATCGCCATGCGGGATTGCCCGCTAACCAAGGAGGGCATGGTGGACATACAAAAGCGCATCGCCGAGAAGAAAGCGGCGGCCCGCCACGCAGTCATTGAGGAGAACCTGAAATAACGGGAAGCGGCGCCCGTCCCCGGCAGGGCTCGGGCGCCGCTGTCCGGCGCATTCAATGGAGAGATCGTTCCTCCCGGTACTGGACGGGGGTGCAGCCCGCCACGTCCTGGAACACCCGGCTGAAATAGTTCCGGGTGCCGAAGCTGAGCTGATCGGAGATGTCCTGGACGGTGAGATCCGTGCTTTTCAGCAGGATCTTGGCCCGTTCCACCTTGGCGAACTTCACATAGTCGTTCACCGACACCCCTACCTCCGCCTTGAACTTGTGGGTGAGGTAGTATTCCGTGTATCCCACCAGGATGGCCAGGTCGGAGGCCCGGATCTTTTGGCCCAGGTGCATTTCAATGTAGTCGCAGCACCGCTGGATCTGGGCGGAGAGCTTGGGATTGGTGCGGCACTTGTGCACCCGGCGGATGAAATCGTCGTACAGCATGGGGGCCAGGGACATCAGGTCATCCATGGTTCTGGCGGACTCCGCCGTCTGGATGTAGCGATCCCCCAGGCCGTAGGCCTCCTCCGGGGAAAGCCCTCCCTCGATGGCCGCCCGGCACACGATGGAGGCAAACACGATGACGCTGACCTTGCCCTGGCGCAGGGCGTCCGGGCTGTCCACCGGCACCCCGGCGCTCACCGCCATGCTGTTGGACAGGGCCTGCTTGTAGTTTAAATCCCCCGTGCGCACCATCTGCAAAAGAGCCTGCTCCGCCATCCACACGCGATGGCGGTCCCGGGCCGCCTGGGGCACGTCGGGCAGGTGGGGGATGTCCGCTTCCGCGTCCAGGTCGCTGGGGTGGAGGCGCTCCCCGGTAAGGCAGTGGTGGAGCATGACGGCGTACCGGCTGGTGAGGGTGGACTGAACCACAGGGACAGCCCGGAGTATTCTAATAAACTGGGACTTCCAGCTGATGCTGATCTCCAGGCTGCGGAACTCCCGAAGCCCGTCCTCCACCGAGCGCATGGAGATGTCGTGGTAGAACACCGGTCCAATGGCCCAGCAACGCAGCAGCTCTTCCCCCTCCTTCTCAAAAGCGGCGATCCAGATCAATCCGATGGACGCTCCCACGGAAACGGGCAGGCGGCTTCGCCGGCCCCGTTCCAGCATCCGGTCCTTGCAGCCGAACAGGGTGAAGGCGGTGTTCAGCACCCCCTCATCCGGGCAGTTGCTGTGCAGCAGTGCGCCGTCCACGTCGTAGCACCAGGTATAGATGTTGTCGCCGCAGCGGATGAGCTCTTGGAACAGGCGGATATTCTGCAAGGCATCCATGGGCGTCCCTCCTCTTTTTTACCAGTATACCACAAAATTTCGTGAAGCGGGATAAAAATTTCGATAAGGAGAACTTTATTATGCCAACTGTGATTTCCCTGGACAAATGGAACTTTTTTAAGGATGTAAACGCTCTTAAAGGGGGCAGAAAGGGCGAGGAAGTCATCCTTCCCCACACCTGGAACGCCACCGACGGGCAGGACGGCGGCAACGACTACTACCGGGGAACCTGCTGGTACGCTCGGGGTATCCAAAAGCCGGAAGTCCCCGCCGGGGGTCGGGTGTATCTGGAATTTGACGGCGCGGCCCACACCTGTGAGGTATTTTTGGACATGGAAAAGGTGGCCCGCCATGAGGGGGGCTACTCCGCCTTCCGGGTGGATATCACCGAGTATTTGAAGCAGGGCGAGACGCTGCTCACCGTCAGTGTGGACAACAGCAGCAATCACGTCTATCCCCAGAGCGCCGACTTCACCTTCTACGGCGGGCTGTATCGGGGGGTAAAGCTGGTGGTGGTACCGGAGGCCCATTTTGACCTGGACTACTGCGGCGCCCCCGGCATCAGGGTCACCCCCGTCGTCACCGACCTGGAACGCAAGACCGTGGAGGTCACGGCGGAGGCGTGGGTGAAAAACGCCGTGCAGGTCACGTTTACCGTAGACGGGCAGGAAAAAGCCTCCCCCGTAAAGGACGGCCGCGCCCAGGCGGTGTTCACCTTGGAAAACGCTCGGCTGTGGGATGGACTGGACGACCCGTACCTCTATGCCGCCGCCGCAAAGCTGGACAACGGCGAAGCGGTATCCGCCCGCTTCGGCTGCCGGAAGTTTGAGACGGACCCCCAGCGCGGCTTCCTCCTCAACGGGCGCAGCTACCCCCTGCGGGGGGTGTCCCGACATCAAGACCGGGAGGGACTGGGCAACGCCCTTACCTTGAAGGAACACGAGGAGGACATCGCCCTCATCCTGGAGATAGGGGCTAACACCGTCCGCCTGGCCCACTACCAGCACGCCCAGGAGTTCTACGACCTGTGTGACGAAAAGGGGCTTGTGGCGTGGGCGGAGATCCCCTACATCACCATGCATATGCGGGATGGCCGGGCCAACACCTTGTCCCAGATGGAGGAGCTGGTGGTTCAGTGCTACAACCACCCCTCCATCGTGTGCTGGGGGCTGTCCAACGAGATCACCGCCGCCAGCGCTGTGGACGACGACCTGCTGGAAAACCACCGCCTGCTGAACGACCTGTGCCATCGGCTCGACCCCACCCGGCCCACCACCATGGCCAATGTGTTCATGCTGGAGACGGACAGTCCCATCCTGGACATTCCCGACATCAACAGCTATAACCTGTATTTCGGCTGGTACTTAGGCGAACTGGAGCAGACCGACGAGTTCTTCGACAGCTTCCACGCCAAGTACCCGGATAAGGTCATCGGCTTCTCGGAGTACGGCGCGGACGCCAACCCCCAGTACCAGTCCGGGCACCCGGAGAAGGGGGACTACACCGAGAGTTACCAGTGCGTCTACCACGAGCATATGCTGCGCATGATCGGGGAGCGGCCCTGGCTGTGGGCCACCCATGTGTGGAATATGTTCGACTTCGCCGCCGATGGCCGGGACGAGGGGGGCAAACACGGCCAAAACCAGAAGGGGTTAGTCACCTTCGATCGGAAGCTGAAAAAGGACGCGTTTTATCTCTACAAAGCCTATTGGAGTAAGGAGCCCTTCGTCCACCTGTGCGGCAGCCGGTATGTGGACCGGGCGGAGGCCGTCACCGAGATCAAGGCGTACTCCAACCAGCCCGCCGTCACCCTGTATGTGGATGGACACGAGGTGGAGACCCAGACCGGCGGGCCGGTGTTCCGCTTCCAGGTGCCCCTCACCGGGGAACACTCCATCGAGGCCCGGGCGGGGACGTGCAGCAGCGTAATCCTGATTCGCAAGGTGGACGCCCCCAACCCGGATTACATCTTCAACAAGGCCGGGGACGTGGTAAACTGGTTCGACAAGGAAGATCTGGACCTCGCCTGCTACTCCGTCCACGATACCCTGGGGGAGATCGCAAAGTGCCCCGAAGCCAACGCCATCGTGGAGAAAATGATGGCGTTGGCCGCCGCCAGCCGGGGGGACGTGGCCGCCAGCGTAAAGGACAACCCGGCGCTGAAGCGGATGATGGCCCGGATGACCCTGCAAAGTCTGCTGAAGCAGGCGGGGGACGCGGTACCGGAAGCGGCGATTAAGCAGCTCAACGCGGCATTACAGCAGTTCAAGAAGGTGTGACTATGGTTAAGGCGGTACAGCAATTTATGCTGGGCACGGTGATGAACACCGAGGCCCAGGCGGCGGACACCATGGCAAAGATGAAGGCGGCGGGCTATGACGGCATCGAGCTTTGCGCGTTCATGCTCCATCCCACCGGGCTGATGGTGCGTCTGATGACAAAAGCCGCCGGTATGCCTGTGGGCCGGGGCGGGAAACTTCCCTGGCCCAAGCTGGTAAAGGACAGCGGATTGAAGGTGGTGTCCCTCCATTGCGACCTGGGCAGCGTGGAGCGGGACCCGGCAGCCGTTGCAAAGGAGGCCATAGACTTTGGCGCGGACAAGGTGGTCATCACCGGGATGTACCGCTTCCCCTACGGGGAGGCAGAGGCCATAAAACAGTTGGCGGCGCGGCTGAACAAGGCGGGGGCGGCGCTGAACCAGGAGGGCGTCTCCTTGCTCTACCACAACCACAACTGTGAGTTTTTACGACTGGATAAAAATACGAATGGTTATGGAACTCTTCTGGCGGAGACCAACCCGGAGTATGTCAACTTTGAGTTTGACAGCTATTGGTGCGCCGAGTGCGGGGTGGACCCGCTGGCGGTGATGGACGCACTGGGGCCGCGGATGAAGCTATGGCACATCAACGACCGGGGCTCCCGGCAGACGGGGGCCTGCATGACCCCCATTCTCAAAAGCGACAGCATGGAGCTGGGGACGGGCTCCATGCCGCTGGACGCCCTGTGTGAGAAGGCGAAGGCCGCCGGGGTGGAGGCGGTAATCCTGGAAAGCCACCGCAACTGGATCGACAAGAGCCCAATCAAGAGTTTTGAGCTCAGCGCCAAGTACCTGAATGAAAAGTTTTAATGGCGTTCTCCGCCGCCGGAGGGGCGGAGAACATGAATTCAACGGGGAGGAGAGCCATGTACGAACAATTGAGAGACTGCTTTATCCAGGCGGACCGGCCCTTCATAGAGGGCGCGGTGGACGTGTTTGAACAGCGGTTTACCGCAGCGGACGTGAAAAACGCCCGCCTGGACATCACCGCCCTGGGCGTGTACGAGGCGGAGCTGAACGGTCAAAGGGTGGGGGACATCCTGTTCGCCCCCGGTTACACCTACTACCACCGCCAGCTCCAGGCCCAGAGCTACGATGTGACGGAGCTGCTCACTGAGGGGGAAAATGTCCTGCGGGTGTACCTGGGCCAGGGCTGGTACTGCGGGCGGTACACCTTCGACAACAAGTGCCGGACCTACGGGGAACACTCCGCCGTGTCCTGGGTGCTGACGGCGGACGGCGTGCCTGTTGCCAACAGCCGGGGAAGCGTGACCATGCTGGAGAGCCCCTATCAGTACGCAGGTCTGTACGATGGGGAGATTTACCGCGCGGGGCCGCTGAAGCCCACTGGGGCCAAGCCCGTGCCCTATACGGGTAAGGTGCCGGAGACCATTGAGGCGGGTATCCTTTACACCAAAGCGCAGGAGGAAATGCCGGTAAAATCCGCCGTGAAACAGGGGGAAGTGACTATCCTGGACTTCGGTCAGAACTTTGCCGGTTTCATCGAGATCAACCCGGCGTACATGGAGGGGGACACGCTCAAACTGCGCCATGGGGAGATTTTGAACGCCGACGGCAGCCTGTACACAGCCAACCTGCGGAATGCCAAGGCGGAGCTTGTATACCATAAAGGGGACGAGACCGCGAAATACCGCCCCCGATTTACCTTCATGGGGTTCCGATACGCGGAGCTGTCCGGTGTGGAGTATGTCCCCGGCCTGCTCACCGCCCGGGCCATCCACAGCGAGATGGCCCGCACCGGCTTTTTCACCTGCGCTAACGAGAAGGTGGACCGGCTCTACCACAACCAGGTGTGGGGCCAGCGGAGCAATTATCTGGAGGTCCCCACCGACTGCCCCCAGCGGGACGAGCGGATGGGTTACACCGGGGACGGCCATGTGTTCGCCCGCACCGGGGCCTATAACTACGACACCGAGGCGTTTTTGGCCAAGTTCCTCAAGGACATCCGCTATACCCAGCTGGACAATTCCGAGGGCTATGTGGCCCCGGTGGTGCCCGCCCGCGGGCCCGAGGGGGTGGGCTTCATGTCCATGCTGGGCTGGGGGAACGCGGTAACTATCCTGCCTTGGATGATGCGGGAACAGTTCGGCACGGACCGCTATTTGAAAGAACAGTACGACAGTATGCAGCGCCACGTGGAATGCGAGATCCGGCACATGGGCAAGGGCCTCATGGGTAAAAAGGATCTGTGGATGGGCCCCAGCCTGGGGGACTGGCTGGCCCCGGGCAGGGACGTGAAGTACATGGCCATGCACAACGGTCCGGTGTCCAACGCCTTCATCGTCAACGATCTGCGCATTCTGTCCCAGGCTGCCGGACTGCTGGGGCGGGCGGAGGAGGAAGCCCGGTACGCCGCTCAGCGGGAGAAAACCACCGCCGCCTACCTCAAGGCGTTTGTCAGGAAAGACGGCGCCATGAGGGACGACTACCAGGGGGCCTACGTGATGGCCCTGCAAATGGTAATCCCGGCGGGGGCGCTGTGGGACGCCTGCTTCGCCAAACTGGTGGGCAAGCTGCGCTCGGAGGGGATGCAGACCGGCTTCTTTGCCACCCAGCATCTGCTGCCCCTGCTGGCTGACCACGGGGAGGCGGGACTTGCCTTCGACCTGCTGCTCAGCGAGCAGTGCCCCGGCTGGCTCTACCAGGTGAACTGCGGGGCCACCACCACCTGGGAACGGTGGGACGCCCTGCGCCCTGATGGCACGGTGAACGAGGACAAAATGTCCGGGGACAATATGGTGTCCTTCAACCACTACTCCTTCGGCAGCGTAGGAGAGTTCTACTATCGTTATATTCTGGGCATCAAGCCCTTGGAACCGGGGTATGCCAAAATCGCCCTGCGGCCCTTTGTGGACGCTCGGCTATGTTCCGTGGAAGGGCGCTTCCACAGCCGCGCCGGTGAGATCAAATCAGCGTGGCGCACAGATGGGAACACGGCGACAGTGCGCGTTACTGTGCCCGCGCCCACGGCCCTTACCCTGCCGGACGGCACGGTGCGCGAGCTGGAGCCAGGGAGCTATGCGTTTGAGAATGTACGTATTTGCCCGGATCCGGAACTGGGATAAAAGGAGAAAACAGATTCCTTGGGGTGCGCCGCAGCGGCGTTTGTATCGCTTGAGTTCTTCACGAAATAAAAAGCACACTTCAGTCAGCGGCTTTCCCGCTGGCTGAAGTGTGCTTTGCCGTCTTGACCACATGCCCGGCATAGGCAGGCACAGGAACAATTTTGCCTCCCCTTCAGGGCAGCTTCTCGTATTGGGCGGCCTCCACCGGCTCGCACCACTGGGTGGAGCATTCCTCGCCGGGGACCTCAAAGGCCACATGGGAAAACCAGCTGTCCTTCGCCGCACCGTGCCAGTGCTTCGCCCCAGCGGGAATCGTCACCACATCGCCGGGGTCCAGCGCCCGGGCCTCCTGCCCCCACTCCTGATACCAGCCCCGGCCATTGGTGCACAGCAGAATCTGCCCGCCGTCTGTTTTACCATGGTGATTTCCCCCCGTCAGTCTATGGACAGGGTGACGCTCACGCTGCCGCCGCCCAAAATGTCCCGCAACTCCTGGGCAGTCACGTCATTGATTTTGCCCAGCCGGGTAAAGTTCCAGGAGTTGGTATCATAGTAGATGACAAACTGGTTTCCCTGATAGAGGATGAGATCCCCGGCCTGGGTGGTGATTTGTTCATTGTTGGTGGGCAGGCTTCGGCCCAGGGGACCCACCTTCTCAAAATTGCCGTAGTCGTGCATCTGGATGGTGACGGGGCCCTCAGCCAGCAGCTCACGCAGGGCTTGGGCGGAGGGGTTGTCCGCCAGGGCCGCGGTGAGGACGGCGCCGTTGACGGTGATCTTTGCCATACCGCTTTCTCCTTCCTGCGGGCCGGTTCCGCCGCTCTCGAGCAGATCCAGGCTGTCCACCCAGTCCTTCACCGCTTCCCGGGACGCGCCCTCGCCAAACCGCCGGCCGCTCCGCCACCGGGCTTGGGGCGCCAGGGCGTTGAGCGCACCCTCGCTGCCGTCGATGCCGCTGCCCCCCGAGGTGCAGAAGGGTATCACCGTCTTGCCGCTCAGGTCGTAACGCTCCAAAAAGGTGCTGATGATCTTGGGGGCCTGCCCGTGCCAGATGGGATAGCCCAGAAACACCACGTCGTACCGGGCCATGTCCTCCACCCCGCCGTCAATGGCGGGGCGGGCGGTGGGGTCGTTCTGCTCCCGGTTGGCCCGGCTGGTGTCGTCGCGGTAATTGAGGTCGGCTGCGGTATAAGGCTGTTCCGACACGATTTCAAACAGATCCGCCCCCAGGATATCCGCGATGTGCTCCGCCACACCCTGGGTGTTGTGAGTGGCGGAGAAATAGGCCACTAAGAGCCGGTCCATGCGGGGGGAGGCCATCAGCGCCCCGTAGTTCATCACCGCCGCTGCGGCCTGGGCCCGGGTGACGGGCACAGAGCTGCCCTCATAGCCGGGAATACCGCCGGTCACGGGCTGGTTGGTACACCGCTGGAAAATCAGGTCCAGCTGCTCCTGGGTGATGGGGTCGTGGGTACCGAAGCGGCCGTCGCCGTAGCCGCCCACCAGCTTGTCGCCGGCCGCCCAGCGGATGGCCTCGGTGTACCACTGGCCCTCCGGCACGTCGGCGAACTGCATGAGGTAGTTCACCACCGGCCCCCCAACCTGCCGCCACAGGATAGTGACCAGCATAGCCCGGGTGAGAGTTCCCTCCGGCTCGAAGCGGCCCTCCCCCACTCCGTTCATCAGCTCATGGGACCGAACGTAGTCTACCGCTTCCGCGTACCAAGCCTTGGCGTCCACGTCGGTAAAGCCGCCGGCCGGGGCCCAGAGGCTAACAGGGGTCTGAGGCAGGCTGGCGGAACCGACGGGGGATTCTGCGCTCCCCTGGGCGGCGCAGGCCGGGAGGGACAGGGCCAGGCCAATCATCAGCGTCAGCAAAACGGCTGTAGGGCGCGTCAATTTTTTCACGGGTCGTTCACTCCTTGCTGGTTTGTGGAATGGTATTATCTTAGCACCGACCTCGTCCGTTGTAAAATGCTTTGTTTCTATTGTTTGCCATGCCCCAGCAGCATGGCAGGCTGTATGCGAAGGGCATGCAACTGTTTCGTGGAGCGGGCAGGGGAACCGCACAATATAGCCGATATACTTCTGATTTGGGGAGCAGCTTGTTTAGAACCGGCCATGTCCGGTGTTCCTTTCCCTATGGAAGTGACATGAGGGGCAGCCCCTTCCTGAATTTATGGTGCTTTCCGGTCCATTGCTTCCGCCGGATGAGCCGCCCTCAATACCGAAAAACCCGCCCCAGCAGCGCCGACCACAGGTTAATCTCACAGCCGTCCCCGTCCCGGTACAGGGGATACGCCTCCGCGGGGACGTATACCTTCACCTGAGCAGCGCCGTCAAAAGTGCGCTCCGTAATGCGGCACAGCCGCCGGGTGTGCTCCAGCATAGCGCTGGCGCCCACAGCGGCGTACAGGCCGAAGGGGCACACGGTATACTCATACCCATACTGGGCCAGGGTACGCTCTAAAAGGCCCGTGTCCACCCCGAAGGCGACGTTGCTTCCCCCCACCAGGATAAGCCGCTTCCCCGGGCTGTCCCTCAGACGGCGGTACAGGGCGGGAAGCTGGGCGCTGATAGCAGAAGGGCAGGGACCGCCCTGCCCCCAGCAGCGATGCAGGCACAATGGCCAGCAGGAGCAGGGCCATCATGGTTTGAATGATACGCCCGCCCTCCCACACACCGTCCCGCTCCATCTGGGCCCGTAGGTCCCGGAACCAAAGGGCGGTGTTTTCCTTTGCCGCCTGGGTGACCAGGTGGTAGTTGGTGTCATAAAAGTCCAGATTCTGATACAGATAGTCCTCCAGGGAGGAGATGGGGACTGCGCCCTCCATCCGTCCCACAGCCTCCCGGAGCAGGCGGTCCATCAGGGGGGCGTTTCCCCGCTGCCCCTCCGGCACGGCGCTCAGGTTGACACAGGCGCAGGACACATACACACGCGCCCCCTTGGACTGAAACCATTCGTAATACTCCCCCAGCCGCTCCATGGCGCTCCAGTCGATAAAAGCAGGGTCCAGATAGACTCGGTCGGGCAGATCCTCCTTAGTGCCCGACCGGAAGAACGGGATGCAGCCGAACCGGTCTATATAGGGCTGGTCAGCCTCATCCCGGTAGCTCTGGCCATAAGAGGTCCGGGCGTTTTCCTGGGACAGGTAGTGGCACCGGCTGTCAAATACGCCGTCCACTGTGGTGAGATCCACCAGAGCGAGCAGATCGTAATTGTTCTCAATGCCGCACCACAGCTTGCCGTCCTCCTCTCCCATGGCGGTATGGAGGAACATCTGCTGGCGGCTGGACAGCTCCGGGGTGTGGATCAGGATATCCCCTTCCTACAAAAATGCCCCCAGGATCTGCATCTGCACCGGGGAATTTACGGTGCCGTTCAATCCCAGGTTCACCACGGCATAGCCGTCCCCCAGGGCCTGCCGGGCCTGGAGGCCGTCCAGGTTATACCACATCGAGCACCCCCCATAAAACACTGCCCGCTTCTGTCCCTGGGCGAGAATGAGCCGGTCCACCTTGTCGGCGCAGCAGCTCTCCTTGCGCCAGGCGTAGCCGAAGGGAGCTTCTACAGCGTTGATGCGCAGGGTTTTTAGGTTGGGGCAGTTCTCAAAGCTGCCGTTGCTCACAGCGAGGATATTGTCGAATACTGATCCAGCGCCGCCTGGATGTACGCGCCGCCAAATCCCCAGCCGGTGAACAGCCGCCCGAAGATGATCCCCAACTGCCCCACGGATTCCTCCCGGAACAGCAGCGCCGCGGGAATGAAGACGGCGAACATCATACACCGCTGGGCCAGACAGCCCAGGGGACAGTCCCAGGCGGGGCCGGACCGCTTGTTCACGTCCAGCAGGCTCTCCAGGCACAGCCAGAACGCGGCGTACAGTCCCCATAGCACATAGGTCCACCTGGCTCCATGCCAAAGACCGCACAGGGTAAAGACGACGAGGATGTTGAGGAGCTTGCGACCCTTGCCCCTCCTCCCGCCCCCCAGCGGGATATAGACGCAGCTGGTAAACCAGCGGTTCGGGCTGATATGCCAGCGGCGGAAGAACTCGGTGCAGCTCTGGGCCAGATAGGGCCGGTCAAAATTTCGCATGAGCCGCACCCCCATCAGCCGCGCAGAACCGGCGGCGATCTCCGAGCAGCCGGCGAAATCGCAGTACATCTGGACGCAAAACAGCGCCCCGGCGCAGCAGATGGCCAGGGAATTGGCCTGTTGCACGGCGGAAAAACGGCGTTGACGTAGATGCCGCAGAAGTCCGCCGCCACGCACTTGCGGAAAAAGCCGCATAGCAGCAGGCGGATCCCGGCGGTGAAATCGTCCCAGGCCGGCCGGTGCTCCGCTTTCAGCTGTGGCAGCAGACTTTGGGGGCTCTCAATGGGGCCTGCTACCAACTGGGGAAAATAGGTGACGTAGAGAGCAAGGGAAATGAGATCCCGTTCCGCGGGGAAGTCCCCCCGGTAGACGTCAATGGTATAGCTCATGGTCTGAAAGGTGTAGAAAGAAATACCCACCGGCAGGATCAGCCCCAGCTCCGGCACCCGGTAAGCAATTCCTGCGGCGGCGCACAGGCTGTTCACCGTCCCAGCGAAAAAGTCAAAATATTTGAACGTGAACAACAGCCCCAGATTGACGCATACGCTCACCACGAGAAATACACGCATAGCGCCCCGCCTTCCCCGGAAGCGTTCAATGTCCCGGCCACAGCAGTAGTCCACCGCCGTGGAGGCCAGCAGCAGAAGAAGGATGAGGGCGGGGTTGGCGTACATGTAAAAGAAGTAGGACGCCGCCAGCAGCCAGTATTTCCGCCAGCTATGGGGCAGCAGCCAGTACGCCGCCGTCACCGCCGGCAGGAAAACCAGGAATACGCCGGAGTTGAAGTTCATGCCCCCACCCCCAGATTCAGCAGCAGGAAGGGGAGCAGCGCCGCCGCCATTTCCCACAACCCTGCGCCCCCAATCAGGGGCATAGGCGCTGGCCCCCAGGGCCAGCGCCGCGGACAGCAGGAAAAACACACACCGGGTGGCCCGGTACCGTCGCTCAAACAGGCAGAAGAACAGGGCGGCCCCGTACAGCAGCATCGCCAGCGGCAGCTCAAGGATTACACTCTCCGCCATTGCCGGATCAGTCCCTTCACCGCCTGCTTATCCGGCTTGCCCGAGCCAGTCATGGGCATGGCGTCCAAGCGCAGGATCCCCGCAGGCAGTTCGTTTCTGGACAGGCGGGCGTTCAAGCCGTCCATGACCCGGGGCAGAGCGCTCTCCGCGCACACCGCCGCCCAGGGAAGCTCTCCGCAGTCCTGGTCGGGCAAACCCACCACCACCGCCGCCCGCCCCCCAGGCTGCGCCAGCAGGACCTCCTCAATGCGCCGGGGGGGGGGACAAGTTGACTCCGTTGCGGATGATCACATCCTTCTTCCGCCCGGTAAGATGGAGAATACCATTTTCATCCACAAAGCCCAGATCGCCGGTGTGGAGAAAGCCGTCCGCGTCGATGGCTCGGGCGGTCTGCTCCGGGCCGTGATAGCCCAGCATCCGCATGGGGCCGCAGACGCACACCTCTCCCGGCCGGGCCTTTTTTGCCATAGACAGGTAGAGGGAGGGTACGCCGTTCATCCGGGCGATCTTTTCCCGGGCAATGACTTGCAAAAGCTCCTCCGGCGCGGTGACAGCGGTAAGGTACAGCCGGTGGCGGAGTACGATGGCCCCGGTGAGCAGGGCAAGACCGAATACGTGATCCATGGGCAGGGCCCCCAAGGCCACGTCATCCTCCGAATAGCCCCCCAGCGGAGCGGAATCCAGCAGGTTGCTCACCAAATTGCCCTGGCTGAGCACCACGGCCTTTTTCCGTCCGGAGGAACCGGAGGTAAAAATGTAAAATGCAGGGGCATTGGGGTCATCATGCGAAGGAGTATTTCCGCCAGTCCTCCGAGCACCTGCTCCCTCAACTGGGGCAGTTTATCGACTGCGG
Source organism: uncultured Oscillospiraceae bacterium (assembly GCA_910587205.1). Taxonomy (GTDB): domain Bacteria; phylum Bacillota; class Clostridia; order Oscillospirales; family Oscillospiraceae; genus Enterenecus. The sequence continues at coordinate 17,806 of CAJULZ010000044.1, forward strand.
AAACCACCCGGTCAATACCGTCCTAAATATAGAGTTCGCCAAGGCCAGAAAAGAAAACGCGGAGTTTGTCCACCAGCTGGTGGCGCCCCCTGTGCTGCCCTTCAGCGAGGACGACGACCTGTGCGCGGCGCTCACCAACCTGCTGGACAACGCCATTGAGGAATGCGCCCGTCTGCTCCGGGCGGGCCGGACAAACGTATCGATCCGGCTGGAAATCTATCCCCAAAAGAGCTACCTGTTCATCCTGTGCCGGAACACCACCGACCGGACGGAATTGACCCGGTCCGGCCGGGGCCTGCGCACCACCAAAGGGGACGACCGGCTGCACGGCTATGGCACCCGCATCATCACGAAGGCGGCGGAGAAATACAACGGCTGTACGGAATTTGGCCTGTCGGGCGGGATGTTTGGGCCAAGCTGCTGCTGGATATGACGGTGGAGGAAAGAATATGAACATCAAGATCGCCCTGTACGACGACGACGTGAAAGCCCTGCCCGTCATTGCCGGGGCCGCAGAATCTGCCTTCCAGGAGAAGGGAATCTATACGGATATCCAACGCTTTACTTCCGGGAAAGCGATGCTGCAGGCGATGGAACAGACCCAGTTCCAGGTCATCCTCCTGGATATTGAAATGCCGGGGATGGATGGGATCGCCGTTGGGAAAAAGGTCCGGGCCCAGGGGAACGATACCCAGATCGTCTACGTCTCCGAGGCGGAGCGCCGGGTGTTTGAATCCTTCCTGGTACAGCCCTTGGACTTTGTGCGCAAGAGCAATTTCCTCAACGACATCGCCGCTGTGGTGGAGCTGTACTATACCCCACCCTACACCAACGGCGGCATTGAGAAAGCCAGCGTCAACCTCATTGAGTTCGGCAAGACCAGCCTGCTGGAGCCCGGCGCGTCCGAGGCGGTGTCTTTCCGCGTCGCGTTGGAGGATATGGCCTTCTATGACTCCTCCTGCGTCAAGACCGCGGCGGCTACGTGCTGGAGGCAGGGGAGTACGCGGTTTCCATCCGCTCCGACTCCCACACCGTGATCGATGAGCGCACCTTTACCCTCAGCGCGGATAAGGACTACAGCGGTTCAGGCCGCTCCAGCGACCAGGCCGCCCCGGTAAACCGCTTTGACTACATGGAGGGCAGCCATCCCACCCTGTCCCGGAAGGACGGCTTCGCCAACTATGACGCGGCCACCGCCGCCCCCGGCGAGGACGAGTTCGAGCTAAGCAAAGACCGGCAGAACGCCATCCAGGAGATCTCGGTGGTGAAGTACGACCCCGCCGACTATGACAATCCCGATGACGTCATGCCCACCACCGGCGCGAAGGGCAGCCTGACACTGGCCGACCTGGCGGGCAAGGGCTATGACGACGCCAACTGGGAGAAGCTGCTGAACCAGCTGTCTATTGAGGACATGACCACCCTCATTAACACCGGCGGCTGGCAGACTGCGGCCATTGAATCCGTGGGCAAGGTGGCACCTCCGACTGTGACGGCCCCTCCGGCCTGTCCAACTATGTCACCGGCTCTAACGGCACCCAGTTCCCCACTGAAGTGCTCATGGCCCAGACCTGGAGCAAAGAGATGGCGGAGAAGATCGGCGATTCCCTGGGCCAGGAGTTCGCCAACGCCAACAACTATGGCTGGTACGGCCCCGCCATGAAACTGCACCGCTTTCCTGCTGACCTACATGACGGAGCAGATCTTCCGGGAGACCTGCCTGAAGCCCTTCGAGACGGTGGTAAAGAACTTCGATTCCGACCATTACGTCACGGGTATGATGACCGCTTACAATTGGCTGGGCACCGTGCCCGCCATCAGCAGTTATGAACTGCTCACCGACGTACTGCGGAGCGAATGGGGCTTCCAGGGCGTGGTCATCTCCGACTACAACGGTTCCTACGGCTTTGAGATCACCGATGCGGCCATCCGGGCGGGCAACGACCTGATGCTGGGCTTCGGCATGGCGGAGAGCAATAAGCTGGAGGACACCGGTTCCGCCACCTGTGTGCTGGCCATGCGACAGGCCTGCAAGAACATCCTGTACATCGTGGCCAACAGCGGCTACTACGCCGACGAGGCCGCGGCCCAGGGCGGCGGCATGAGCGGCATGACCCGGATGTTCGTGCTGGTGGACGTGATTGCCGTCGCGCTGGCATTGGGCATCGAGGCGCTGGGGGTTTTGCATTGGATGAAGAAGCGCAATCAATCCGCTTCGAAATGACGGCGCCGTACGGTCCTGGGCGGTCATTCTACCCAACCTTCCGGCATTTTTGAGAGGCAGTCCACCCCCACCGCCGGCGTTCCGTACGTCACCGGCAACGTAGGCAGCGCTGCGGGCCGATGATGCCGGGATCTTACCGCTTAACACACTCCTCGGCAGGGGGACCGGCCTATGGCTGGTCCCCCTACCTCACGTCAGCCTGCGCCGGGTTACAGGGCAAACCTTCTCGCATCTGGCGCGGAGCCACCGGCTGCAACGGTCTGCTGTACGGGGTGTTCTTTTTTACCGGTTTCCTGTAAGTCCCTTTTTTAAGATAAGTGTTGCTGGCAAAAACTTTGGCAATTGTACTAAAGTCTGTTTTAAAACTAAGGGATTGTGTGTAAAGTGCTGAAATGATAAAATAGAG
>CAJULZ010000045.1 GCA_910587205.1 uncultured Oscillospiraceae bacterium
CTCAAAATCGAAGTCCGCCGGAGTGAGGGCCAACAGCTCCCCCTCTCGGATACCGCACCAATAGAGCATTTCAAAGGCATAGTAGGAGAGGGGCTTGTCCATCATGGCCTCGGCAAATTTCAGATATTCCGCTTTCGTCCAAAACAGCATCTCCCGGTTTTTCTTCTTCCCCATACTCCCAGCCTTTTTGCAGGGATTTTCCCGGAGATTGTAGTAACGGACGGCGTGATTGAAGATGGCGCTCAACTGATTATGAACAGTTTTCAGATAGACGGGGGAGTACGGCTTGCCTTTCTTGTCCTTGAAGTTCAGCAGCTCGTTTTGCCAGGTGATGATCTGCTGGGCGGTGATATTGCACATCTTCAGCTTGCCGAAGTAGGGCAGCAACTTGGAGCAGATGATGTGGTCTTTGGTGGCCCAGGTGTTTTCTTTGAGGCGGGTCTTCATATCCGCCGTGTACTGCTCCACGAAGCTGGCAAAGGTCATATCCAAGTTAGAGGTGGCCTTGTTCTGCTGCTCCCGCTCCCACGCCTGGGCGTCCCGCTTGGTTTTGAAGCCCCGCTTCTGCGTCTGCTTTCGTTCCCCGGTCCAGTCGGTGTAGCGGTAGATTACCCGCCAGGTGCCGGTCTTTTCTTCTTTGTAGACCGCCATTACGATTCCTTCCTTTCCGCCCCGCCGTAGCAGAGCTTTTCCATAAAGTACCGCCGGTTAACCCGCCCTGAGATTGTCAGGTATCCCTTTTCTCTCAGTTCGGCGTTGAGTTTCTGGACGATCTTGTAGGCATAGGACTTGGAAATCCCCAGTTCTCTTGCCACATCGTCCACCCGCATGAAGCTGTTTTCGTTCAAATAGTGTACCTCCTGTTTCAGATTTATTAAGCGGAATTGCTTAGCTCTCTTGCATTATACTAAACAACTCTGTTAATGTCAAGCGGTTTCCGGAAAAATATTAAGCAAAAACATTTAGGTTCCTCTTGACTATCTTAAACATATCTGCTATATTGATTGTAACGATAGTCGAAATGGAGTTGGCAGCTATGGCAATCGGTGAAAGAATTCACTTTTTCCGCACAATGCGGGGCATGACACAGAAATATCTTGGGATGCTGCTGGGCTTCCCGGAGAAGTCCGCCGATGTCCGGCTGGCGCAATACGAGACTGGAGCGAGAACGCCAAAGGCTGATTTGACTGCTTCCCTGGCTAATGCTCTTGGTGTTTCGCCACTGGCACTGTCTGTACCGGACATTGATTCCTACCTCGGCCTGATGCACACCTTGTTCACGCTGGAGGACAGGTATGGTCTCACCATTGACGAATTAGATGGGGAGGTCTGTCTGCGAGTAAATGTGCGCCACAGCAAGGATGCCGCCCGTTTGCATGAAATGCTCTGCTCCTGGCTTCAGGCTGCTGCTATGCTGAAAGCCAGGGAAATCAGCCAGGAGGACTATGACCGCTGGCGTTACCGCTACCCCGAATTTTCCAACACACCGGGCCGTGTCAAGCCCATATCCCAGGGCTTGAGCGATATGCTGGCAGCCGACCTCAAGGGGTAAACTGAAGAATAAAAACAAAAAAGAGCTAACTGACCCAATCAAAATCAGTTAGCTCTTTTTCTATGAATAATGAAAAAATGTTGCCAAATCGTTGCCACAGAGGGCATCAAGCCTTGAAAAATCCAGTCATATCAAGGCTTTCCCGCTCCCTGAAATCATTCCCACTCAATCGTCCCCACAGGCTTCGGCGTCAGATCATACAATACCCGGCAAACCCCTGGCACCTCCGCCAGAATCCGCCCGGTGATCTTCTTCAGCACCACCCACTCGATCTCCGGCACCGTGGCGGTCATGGCGTCCACCGTGTTCACCGCCCGGATAATCACCGGCCAGTCGAAGGCCCGCTTGCCGTCCCGCACACCGGTGGAGCGGAAGTCCGGCACCACGGTGAAAAACTGCCACACCTGCTCCGCCAGCTCCGCGGCGGCGAACTCCTCCCGCAAAATCGCGTCTGACTCCCGCAGAGCGGCCAACCTGTCCCGGGTGATGGCCCCCAGGCACCGCACCCCCAGCCCGGGGCCCGGGAAGGGCTGGCGCTCCACCATGGACGCGGGCAGGCCCAGGGCGTGGCCCACGCAGCGCACCTCGTCCTTGAACAGCAGGCGCACCGGCTCCACCAGCTGGAAGTTGAAGTCGTCGGGCAGGCCGCCCACGTTGTGGTGGGCCTTCACCCCATCGCTCTCCAGAATGTCGGGGTAGATGGTCCCCTGGGCCAGATAGTCGATGCCCTCCAGCTTGCGGGCCTCTTCCTCAAACACTTTGATGAACTCGCCGCCGATGATTTTCCGCTTCCGCTCCGGCTCGTCCACCCCGGCCAGAAGATCCAAGAAACGGTCGGTGGCGTCCACATAGACGAGGTTGGCGTCCATCTGGTCCCGGAACACCTCAAGGACCTGCTCGCTCTCCCCCTTACGCATGAGACCGTGGTTCACATGGACGCACACCAGCTGTCTGCCGATAGCCTTGATGAGCAGCGCCGCCACCACCGATGAGTCCACCCCGCCGCTCAGGGCCAGCAGCACCTTCTTGTCCCCCACCTGGGCGCGGACTGCCTCCACCTGCTCGTTAATGAAGGCCTCTGCCAGCGCGGGGGTATTGATCCGCTTCATGTCTGCGGGACGCATGTTGTTTTTCATTTATTTTTCTCCTTTTGTAATTTAGTCCACATATTATACAGAGCGTTATTTCATTCCCTGGCAAGCGTATGTATCTGCAATTTGCTCCAAATGAAATACAAATACCCTGCGCATGTTGTTGTTTTCATCTGGCTGAACGTTTCAATGGGTCTCCAATAGTTGGTATTCCCCCACAAAATAATATTTTGCTTCCCGCTTTTCAAAGACCAGATAGATGCCGTCCATTCATTTTGTGCGCCAGCACCTCAATATTTAAGGCGTACATATTGTTCTCAATACTATCCTGATTTCCAACGCGCCCAATCCCGGTATACATACAATAGTCATAGCGGCCATTCGGATAAAAATAGTCCGAATATAGTTCTTCCTCATTGGTATAGAGTAGAATTACAGGCTCTTTTCGAGATCTCGCAATTCCTTTCCGGGAGTCTCCGCCCAATATATCGCTGATTTCCTGCCTGCTGTTAAAGCCTTGATTAAAAACCAGTTCCATCTCTGCCCCCAAATCTTCCTTTTACTCAAATTCCACCGTGGCCGGGGGCTTGGAGGTGATGTCGTACACCACCCGGTTGACGCCCTTCACCTCGTTCACAATCCGTACGCTCACCCGGTCCAGCAGCTCATAGGGGATGCGGGCCCAGTCCGCCGTCATAAAATCGTCGGTGGTCACCGCCCGGAGGGCCACGGCGTAGTCGTAAGTCCGCCCGTCCCCCATCACCCCCACAGAGCGCATATTGGTCAGCGCCGCAAAAAATTGGCTGAGGCGTTTGTCCTCCCCGGCGCGGGCCATCTCCTCGCGGAAGATGGCGTCCGCCTCCCGGAGCAGCTCCAGCTTTTCCCGGGTGACCTCGCCCACCACCCGGATGGCCAGCCCCGGCCCGGGGAAGGGCTGGCGCATCACCAGGTACTCCGGCAGGCCCAGCTCCCGGCCCAGCTGGCGCACCTCGTCCTTAAACAGCAGGCGCAGCGGCTCCACGATCTCCTTAAAATCCACGTAGTCGGGCAGGCCGCCCACGTTGTGGTGGCTCTTAATGACGGCGGCATCCCCCGCCCCGGACTCGATCACATCGGGGTAGATGGTGCCCTGGGCCAGGTAGTCCACCGCCCCCACTTTCCTGGCTTCCTCCTCAAACACCCGGATGAACTCCTCGCCGATAATCTTCCGTTTCCGCTCCGGTTCGTCCACCCCGGCCAGCTTGTCCAGGAACCGCCCCGACGCGTCCACCCGGACAAAGTTCATCGCCCACTTGGAGAACGCGGCCTCCACCTCGTCCCCCTCGTTTTTCCGCATCAGCCCATGATCCACGAACACGCAGGTGAGCTGCTCCCCCACCGCCTCGGCCAGCAGGGCCGCCGCCACCGACGAATCCACCCCGCCGCTGAGGGCCAGCAGCACCTTCCCGCCCCCGACCTTTTCCCGCAGGGCGGCCACGGCGGTGCGCTTGTAGTCGTCCATGGTCCAGTCCCCAGCGGCATGGCACACCCCGTAGAGGAAATTGCGGAGCATATCCGTCCCGCGCTGGGTATGGGCCACCTCGGGGTGGAACTGCACGCCGTAAAACCCCCGGCCCTCGTCGGCGATGGCCACGTTGGGGCAGGCGGCGCTGCGGGCCGCCAGGGCAAACCCCTCAGGAACCTTCTCCATATAGTCCCCGTGGCTCATCCAGGTGGTCCCCGTCTCCGGCAGGCCGCGGAACAGCGTACAGCCCGTATCAAAATAGGTCTCCGTCTTGCCGTATTCCCGGGCAGAGTCATCCTGAGCGGCAGCGACCCGTCCGCCCAGAGCGTGGGCGATGAGCTGGCAGCCGTAACAGATACCCAAAATGGGCACGCCCCAGGTGAAGATGGCCGGATCCACGTGGGGGGAGTCCTCCAGATAGACCGAGTTGGGCCCCCCGGTGAAAATGATCCCGATGGGGTCCATGGCCTTCAAATCCGTCAGCGGCGTGGTATAGGGCTTGACCTCGCAGTATACCCCGCACTCTCGCACCCGCCGGGCGATGAGCTGGTTATACTGCCCGCCGAAATCCAGCACGATCACAGTTTGGTGGGACATGGCCGCGCCTCCCTTTCTCTATTTCATCCAAACGCATGTTTCACGTGAAACGCCGCATCACTGCCACAGGAAGTCGTCCAGCTCCCCGTCCCGGAACACCACGCTTCCCTCGTGCTTCTCCTCGTCCCGCACGGGGAGGAAGGGGTCCAGCACCGTGACGCGCTTAGCGCACTCGGGGCAGCGGTACTGGATGGCCCCGCAGGCGTACATGCCCGGCGGGATATCCGCCTTTTTCCCCACCACGCGCAGGTTTTTCCGGTAATACGCCGCGTCCTTGTGCTCCACATAGTGGCCTACTGTCATGTTCGGCAGGGCAAACAGCTCCTTGCGCAGTTTTTCCATGGCGCATTTGCACTCCCGGCACCAGTCGTCCTGGTACTTCCTCAGCCACTTGTCCACCAGTCCCATATTACGCCCCCGCCCCCTGCTGCCGGGCCGCGTCCAGCACCTGCACCCACAGGTCCGCCTTGGAGATGCCCTCCAGCACCTTTTCATCGTTCATCTTCCAGCGCTGGTTGGAGATAAAGGTGTTCACCCGGATTGTGATGCCGTCGATCTTGAACAGGAAGCTCACCCGGCTGGTGCCGCGCAGGAAGCCCGCGCCGCCGGCGCCATCATCCGTCCGCGCCTCAGTCACCCGGCCGGCCGGGACCACCTGCACCTGGAACGGGTTCCAGAAAAACAGCAGTCCGATCTTACCCTGGGCGATGTCCATAGACACCACACAGCCGTCGCTGTAGAAGATCTGGCGGCAGTCGATGCCCATCTCGCCCAGCTGCTTGAGCATGTTCTTTTTGGCAATCCGATAAATGAGGCTGCCGCCGAACACCCACCAGAGGATGGCCACCCCGGGCCCGCCCATAAAGCAGATCACCGCCCCGGCCCCGCCGTCCTTGAAGCACAGGTAGCCGATGAGGACGCTCAGCGCGGCTACCGCCAGAGGCACGAAAATGTAGCACAGCAGATAGGTGATGTTAATTTTTTTGACTGTCTTTTGATCCATTCTAATCCTCTCCCTTTCATTCGAACATTTCAAGCATGGCCGGCGCGCCCGCATCGGGGCCGCGGCACAAGGCACTCAGTCCCATTCGCTCTTTCTGGGCTCCTCCCCCTTCTTAGGCCGGGGTGGGAAGAAATAGGGGAAGACGCCCAGCTTTGCCCCCAGCGAGTGGATGAGGGGAAAGCATACCAGGATCGTGACCGTCAGGACAGCGCCGGTCCAGCGCTGGGTGTAGTCCACCTCAGCCGCCTTGCCCCCCGTGCCCAGCATGTCGATGTAAAAATCGCGGCGGCTCAGGGGCTCGCTGTACTCGATCTGGTTCAGGAAACTCTCGCTGCTCTCCAGATTCTCATACACCACCCGGCCCACGGGAAGGGTGTTCACGCCGGAAAAGTAGTCCCCCTCCGACTGGACGCTGTCCGAGTTGATGACAGCGGCCACCAGCTCCCCGGAGGGCAGGGTGACGGCGTTCATATAGTGGTTTCCGTAGTACCCCCCGCCCCGGTTGCGGTACTCGATGCCGTCGGATAGGATGGTGAAGGTGTCGTGGCTGAGCAGATCGTCCACGCTCTGGGCCCGGAACACCTCCTCCCCCGCCTTGCCGCCGATGTCCCCGTCGGCCACGGTGTGGTCCTCCACATGCTTCTCGTACAGGGTGGGAACGATAAGCTGGGTGAGCTTCGTCGTCCCCAGGCTGACCAAATAGGCCAGCAGCAGGCACAGCCAGATATCAAACCGCATACGGGTGAAGCGCACGGCAATCCCCTCCCCTTCCCTTTTGCCGCCTCCTGGAACGGTTTTTTATTTTACCGCATCCGGGCGAAAAAAACAAGAATATCTCCCCCGATTTTTCCACATATTATAGGGGAAACGAGGTGTTGCCATGTTTGTCGTCCTCATACGCACCGTGGTGCTCTACCTATTTATCATTGTGGGCATCCGGCTGCTGGGCAAGCACCAGATCGGCCAGCTGGAACCCTCCGAGCTGGTGCTCACCCTCATCATCGCCGACTTGGCCTCCGTCCCCATGCAGGACAACGGCATCCCGTTGCTGGCCGGGCTGATCCCCATCGTGGTGCTGCTGGCCATGTCCTCGACGCTGTCCGTGCTGTGCATCAAATCCCTGCGGTTCCGGGCCCTGCTGTGCGGCAAACCCTCCATCGTGGTGGAAAACGGCAAGGTGCTCCAGGACCAACTGGCGCGCAGCCGCCTGACCATCGACGAGCTGCTGGAGGAGCTGCGCATCCAGGGCTATACCGATCTCCGCGCCGTCAAGTTCGCCCTGCTGGAAACCAACGGCCAGCTCTCCGTGCTGCCCTATGCCTCGGAAAAGCCGGCCACCGCCGCACAAGTCGGGGCGGCTACCCAGGAGGCAGGTCTCCCCGTCGTGCTGGTCAGCGACGGGCGGCTGCTGGAGCACAACCTGAAGGGGCTGGGTTATGAGGGGATCTGGCTTGAAAAACAGCTCGCCTCCCATGGGCTGGCTTCCCACCGGCAGGCCTTTCTCCTCACCGTAGACGAGACGGGGGCAACCTATTGTATTCCCAAGAAGGGGGCGGCAAAATGAGGCGTTTATATGTATCTCTGGGCCTGGTGGCCTTGCTGGCGGCGCTGTGCACGGTCCACACCGTTTATCTCAGCCGCTTCACCGGCCGCCTTACCCAGCAGCTCACTCAGGCCCAGGCCCAGGTGGACCGGGGGGACTGGGCGGAGGCGGCCCGGCTCACCCAGCGGGCCAAGGAGGACTGGACGGCGCACGAGGGTTATCTGCACACCACCCTGCGCCACACCGATATCGACGCCATCCTGATTTCCTTTGATGAAGCGCTGTCCTTTTTACAGGCCGGGGAGCGGCAGAGCGCCGAGTACGCCGCCGTCAACGCCAGGCTCATCACCCAGATCGGACTGCTCATCGAAGCCGAGCTGCCCACCCTCCCCAACCTGCTCTGAGCACCCCCGGCGCGCCTGGTGACTTTACCGGCAGACACAGCCCCGGCGCGCCGGAACCCCCTCCCCCATAGGCCAAAGCCCCCGGCGCGACGCGCCGGGGGCTTTGGCTACAGTTCTGGAGAGTGGAACAGCTCCGGGTCCTGCCAGTCGTCCAGGTCCGTGCCCGCCCTGGGGGGCGTGGACTGCGGCCCCGCCTGGATCCGTCCCGCCACCAGGCTGGACAGGTCCTCGTAGGGCGGCTCACGGTACTGAGGGGCCCGGGCCACCCGCTCCGGATCATTGGCGCGCTTGGGCTCCATGCTCTCGCCTCCTGATGGAAAAAGAGCGGTTTGCCCGGCAGCTTTGGAGCGGGGGGCCGTCATGCCCCCCGCTCCGCCGAGCTTAGTAACCCCGGTTGCTGGGGTTCCGGTTCTCCGGATTGTTGGAGTTTTTCTTGTTCTCGCTGTTCTGCTGCTTCTTGTTCTCGCTGTTCTGCTGCTTTTTGTTGTCAGGGCAGTTGTTGCTGTGGTTTTCCATTGTTATCACCTCACGCAGCACAGTATGCCACCGCTTCCCCGCAATTATACGCCGGCCAATAATTTTTTCACCCTCCCCGCCGCCGCGCGCGTCCAGTCGGAAAAATCCACCCCGGGCACACAATATCGGCAAATTATCTTGCGCAGGCGGAAAAAGACGGTATAATATATGGTGGACGGGCAGAATGGACGCGCCCGTCAAACCACAGGGAGTCCGGCGCGCCGGGCGGCTTGAGAAAGGGAAGATAACAATGCTGACCGATGAAATCAAACACGCGTATACCTCTATCCTGCGGGAGGAGCTGGTACCTGCCACCGGCTGCACCGAACCCATCGCCCTGGCCTACGCGGCCGCGCGGCTGCGCGTCCTGCTGGGCGGCGCGCCGGAGCAGATCCGCGCGGAAGTGTCCGGAAACATCATCAAAAACGTGAAAAGCGTGGTGGTTCCCAACACCGGGGGGCTGAAAGGCATCCGCGCCGCCATCGCCGCCGGCGTGACCGCCGGGGACGCCTCCAAGGCCCTTCAGGTCATCGCCTCCGTCCCCGCCGAGCAGCGCGGGGAAATTGCCGCCTACGCTCAGGACGCCGCCATCAAGGTGGTCTGCGCCGACACCCCGCGTCTGCTGGATATCCGGCTGTCCGGGTGGGCCGGGGGGCACTCTGCCCTGGTCCATATCGCCAACAGCCACAGCAATATCGTCCGGGAGGAACGGGATGGCGCCGTCCTGCTGGAAAAACCCATCTCCGATTCCGCCGAGGACAACCTGACGGACAAGGGCGTGCTGAACGTGGCGGACATCCTGGAGTTTGCCAGCACCATCGATCTGGAGGAGCTGGCGCCCCTGCTGGCCCAGCAGGCCGCGTATAACACCGCCATCGCGGAGGAGGGGCTCCGCGGCGGCTGGGGCGCCAACATCGGCTCCGTGCTGCTGGCCGACTACCCCGCCGACATCAAAACCGAGGCCAAGGCCTGGGCCGCCGCCGGCAGCGACGCGCGGATGGGCGGATGCGAGATGCCGGTGGTGATCCTCTCCGGCTCCGGCAACCAGGGCATCACCGCCTCCGTGCCGGTGGTGCGCTACGCCAAGCACTTGGGGGCGGATCAGGAAACGCTGTACCGCGCCCTGCTGGTCAGCGACCTGGTGACCGTCCACCAGAAAAGCGGCATCGGCCGGCTGTCCGCATACTGCGGCGCGGTCAGCGCCGGGGTGGGGGCCGGGGCCGGCATCGCCTACCTCCTGGACGGCAGCTATGAGACCATCGCCCACACCATCGTCAACGCCGTGGCCATCATCAGCGGCACCATCTGCGACGGGGCCAAACCCTCCTGCGCCGCGAAAATTGCCGCCAGCGTGGACGCGGGCATCCTGGGCTACCACATGTACCTGAACCACCAGGAATTTAAAAGCGGCGACGGCATTGTCACCAAAGGGGTGGACAACACCATCGCCAACGTGGGCATCCTGGCCCAGCAGGGGATGCGCCAGACAGATCAGACCATCCTGGCCATTATGACGGAGCGGTGCGACTGACGGGGCGCGCCTCCCGTCACGTCCCGCCGCCCCGCTCCATCAGGTCGGCCAAGGTAACGCTGCCCAGGTAGCTCCGAACCACCCGGTCCAGCCCCTGCCACAGGCCCAGCGTACGGCACTCCGCCGCCTGGGCACAGGGCGCCGCCCCCTCCTCCAGACAGGACACCGGGGCCAGGGAGTCCTCGGTGAGCCGGAGGATGGCCTCCACCGTATACCCCTCCGGGGGCTGGGTGAGCTTGTAGCCGCCGCCCTTCCCCCGGACGCCGGAGAGCAGCCTCGCCTTTACCAGCAGCTTGACGATGCTCTCCATATATTTTTCCGAGATGCCCTGCCGGCGGGCCACTTCCCGCAGGGGGATGTAGCCCTCCGACTGGTGTTCCGCCAGATCCACCATCACCCGCAGGGCATAGCGTCCCCTGGTTGAGATGAACATCCGCACCGCCTCCATTCCACTATAATAAGCCTAATTGGAACCCTCAGCGGCCAGCGGGGGTTCCATTCATCTGATTAACCCATTATACAATATGGTTAGTTGGTAATCAAGGGCGCGGACGGATTTTCGCCTCCCGCCATTGACATACGGACCGCGGACGTGTATAATCCACATTAACCTATGGGATAGATTGGTTAGTATGGTCACGCCCGCCGCGACCGGGGCAGGCTACAGCCCTATCATTTTAAGGAGGCATCCGCCATGAGCAGCATCTACACATCCGCCGACCAGCTGATCGGCAAGACTCCCCTCCTGGAGCTCACCCACATCGAAAAAAACCAGGACCTCCAGGCCCGCGTGCTGGCCAAGCTGGAGTATTTCAACCCCGCGGGGTCCGTGAAGGACCGGGTCGCCAAGGCCATGATCGACGACGCCGAGGCCAAGGGCCTGCTGAACCCCGGCTCCGTTCTCATCGAACCCACCTCCGGCAACACCGGCATCGGCCTGGCCAGCGTCGCCGCCGCCCGGGGATACCGCGTTATCATCGTCATGCCCGACACCATGAGCGTGGAGCGCCGTCAGATCATGAGGGCCTACGGCGCGGAACTGGTGCTCACCGAGGGGGCCAAGGGCATGGCCGGGGCCATCGCCAGGGCCGGTGAGCTGGCCCAAGAGATCCCCGGCAGCTTCATCCCCGGCCAATTCGTCAACCCCGCCAACCCCGCCGCCCACCGCGCCGCCACCGGCCCGGAGATCTGGGCGGACACCGACGGCCATGTGGACATATTCGTGGCGGGCGTAGGCACCGGCGGCACCGTCACCGGCGTGGGCGAGTATTTGAAAGAGCAAAATCCCAATATCAAGGTGGTGGCGGTGGAGCCCGCCTCCTCCCCCGTACTGAGCAAAGGCGCCGCCGGGCCCCACAAGATCCAGGGCATCGGCGCTGGCTTCGTGCCCGAGGTGCTGAACACCGCCGTGTACGACGAGGTCATCGCCGTGGAGGACGAGGACGCCTTTGCCGCCGGCAGGCTGATGGGCCGCGCCGAGGGCGTGCTGGTGGGCATCTCCTCCGGCGCTGCGGTGTGGGCCGCCGTCCAGCTCGCCAAGCGCCCGGAAAACCGGGGCAAAACCATCGTAGCCCTGCTGCCCGACACCGGCGACCGCTACCTGTCCACCCCCATGTTCGCTGACTGACAGGTTCCCAAACCCCATACGAAAACGCTTCCTGGGAAGGCCGACGGGCCTCCCCAGGAAGTCATTTTCCCACCGCCTGGAAATCTCGTCCTTGACCCCGCCCCCCCTTTGCATTAAAATAGGGGTGTAGGCATTTCAAAACCGAGGAGGGACTACGATGAAAAACCGAGTGATCACCGTCAGCCGGGAGTTCGGCAGCGGCGGACACACCATCGGCAGGCGGGTCGCCGAGCGGCTCAATATCCCCTGCTACGACAATGAGCTTATCCAAAAAATTGTGGAGCACAGCGGCTTCATGGCGGACTATATCCGGGAGGAGGGGGAATACGCCCCCAGCGGCTGGTTTGCCGCCACCCTGTCCAGCCGCCGGATGGGCCCCACCAACCAGGACCGCCTGTGGGTCATCCAGCACAACATCATCTGCGACCTGGCGGAGAAGGAATCCTGCGTCATCGTAGGGCGGTGCGCCGACTACATCCTCCGGGACAAGGCCAACTGTCTGCGGGTATTCATCCACTCCAGCATGGAACACCGGGCGGAGCGCATCGTCAAGGAGTACGGCGAGCGGGACATCTCCCCGGAGCAGCGGCTCACCGACAAGGACAAGCGCCGCGCGGCCTACTACCGGTTCTATACCGATATGAAGTGGGGCCGGGCACAGAATTACCATATCACTCTGGACAGCGGCGAGCTGGGCATCGACAAGTGCGTGGACATCGTCGCCGGATTGTACTGACGGGCGCGGCGGGCCCGGAACGGGAGGACGCGGAGCTATGGCAAAGAAAATTTTAAAAATCGCGGGCATTTGCCTGGGTGTCATCCTGCTGGCCGTCATCGGGCTGGTGGGCTGGCTCACCGTGACGGAGTACAAGCCGGATGCGATAGAGGATATTACAGATACCCTGGACAGCGGGGCAAACCACACCCTGTACGTGGGAAAGAGCCTTACCATCCTGTCCCAAAACACCGGATACTGCGGGTTAGGGGCGGATGCCGACTTCTTCATGGACGGCGGCCGCGACGTGGCCCCCACCGGGGAGCAGGAGACCGCCAACCGGAACGGTATCATCCAGCAGCTCCAGGCGCAGGCCGCCGATGTATACTTCCTCCAGGAGGTGGACACGGATTCCTCCCGCACTTCCGGCGTGGATCAGCGTCTTTTCTACCATATTGCGATGCGGGATGAAGCAACGGGCCCTTATGACGACGCCTACGCCCTGAACTATTCCTGTGACTTTGTGCCCTACCCCCTACCCCCCATGGGCAAGGTGCACAGCGGCCTGCAGACCTTGAGCATCTTCCCTGTAGAACATGCCCGGCGCATCGCCCTGCCCTGCCCCTTCTCCTGGCCGGTGCGGACCGCCAATTTGAAGCGGTGCCTGCTGGTCAGCCGGGTTCCCCTGGACGGCTCGGACAAAGAGCTGGTGCTGGTCAACCTCCACCTGGAGGCCTATGACGACGGCGAGGGCAAGGCCGCCCAGACCAAGGCGCTCCTGGACGTGCTCACCGCCGAGTATGAAAAGGGCAATTACGTCATCGCTGGGGGCGACTTCAATCAGACCTTCCCCGGGGCGCTGGACGCCTTCCCCATCCAGGACCCGTCGCTGTGGACGCCGGGGGTGCTGGAAAACGACATTCTGCCGGAGGGCTGGCAATTTGCCTGTGACCTGGCCGTGCCCAGCTGCCGTCTGCTCAACCACCCCTATGACCCGGACCCCGCGGGCAACCAGTTCTATGTCATCGACGGCTTCATCCTCTCCCCTAACGTGGCCCTGAACAGCGTGGAGACGCTGGATATGCACTTCCAGTATACCGACCACAACCCGGTCGCCGTCCGGGTGACGCTCACCTCCCCCTGAGCCCCGGCTTTTCAGATTTTTTCCGGCCTGGGTGGTGACAAATCCCCCGGAATGTGATATAGTCAGCGCAGTTGAAAAACGCAGATTTCCTTTTTCATCCAGCGGGCAGTCAGTCCGCTGGGTGCGCAGACGCCTCCTATGAAATCTGCAAAATCCTCATCCTGAAAGGAGGGGTGCCCCCACATGAGCCAACAGGATCACACCCGCGGCCGCATCGAACAGGTCCTGCGGACGCTCTGCCCCCCACGGGAGGGCGGGGCGCGGCCCGGCGCGGTGGACCCCGCGCAAGAGGTAGCCGCCGCCTTCATTCGGTTTATGGATGAGATGCCCGGCGGTTTCCTGATCTACCATGCCGACCGGGACGAGGAGATTATCTACGCCAACCTGGCCTTGCTGCGCATATTCCAGTGCGGCAGTATGGAGCAGTTCCGCGCCCTCACGGGCAACTCCTTCCGCGGCATGGTGCACCCCGACGACCTGGAGACGGTGGAATCCAGCATCCGAACCCAGATCGCCGCCAGCCAATTTGACCTGGACTATGTGGAATACCGCATCCGCGCCAGCGACGGGTCCATCCGCTGGGTCGAGGACTACGGCCACTTCGTCCACACCGCCGCCGCAGGGGATATTTTCTACGTCTTTTTGGGCGACGCCACGGAAAAGCGCCGCCGCTTCCTCACAGAGAAGACCCAGCTGGTCCAGGACCGGCTGGACGAGGCCCACAAGCTCCAAACTCTCATCCAGGAGTACGATGAGGAGCGCAGCCTGCTCAACGAGGAATACCTGCGCCAGCTGGAGGTAATCGAGGGCCTCAGCATCAACTATGAATCCATCTGCTATGTGGACTTGGACGCGGACCTGGTGGTCCCCTACCGGCTGAGCCACCGCACCTCCGTCCTGTTCTACGAAAAGCTCCCCGACGACCGGTCCTACACCCAGTACGCCGCCTGCTATCTGGATACATGGGTCCATCCCGATGACCGGGAACTGGTGGCCCAGGCCACCGCCCCGGGGTACATCCGGGAAAAGCTGGCCGGCAGCCGGACCTACTACTTCAACTATCGCGTCCTGGTGGACGGCGAAGTGCAGTACCTCCAGCTCCGGCTGGTCAGCGTGGGCCACGAGGGCGGCCCGTGCCAGGTGGTGCTGGGCTACCGCCGGGTGGACGAGGAGATCCAGCAGCAGATGGAACAGCAGGCCCTGCTGGCCGAGGCGCTGGACAAGGCCAATTCCGCCATTACCAGCAAAAACGCTTTCCTCTCCAACATGTCCCACGATATGCGCACCCCTCTTAACGCCATTTTCGGCCTCACGTCCCTGGCCCGGCGCAGCCTGGAAAACCCTGCCCAGGCTGCGGCCTACCTGGAGCGGGCGGAGGAATCCGGGCGGAAGCTGCTGGACATGATTGAAAAGGTGCTGGAGGTGTCCGACCAGGCCAGCGCCTCCGGCGCGGAGGAGGAGTGCGACCTTCGGGAAATCGCGCAGCGTATCTTCGACTTCCTCCACCCCCAGGCCCAGGAAAAGGACATTACGTTCCGCCTGGACTGCGGCGGGCTGCGCCACAGCGCCGTCTACGCCGACCGGGATAAGCTGCGCCAGCTGCTGCTTTACCTGTCCAACAACGCCGTGACCTACACCAACCCCGGCGGGCAGGTGTCCATCACCGTCACCCAGGGCGCGGAGCTGCCCAACGGCTGCGGCGTCTACCTCATTTCAGTGGAGGATTCCGGCATCGGCATCAGCCCGGACTATTTGAAGCAGGTGTTCGAGCCCTTCAGCCGGGAGAAAAACACCACTCTCAGCGGCGTCCACGGCGTGGGCCTGGGCCTGACCATCGCCAAGAACATTGTGGACCTCATGGGCGGCGCCATCGACGTGCACAGCGCGGTGGGGCAGGGCAGCACCTTTACCGTCACCCTCACCCTCCGCATCCAGCCCCGCCCCGGCGCGGGGCCGCCCGCCGCCCCGGCCCGGGACGGCGTCCTGCGCATCCTCATGGCGGAGGACAACGATATCAACCGGGAAATTGCCCAGGAACTCCTTGGGCAGATGGGCTTTGTGGTGGACGCGGTGGAAAACGGCCGCCTCGCCGTGGACCAGATGGAGCGCTCCGCCCCCGGCCATTACGACGTAATCCTCATGGACCTCCAGATGCCGGTTCTGGACGGCTGGCAGGCCGCCCGGGCCATCCGCGCCCTGCCCGACCCCGCGGCAGCCTCCACCCCCATCATCGCCCTGTCCGCCAACGTGCTGGAAAACGACCGGCAGCGCTCCCAGGAGAGCGGCATCAACTTCCACCTGCCCAAGCCCATCGACATGCCCCTGCTGCTCCACGCCGTCGAGGAGCTCACCGGCAAGCAGCTCCCCTGCTAAACCCATGCGCAAGCCCCCGGGGCCTTAAGGCTCCGGGGGCTTCCTGTCTTATTCGCTCTGCGCGGCCCGTATTTCCAGGTAGTAGTGCTCCTCCGCCGGGTCCAGCCCCACCGTGTCCACGCCGCCGGCCCAGTCAAAGCCATAGTTCTGCCGGACAATCTCCACGCCGTCCGTGTTGACCGCCCGGGCGGTCTGCTGGGCAATCTCCAGGCTGCTGTCCAGCCGGGTCATCAAATCATAACCATAAACGCTCTCCCCTTCCGGGCTGCCGCAGTAAAAGTCATAGCTGCCCCCCTTGGAGAACGCCGCCTCCACCGTCACGCTGCCCCCGGCGGGGACGGTAACGCCGGCCTCCAGGTAAAACACCCGGTTCATCCACACCACGTCCATCTCCTGGAGCCACCCGGTGTCATACCGCGCCACCGGCTCGTCGGCGATCAGGCCGTAGGCCGCCAGGTCGTCCTTCAGCAGCCCGAAGTACATCTCAAAGTCCGGCCGGTCCGCCTCGTCCCACTCGCTCCACCAGGAGCAGCGCCGGTACATCTGCTCCGCCGCCTTCCGAAGAGCGCTGTCCAGGTCGGTGACGTACCGCTCCACGTCCACCCCCGCTTCGATCGTATCCCTGGTGTCCGCCCCGCCGGTGGCGTAGCCCTGGGTGGTGAGGTTGGCGATGTCGTCCCCCAACACGAACAGGTAGAAGGCATCTCCGTTCTCCGGGTCAAACTCCCTGGGGATGGAAAAGCTCTGCATCATGTGCCCCGCGTCCGGGTCAATGCCGGCCCCGTGGAAGCCGTAGGCCAGCACGGTGGTCCTGCTGTAGTCCAGGTCGAATTCCGCCCGGATGGTGGCGTTGGGGATCCCCTTCGCGCTGTCCGGCTGGGGACCCCAGTAATTGGAAAACTCGTATACCGTCACCGGGATGTCCGACAGGTCATGGTGGTCCCCCAGGGCATTTTCCAAATAGCGTCCATCGGACAGCAGGTCCCGGTACTGCTCCCAGCTGTTGAACTGCTCCAGGTTCAGCAGCCCCGCGTCCTCCCCGCCGGGGACCGTCTGGAACCCCCCGGAGTAGCTCCCCACCCGCAGAGTGGTTTCCGCCTCCGCCCCATCCACCTTCAGCACCGGGGTGTCATCCTTCAGATCGCCCAGCGAGCTGGCAAAGGGGTAATACAGGGTGACGGTCTTGTCCTCCCCCGTGGGGTTGCCGATGGTATAGCGGTCCGTGGTGGGCATCTGGTGGGGCCAGGGCTGCTCTCCCCACCCGGAAAAATCATATGTCACCTCCCGCTGGGCGATGAGCCCCTCCCCGCCGCTGGGGACTGCCAGGGGGAACACCGGCCCGGCGTAGGACATGAAGACAGACCCCTCGTCGTGGCCCGGGCCGCCGTCTCCCCCCGGTGCGCTTCCCGGATCGTTGTTGGTGGGCGGGGCGACCCCAAAGCCGCTGGAGAGGCGGGGCAGCTTCCCGCCCAGCACTCCGGCCCCCAGTCCCACAACCAGTACCACTGCGGCGGCCGCCGCGCCGAATTTCAGCCAGCCGGCCCGCACCTTCGCGGGCTCTGTCTGGGCGGCCTCGTCCACCAGAGCGTCCCGCACCTGGGTGATGGCGTCAAACAAATCTTCCCCGTTCATAGGGCGTATCCCTCCTGTTCCAATTCCCGTTTCAGGTCCTTCCGCAGGCGCTGGAGCCGCTTGGCCATCTGGTTGGCCCCTACGCCCCAGGCTTTTGCCAGCGCCCGGACCTCCTCGCCGTACCAGTACCGCCGCAGGAACACCGCCCGGTCCTCCCGGCCCAGACCGTCCAGCCAGCCCTCGATGCAGCCGGTGAGCTCCCGCCCTTCCACCGCCTCCTCTACCCCGCCGGGGCCGGGCAGGCATTCCTCCAGCTCGGACAGCATCACGTCCAGCCCGGCGTACCGCTTTTGAGCCCGCTCCCGCCGCCACCGGCTGATGGACAGGTTGCGCACGATCCGGCCCAAAAACCCGGGCAGGCTCCCCGGCCGCTGGGGCGGGATGGCGTTCCAGGCGCTGTGGAAGGTGTCGCTGACACACTCCTCCGCGTCCTCACGGCTGCCCAGTATGTTCATCGCGATGGCGCGGCAGTATGGGCCGTACTTCCGCTGAGTTTCCGCAATGGCGCTCTCGTCCCGGCTCCAATAGAGCGCGATGATCGCGCTGTCGTCCATACCCCCACCTCCTTTCACCCATCATGACGCAAATGGGGGCGGGATATGCCCTGTCCCAGCTGCTTTTTTCCGCGCGGCCGCCCCCACAGGAATTATAAGGCCCGGCGGCGGCAAATGGAAGCCCTGGGGAATCATTTCACTCCTCCCCCGTTGCAAAACCTCCGTCGGATAGGGTATAATAGGTTATATTTCTTATTTCTATTTTTTACCCATGGGAGGGATCTCCGTGGCCGTTGCCAACCCGCCTCTGGACTACCACCCCCTTACTCCCTGCCGCCCCTTGGAGGTGCGCCAGCTCTATTCCGTCCACTACTTTGAATACACCGGCACCTACGCCTATCCCGGGGAATGCCACGACTTCTGGGAATTTTTATACGTGGACAAAGGCGCGGTGCGCGTCACCGCCGGGGAGCGCGCCTGCCGCCTGGGGCAGGGGCAGGTGGTCTTCCACGCCCCGGGGGAGTTCCACGCCTTCTCCGCCGACGGCGTCGCCCCCGACCTGGTGGTGGTGGGCTTTGGCTGTGACAGCCCCGCCATGGACTTCTTCCGCGGACGGGTGAGTTCCATCTGCGGGGAGGAGCGGGCCCTGCTGGGCCGCATCGTGGCGGAGAGCGCCGCCGCTTTCTCCACCCCGCTGAACCTCCCCAGCGTCACCCAGCTCCAGCGCAGGGACAGCCAGCCTTTCGGCGGGGAGCAGCTTTTGTGCGCCGCGCTGGAAGAGCTGCTCATCCGCCTGGTGCGCCGGGAGGCCCAGCCCCACGCCGCCGCCGACCCCCGCGCCGAGGATGACGGCGTGTTCGCCCAGGTGACGGACTACCTGGAGCGCCGTCTGAACCGCCCCCTCACCCTCGAGGAGGTGTGCCGGGACAACCTGGTGGGCCGCAGCCAGCTGCAAAAGCTGTTCCACGCCCGCACCGGCGGCGGCGTGATGGCCTACCTGGGCGGGCTGAAAATCCAGGCCGCCCGGCGGCTGATCCGGGAGGGCCGCCTCAATTTCACCCAGATTGCCGCCCGGCTGGGCTATCAGTCGGTGCACTACTTCTCCCGGCGGTTCCGCATCGCCACGGGGATGTCCCCCAGCGAGTACGCCAGAAGCGTCAAGATGCTGTCCGAGGGCCTGGGCGCGTCTCCGGACGATTGTGCAAATAATGTACACGATCGCATATTCCCTTCCGGGCCCGGCGCGCTTACAATAGGGACGGGTTCAAAAAAACGGTAAATGTGCCATGCATCTGAAAGGAGCGGTCATCATGTCCATTCTTGTCGCCGGCGGAGCCGGCTATATCGGCAGCCACACCTGCGTGGAGCTTCTCAACGCGGGCTATGATATCGTGGTGGCGGACAATCTGTACAATTCCTGCGAGGAGGCCCTGAAGCGGGTGGAGCAGATCACCGGCAAACAGGTGCCCTTTGTCAAGACCGAGCTGTGCCGCGAGGGCGAGGTGGAGGCCCTGTTCACTCAGTACCCGGACATCGACTCCGTCATCCACTTCGCCGGCCTGAAAGCCGTGGGCGAGAGCGTGGCCAAGCCCCTGGAGTATTATTCCAACAACCTGATCAGCACCCTCTACCTCCTCCAGGCCATGCGCCGCCATGGGGTGCGCAACTTCGTGTTTTCCTCCTCCGCCACGGTGTACGGCGACCCGCACACCGTCCCTATCCAGGAGGACTTCCCCACCGGCGGCACCACCAACCCCTATGGCACCTCCAAGCTGTTCCAGGAGAAAATCCTGATGGATATCTGCGCCGCCGACCCCACGCTGAACGTGGCCCTGCTGCGGTATTTTAATCCCATCGGCGCCCACGAGAGCGGCCTCATCGGCGAGGATCCCAACGGCATCCCCAACAACCTGGTGCCCTATATCGCCAAGGTGGCGGTGGGCC
>CAJULZ010000046.1 GCA_910587205.1 uncultured Oscillospiraceae bacterium
TTGTTGCGCAGGTGGACCTGCACCTTCATAGGGGCGGCGTAGGTCATGTCCTGGGCCTTGCACTCCTCGATGGTGTACTTGGGAGGGTCGTCCATGGAGAAGCTGATGAAAGACAGCTCCAGGTTGCCCGCGTAGTCGGTGATGGAGTCCACGTCGTTAAAGACCTCCTGGAGGCCCGTCTCCAGGAACCACTTGTAGGACTTCTTCTGGATTTCCAGGAGGTAGGGCATCTCCAGGATCTCGTCGCTGCGGGCGAAGCTCTTGCGCATGGTCTTGCCGTACCAGACGTCTTTGACCGCTCTCGCCATTTGCCAATCACGCTCCACTTCGTCAAAATTTCCCGGCCGCCGGGGCGAAACGCCCGGACCTGTTGTCACGGGTTTGAAATTTCCGCTTGCGTTTTTCCCCGCGGCCTGTTATACTGTACCTAACGTGGGGGAGTGTCCTCCCCCTTTTTGCTGCACACAAAAGCACTTTATAATACCATAAACGCCGCCTTGCGTCAAGCCCTTTTTGCCGGCAGGGGGCGTATTTTATTTATTTTTAGGGAGGCTGACAAAGATGACCGACCAGGCCCTGATCGACCTCGCCTTTACCATGCTGGGGCGGTCGTATGTGCCCTATTCCAAATTCCCGGTGGGGGCGGCCCTGCTGTGCGCGGACGGCACGGTGTTTACCGGCTGCAACGTGGAGAACGCCGCCTACGGCTCCACCATCTGCGCCGAGCGCACAGCGCTGGTGAAGGCGGTGAGCGAGGGTCGGCGGGACGGCTTTGAGCGCCTCGCGGTGGTGGGGAAGAGCACGGACTACTGCTGGCCCTGCGGGGCGTGCCGCCAGATGCTCTACGAGTTCGCGCCGGATCTGGAGGTGCTGGTGGCCCGGGGGGACGGGGCGTTTGTAAAGCTGCCCCTGCGGGAGCTGCTGCCCCACGGGTTCGGCCCTGCGTCGCTGGGTTGAATTTTGGTTATTGCAAAGCGCGTCGGTTTCTGGTATACTACTACCTGCTTAACGCTGCGGGGCGGATTTTCCCCGGGGGTTTGCGCAAAATAACGCTGGCGCGGCGCCGGAGGGTGGCCGCCGATTGATGATAAAGGACTGATAAAAATGTTTGAAAAAGGCAAGCGCGAACAGCGCGCCAGCAAGGAAGACGCCGCGTTCAACAAGATGCTGCTCTGGCTGGCGGGCGCGGTTGTGGTGGAGCTGGTCATCCTGTTTCTCCGGCAGGTCTACGTGAACCTGCTGTTTGGCGGCGCTGTGGCCTACGGGCTGAAGGTGTTTTTCCAGGTGTTCAGCTTTGCGGGCGCGGCGCTGGTGGCGGCGGGGGTTGTCTGGGCGGTGCTCCGCGTCCGCGGGGGGAAATCCGCCGTGCTGCCCTGGGCGTGCACCGCCGGGGTGGCCCTGCTGTGGGTGGTTTCGGGATTTGCCTATTACTTGTTTGATGCGGGCATGAACATCATGATGGTGATGCCTGCGGCGGGCGCGGTGCTGATCGTGATCTTCTTCCTCTACCAGCGGGTGTTTTTCCTCAACGCCATGCTGGCCGGGGGCGGGCTGGCCGCCCTGTGGATGTTCCGGGAGTACTATATGGATCATCCCACTACCGTCCGCGTGTGCTTTGCACTGGGGTTCGCGGCCCTGGCGGCGGCGGTTGTGCTGGCCTTCCTGCTGATCCGGAACGGCGGGAAGCTGGGCCGTGTGCAGGTGATGCCGGCGGATACCAGCTACCTGCTTACCTGGGTTACCTGTGCGCTGACGGCGGTTTCCATGGTGCTGGGGCTGGTCATGGGGGCGGGCGTGGCCTACTACCTGCTGTTTGTGCTGGCGGGCTGGCTGTTCATCCAGGCGGTGTTTTTCACCGTAAAGCTGATGTAAAAGGAAAAAGGCCGCGGCGCCCAGAGGACGCCGCGGTTTTCTTTTTTTAGTGGTGGAGCCCGGTGTGGCCGAAGATGAGCAGCACCCCCAGGGCGAAGCCCAGCACCGTGGCCAGGATGGACCAGCGGGACTTCCACTGGGCGGAGGCTTCCGGGAGCAACTCGAAAAACACCACGTACAGCATGGCGCCCGCGGCCAGGCTGAGGGCGGCGGCCAGGGCGGAAGGAGCCTGGTTGCCCACCAGGTAGCCCGCCAGGGCGCCCAGCACCGTGGGCAGGCCGCTCAGGGCGGCTACGGCGATGGCGTTCAGGGTTTTGGAGCCGTCGTGGAGGAGGGGAACGGCGATGCTCATCCCCTCGGGCAGGTTGTGCAGGCCGATGGTGACGGCGGCCAGTACGCTGGCCAGGCAGATGCCCTCCACCGCTACGGTGGCCCCTACGGCCATGCCCACTGGCACATTGTGCAGGGCTACCGCCGCGGCCAGCACGATGCCGGCGGTGTGCAGGTCATGGTGCCCGCAGGCGCAGTGGTGGGGGTTATTTTTGTCCTCGTGGTGGGCGCTCTTGTCGATCCAGCAGTTGAGCAGGTAGGTGACGGCAAAACCCGCCACCAGAACCAGCGGCGTCATGGGCAGCCAGGGGACGGCCTCAATGGCCTCGGGTATCATGTCCAGGGACACGATGGCCAGCATCAGCCCACCCGTGAAGCTGAGCAGCAGGCTGGTGCCCCGGGGGGATTCCCGCTTGACGAGTGCGGCGAGGACGCCGCCCAGGGCCAGCCCCCCCACGCCGGTGGCGGCGGTGAGCAGGGTGACGAAAAGGATTGGGTTCATAAGCGTACGCGCTCCTAAGTATATTTGCCGGGCGGGCCGCGGGGCCCGTCCGGCAGACAGTATCTTAGCACGGGGACGGCGGAAACGCAAGGGGGGATTATCCTTTTTTAAACAACTCCCGCAGGCCGATGAGCAAAAGGAACACGCCGAAGCACTTCCGGAGGATGTCCACGTCCAGGGCGGTGGCGGCCCAGGCGGCCAGGGAGGAGCAGGCCAGCCCCGCGGCGATGGCGGGCAGCAGCGCTTTTTTTTCCACGTAGCCGTTTTTGAAATGGGCAGGAAGGGCGGCGGCTGCGGCGGGGAGGAAATAGAGCAGGTTGATCCCCTGGGCCTGGTTCTGGGCCACCCCGGCAAAGCTGGTCATATAGATGAGCAGCAGCGAGCCGCCCCCCACCCCGAAGCCGGACAGCACCCCGGTGACCGCCCCGGCCAGAGCGGCAATCAGCCAATTTATCATAGCAGCGCCCTCACGCCGCCGTAGAGGATGAGCAGGGCGAACCCCCGGCGCAGCCATGCCATGGACAGCTTTTGGAACACCTTCCCGCCGATGAGCCCCCCGGCCAGCCCGCCCGCCAGGTAGGGCAGCGCGGCGGCGGGCTCCAGGTCCCCCCGGAACCAGTAGATGGCGGCGGACAAGGCGCACAGCGGCGCGATCACCGCCACCGACGTGGCGAAGGCCCGCCGCTGGTCCAGCCCACACTTGCCTGCCAGCAGGGGGACCAGCACCATGCCGCCGCCCCCGCCAAAGAACCCGTTTACCAGCCCCGCGGCGGCGCCCGCCAGGGTGAACCACAGCGCGCCGGACTTATTTTCCCGCATTTTGAAATCACTCCCAGTCCAGTATGCCGCAGGGGGGCCGGGGCTATGCGCGGCGGATCGGCTTTTGACAAGATTGAGGAAATGTCAAAAGGCATGGCTTGTAGAGCTTGGTAGAATCCGGTATAATTTGAGCATAATTCCGGGAAGCGAGGGAATTTAATGGCAAAATCTACAAAAAACGAAATTGTGGGAGCGCTGCGGGAGCTGCTCCAGGCAAAGCGGCTGGACGACATCACCGTCACGGAGCTGGTGGAGCGGTGCGGAATCTCCCGGCAGGCGTTTTACTACCATTTTTCCGACCTTTACAGTGTGGTGGACTACGCCATTCAGCAGCTGCTGGATGAGCTGGGGGTGGCGGGCCCGGAGGACTGGCGGTCATCGCTGGAGCAGGTGCTCACTCTGCTGCGGGGGAACCGCACGCTGGTGCTCAACGTCTACCGCGCCTATGAGCGCAGCTATGTGGAGCATGACCTGCGCCGGTGGTGCGCGCCGCTGGTGGAGGCGCGCACCCGGCTGGCGGCCCAGCGGCACGGGGTAACGGAGGACCAGATCAGTTTCATGTCGGAGCTGCTCACCCAGGCGCTGGCCAGCATCGTGCTCAGCTGGGTGGAGCGGGGGATGCCGTCCAGCGTCATCGAGCGGCTGGATGATTTTGATATTCTGGTGGAGGGCTGCCTGGACTACACCTTGGAGCGGCTGGCCCAGAAGAAGAAGGGGCAATAGGGGGAGCTTCCCCGTGATTCGACAAAAATTTACAGGAAGAAGGCCCTTGTCAGAGTTTTGACAAGGGCCTTCTTCCTGTCTATGGAAATTGCCCGCGGCGGGGGGTATCATGGCGCTGAACACAAGGGGCGGCGGCCCCGGAGAACCACTGCGGGACAGAAAGGAACGTGCGAAAGATGACTATGATGAATTACGTGAAAAAGGCGGGTTTCCGGACGGCGTACAGCTATCTGGACAAAGACCCGGACGCCAATATCCCCAAGCTGATGGACTGGGTGGACCGCTTCGCTGGGGACGGCCCCAACAGTTTCCCCGACCAGCGCGCCGCCTTCCGCCGGGTGATCGAGGATCCGGACAACAACTGGTACAGGCTCATCCGCAGTATGTGGACGGATATCGACGGCGAGGTGCGCAAGACCTTCTTTGAGAACTTCATGCTCAACGGCAACCTCATCGGCTGGGGCATGCAGGAGGAGGCCCGGGAGCGCTACGGCTGCAACATCCCCTGGGCCATCCTGCTGGATCCCACCTCCGCCTGCAACCTGCACTGCACGGGCTGCTGGGCGGCGGAGTACGGCAACAAGCTCAACCTCAGCTTTGACGAGATCGACAGTATCATCACCCAGGGAAAAAAGCTGGGGGTGTACATCTATATCTACACCGGCGGCGAGCCCATGGTGCGCAAGGACGACCTCATTGCCCTGTGCAACAAACACAGCGACTGCGAGTTCCTTTGCTTCACCAACGCCACCCTCATTGATGAAAATTTTGCCGACCAGATGCTGCGGGTGAAGAACTTCATCCCTGCCATCAGCGTGGAGGGGTTTGAGGAGGCCACCGACGGCCGCCGGGGGGACGGTGTATTCCAAAAGGTGCGGAAGGCCATGGAAATCCTGAAGGCGAAAAAGCTGCCCTTCGGCACCTCCTGCTGCTATACCAGCGCCAACCTGGACTCCATCAGCTCGGAGGAATTTGTGGACAAGCTGGTGGAGTGGGGAGCCAAGTTCACCTGGTACTTCCACTATATGCCGGTGGGCAACGACGCCGCACCCGAGCTGATGCCCTCCCCGGAGCAGCGGGAAGCCATGTACGGCCGCATCCGGGCCTACCGCAAGAGCAAGCCCTTGTTCCTCATCGACTTCCAGAACGACGGGGAGTATGTGGGCGGCTGCATCGCCGGGGGGCGGCGCTATCTCCACATCAACGCCAACGGGGACGTGGACCCTTGCGTATTTGTCCACTACTCCGATTCCAATATCCGGCAGAAATCCCTGCTGGATTGCCTGTGCTCCCCCATGTTCATGGCCTACCACGACGGCCAGCCCTTCAACGAAAACCATCTGAAGCCCTGCCCTATGCTGGAGAACCCGGACAAACTGCGGGAGATGGTGGCGGCCACGGGGGCGAAATCCACCGACCTGCAATCCCCGGAGAGCGCGGAGCACCTGTGTGCCAAGTGCGACGGTTACGCTGAAGCGTGGGACGGGACGGCGGAGCGTCTTTGGACCTGCGGGCACGGCTGCACTCAGTGCGGCGGCGGGCAGGTGAAGGCGGGGTAGGCGCCCCGCCCGCAACAGAAAGAACGGCAGAACGCGCCGGCCGGATGGGATCATCCCATCCGGCCGGCGCGCGCGTTCCCGCAGGCAGGGGGGCGGATGATGCAGGTGGGTCCGGCAGGGGCGCAGGTCGCGGTTCCGGCCCTTGCCAACGGTGGGTCTATCGTGTATGTTAAAAATACGGCTGCGAGAGGTTTGAAACGGGGACCAACGAAAACCCGGCGGCGCGAAAGGAGTGATGCCCATGAAAGTGACCGTAGAGGAGAACCCGGGGCTGGAGCAAACGGAGGTGGTCATACGCTGTCCCCGGATGGACGCCGAGGCGTCCCGGCTGGTGGAACTGCTGCGGCTGTCCGGGGCCCGGCTCACCGGGGAGCGGGACGGACAGACCTGCATCCTGGACGAGGACGACGTGCTGTATATCGACACCGTGGACCGGGGCACCTTCCTCTACACTGCGGACGGCGTATACGAAAGCCGCCTGCGGCTGTACGAGCTGGAAAGCCAGCTGGCCGCCCGGGATTTTGTGCGGGTGAGCAAATCGGCCATCGTGAATTTTAACCAGGTGAAGTCCCTGCGCCCCGAGTTCGGCGGGCGGCTGCGGCTCACCATGTCTAACGGCGAGGTGGTAGTGGCCAACCGCCAGTACGTCCCCGCCATCAAGAAAAAGCTGGGGCTTTGAAAGGAGCGAAAACGATGAAAAAGTTTTTGGAAGTGATAGTGGCCGTCAAGGAGCGGGCAGCCCTGAACTACACCGCCGCCATGTGCTTCTATGTATTTTTCCTGTGGGTGTTCAAGCAGGAGGGCGCGTCCCTGCCCATGCTGTTCTCCCTGTTGGCGGCGGGAGCCGCGGCGGGCTTTATGCAGGTCGCGGCGTTTTCCGACTTGTTCATCAAAAGGCTGGCCTACGGCTGGCGAATGGTATTGTTTTTCGTGGTTTTTGGAGCCGTCCTCACCGCTTTCGCGGTAGGCTTCGGCTGGTTCCCGGCGGATCAGGCCGGGGCATGGGCGATATTCGGCATATTCTTTGTGCTGATATTTGCTGCCATTGCCGCGGGCATTGAGATCTACCACCGCGCCAGCGGCCGGAAGTGGGACGACCGGTTGGACTGGTACCGGAAAAACCGGGGGGGGAAGTAGGGGCGTGCAGCCCGTTCCCCGACAGGTCAGCCCTGGGCCTGGGCCAGATAGAGGAAGCCGTAGGGCGAGATGGACAAATCTTGCAGGATATAAGATTCCCCGTCCAGCAGGCCGGTGAACTCTCCTGGGTTGTGGGGGAGAGCAACGGCCTTCCCGTCCCCGGTAAAATTGAATACGCCGATGAGCTTCTGGCCCCCATAGCACCGCCCGATGGCCAGCACCCCGTCGTCCCCGGTGTCCAGCGTCCAGACGTCAGCCGCCGCGTGGAAGGCGGGGTTTGCCCTGCGCAGCGCCCCCAAAGCCCTGAGGCCGGTGAACACCCGGCCCTCCGGGGTGGAGAGGTCGTCGGCGTGCTCCGCCAGATCCCAGCGCAGCTTGCCCCGGTGGAGGTACCGGCTGTCCTCCGCCTTGTTGGGGTCGTCTTTGTAGCTGTAGTCGTTCACCTGGGCGATCTCATCCCCACTGTACAGCAGGGGCAGGCCGGTCTGCATAAACATCATGGCGTGGAGGGTGAGGTCGAACTGCACCGCCCGTTCCATGGCGGCCTCGTCCCGCTCAAAACCCGCCTTCTCAATGCCGCACAGGGAGGCGGTGGTGCCGCACTGCCGGGCGTCGCCGCTGGAGGGGTCGGCGTTGTACAGCTCCCCGCGGCTGACGCTGCCCGGGACCAGGCCCTGGAACCAGTCGCTGAGGAATTTTTTGTGGGCGACCTCGGAGATGCCCCACTGGGCCAAGGCGGCGTAGTCCAGCCCCCAGCCGATGTCGTCGTGGCAGCGCAGGTAGTTCAAAAACACGTACTGCTTGGGCAGGGCGTTGACGATATCCAGCTGCTTGCGCAGAAGCCGGGTGTCCCTGGTGGCCACGGTGTGCCAGGTGGTGCACATGGTGGTGACGTTGTAGAGCAGGTGGCACTCCGGCTTTTCCACCGTGCCGAAATAGGGGACGACTTTGACGGGCTCCATCACCACCTCGCCCAGCAGGATTACGCTGGGGCACACGATTTCACCGATCATCCGCATCATGCGCACAATGGTGTGAACCTGGGGCAGATTACGGCAGTCGGTGCCCAGCTCCTTCCAGATGTAGGGCACCGCGTCGATGCGGATCATGTCCATGCCCTTGTTGGCGAGATAGAGGAAATTGTACATCATTTCGTTAAAAACGCGGGGGTTGCGGTAATTCAAATCCCACTGGTAGGGGTAGAAGGAGGTCATGACGTAGTGGCCGCAGTCCGGAAGCCAGGTGAAGTTGCCGGGGGCGGTGGTGGGGAACACCTGGGGGACGGTTTTTTCATACTGCTGGGGGATGGACGGGTCGGCGAAAAAGAAGTAGCGGCTCATATATTCCCCGTCGCCCTGGCGGGCCTTTTTCGCCCATTCATGGTCCTGGCTGGTGTGGTTCATCACAAAGTCCATGCACAGGTTGACGCCCTGCTCGTGGCAGGCGGCGGCCAGCTGTTCCAAGTCCTCCATCGTGCCCAGGTCGGGCCGCACCGAGCGGAAGTCGGCCACGGCGTAGCCGCCGTCGCTGCGCCCCGGAACGGTGTCCAAAAAAGGCATCAGGTGGAGGAGGTTTATCCCGGCTTTCTCAATATAAGGCAGCTTTTTGCGCACGCCGTTCAAATCTCCGGCGAAGTTGTCGATGTACAGCATCATCCCCGTCAAGCCGCTGGACTTGTACCACTCTGGGTCGGCCTCCCGCTGGATATCCCGTTTTTTCAGGGCGGCGGGGCGGTCTGAGGCGAACTGGTACAGGTTATCGCACAGCTCGGCGAACATATCCCCGTTGTCGTACAGCTCCATATACAGCCAGCGCAGCTCGTCCAGGCACCGCGCCAGCCGGGATTGGAATAGGGCCTCCTCTTTTTTCGTCATGGTGAACCCTCCTTGCATGGATTGATGATCCGGCGATGGGGGACCCGCCCGCAGGCGGAATGGATCCCATACAGGATGATAGCAGAAAACCGGGCTGGGGGCAAGCCCCTTACGTAAAGGGAGTGGGCCAGGATGTGCCAACTGCCCAGGAACTTTGCCGGACGGGCGCTTTTTTTGTGGGGAAAGACGGTATCCAGCGGAGGAAAAGCGTGCTACAATGGCCCCTGGAATGCGAAGGCGGCGTAACGCCGGCCAAAGTGCGAGGTGTGTCCATGGAATCCACGGCGCAGGGCGCAAAGCCCATCTTTTCCAACCAGGCCCTTGTGCGGCTCCTGATCCCGCTGGCCATCGAGCAGCTGCTGCTGATGACGGTGGGGATGGCCGACACGATGATGGTCACTTCCGCCGGGGAGGCGGTGGTGTCTGGGGTGTCCCTGGTGGACAACATCAACAACCTGATCATTAACATTTTTTCCGCTCTATCCACCGGCGGGGCGGTGGTGGTGGCCCAATATCTGGGGCGGCAGGAGGCGGGGAACGCCCGGTCGGCGGCCAAGCAGCTGCTGTATGTGGCGCTGCTGGCGTCTCTGACGCTGATGGGGCTGGCGCTGCTGCTCCGGGGGCACATCCTGCGGCTGCTCTTTGGCGACATCTCCCGGGAGGTGATGGATTCCGCCCTGGTTTACTTTCTGCTGACGGCGGCGGCGTACCCTTTCATCGCTGTCTACAACGCCGGGGCCGCGCTGTTCCGGGCCATGGGGAACAGCAAGGTGTCCATGTTCAATTCCCTGGTGGTCAACGTCATCAACGTCGCGGTGAACGCGGTAATGATCTACGGCTTTGGGATGGGGGCGGCCGGGGCGGGCCTGGGGACGCTGGTGTCCCGGGTTGCGGCGGCGGGCATCATCGCCGGGATGATCACCCGGCCCACCCTCCCGGTATATGTGGAGGACCCGCTCCATCCCAAGCTCCAGTGGAGGATGGTGAAGTCCATCCTGGGGGTGGGCGTGCCCGCCGGGGTGGAGAATGGGATGTTCCAGGTGGGCAAGCTGCTGGTGCTGAAGCTGGTGACGTCCTTCGACATCGGGGTGGACCTGGCGGTGCGGGGGTCCGCGGTGGCGGCCAACGCCATCAGCAATTCCATCGCCGGCTTTATCAATGTCCCCGGCCAGGCGGTGGGCCTGGGCATGGTGACGGTGGTGGGCCAGTGCATGGGGGCCAGGGACCACGGCCAGGCGGTGGGCTATGCTGGAAAGCTGTTGAAGGTGTCCTACCTCGCGATGGGCATATCCTGCGTGGGCCTGTTCCTGGCGGCGCCGGCGCTGGTGCCGCTGTTCAACCTCACCCCGGCCACCGCGGCCATCGCCGTGCAGGTGCTGCGGTGGAACGCGGTGTTTGCCACGGTGTTCTGGCCAATGTCGTTCACCCTGCCCAACGCGCTGCGGGCGGCGGGGGACGCCAAGTTCACCATGATGGTGTCCATGCTGTCCATGTGGATCTGCCGCATTGGTATGAGCTACCTGCTGGGCTCGTCCTGGGGGATGGGCATGGGGCTGCTGGGGGTGTGGCTGGCGATGTTCTTTGACTGGATTGTCCGCGCCGCGCTGTTCCTGGGCCGGTTCCTCCGGGGGAAGTGGAAGGAGCATGAGGTGATTTAAACCCGCAGGGCATGACCGGCCCCCTTTGAGACGGCAGCCCCGATCTTTTTTCAATAGTCTAAGGGCCCCGCCGGGCATAGCCCGGCGGGGCCCTTCTCGTCCTCCGGAAGAGAGCTGGGAATTTACGTAGAAAAAAGAATTTTCGGTTGATAATTGTCGAAATTGTGGTACAATTAACAATAAGAGCGATATATGCTGCGGCGGGCCGTCCGGCCTGCCCGAAAGGAGGAGCGGCAGATGCCGGATTTAAATTCGACCATGTTCTACAAGGTGAAGTTTTCCATTTCGCCGGCAGATCCCAAAGAGGATCTGCTGTGGCTGGTGGTGCGGCATATCCAGCGGTGGCAGGTGCAGAAGTGCCGCAAGCGGGGGCTGACGCTGACGGCCAACGCCAGGACATGGACGGACTTCAAGCGGGGCGGCAGGATCAGGGCAAAGGACGGCAGCGTCTATTTTACTTCGGAACGGTTCCGCCCCGGCGGCGGCGCCCAGTACTGGGCCTGCCGGATCGTGGAGGACATACCCCAGAGGAAGGACATGGCCGCCCGGCGGTGGATCACGGAAATCGGCTATGAGCAGGACAAGGCCGGGACGGCGGTGTTCTCCTGCGTGGTGTCGTACAGCGACCGGGCGGGCTTCATCGGCCCCTACCAGGAGGAGCCTAAGCCCAGTATCCCCAACCTAATTTTGAACATCGTGGACGACCCCGCCCTGCGCGCCTCTTTCGGCCCGGATGAGCTGGAGCGCGTACCCCAAAAGCTGTCGGCGGGGGAGTGGCCCGAGTTCTGCCGGCGGATGATGAACCCGGAGCGCCAGCTCCCGTACATATTGGTGAGCCCGCAGGTGATCAACCGGGCGGAAAAGACCGTGGCGTTCCTGGTGGACTACGAGGGGATGGCAAAGCGGCTGTTCGGCAACGCGGTGGTCTTTTTCTTCGACGACCCGGACTTCAGCCAGGAGATGGCTTACCTGAACGAGCAGTACGCCTGCTATGGCGGCGCGGTGCGGGTGTACCAGCCGGGCGCCCAGGAGCCCAGCCGGCACCGGTATTTGAGCGCGGACAACATTGAAGAGTACGGCAGCGGGAACGTGCAGGAGTTCCTGGTGCGGGCCTTTGCTCAAAACGTGGATTTCTACGACACGTTTTTCTGTATTGAGGAATGCAGCCGGAAAAAGGATGAATTTGCCCGGGAAAAACGCTGGGCGGAGCTCCGGGAGGCCCACAAGGCCCAACTGAGCCAGGTGGAGGACGATCTGTTCCGGCTTGCCGAGGAGGAGGCGGAACAAGCCCAGCGGGAGCAGGCGCGGGCCGACGGCTTGGACAAAGAGCTCAAGGAGGAGCGCAGGAAGACCCGGGGCCTGGAGGCCCAGGTGGAGCAGATGCGCGCCGCGGCGGAGGAGAACGGCGGCCTGCGCCGGGCGCTGGACGGGCGCAACGAGATAGGGTCCATGACCCAGACAGTGGACGACGTAGCGGCCTATTTCAACCGGATGTTTGGGGATAAGCTGGTTTTTTTGGAGGACGCCTTCCGGTCGCTGAAGGACTGCACGATCGACCCGGCGGAGCTGTGGGACGACCTGTTTGCCTTGGCCAACACCATGCGCGAGCTCTACAAGAGCGGGCAGGGGGACATTTATAAGGCGTTCAAGGAGAGGACGGGGATCACCGTCAAGCGGGGCGAGGGGGCGGAGACCCGGAAGGATAAGGCGCTGATGCGCCAATACGAAAGAACGGTGAATGGGGAAGAGATCAGTATTGAGGCGCACATCACCTACGCCAAGCAGGGCCAGAGCATCCACTTTGGCTACTCCCGGAAGCTGCAAAAGGTGGTGATCGGGCATTGCGGGGAGCATTTGGACAACTACATCACCCCCAAGGTCAAGTAACCCCGGCAGGCCGGGGACAGCAGCACACAAGCCGGGGACGCCCAGCAGGCGTCCCCGGCTTGACTCAGTTCCGGGGCAGAGGCAATTCGATTTCAACGTCCTGCGCAGTCTTTCGATAAAAAGTCATCCGCCATTCAATTTCCTCCGGGTGCCGGAACCGCAGGGCGGAGGAGGCCGCACGGCACAGGGCTTCAGCCCCGTCCGGCAGGAGGGTGGTCTCCCCCCGCCGGTGGGCGAGGAGGATTCCCACCGAGGAGGCCACGGTGGGGCGGCCGGGCTCGAGGGGTGTTTTTAGCCTGGGCCGGTCGCCATCGCCGCAGTCCTGGAGGGAGAGGGACCCGGCGGGCAGGTCGGGAGTGATCGCGCAACTCAAAGAGGTGTAGCAGGTGGGATAGTCCCACTGTTCGCTGTCCATGAGGGTCAGACGCTCCGGCCCCAGCTCCTGCCGCTCGTACTCCGTCACGTGGAGGGTGTGGGCGTCCCCGGTGACGGGGTGGGTGAAGGGGACGGTCTCCCCCGGTTCATGGACGGTAAACCGGGGGCCGGGGATGGGCTGGGGGGACTGGCTGAGGCGGAGCTTCAGCGTGCGCAGGGCGGGCTTTGCCTTGGAGGCCCAGGGGAAGGACTCCCGGCAGAAGGCCCAGCCCTTCTCCGGATCCAGGCCGTAGTGCTCCATGAGCCGGATGGCCTCCCAGAGCTGCTGCCGGTCGGGGTCCCGCGCCTCCGGGGGGAGGCAGGCCACCGGCATCCAGGAGAACCCGCTGCCGCCTTGCCGCTTCAGCGCCCTGCCGTTCGCCTCCATCCCAGGGTCGAATTGGAACGTGAGGGGATGCTCCGCCATCATCTGGTCCCGCTGTTCGGGGGTGAGGGCATCGTCCTCCCCCCGGCAGTAGTCGGTCCACTGCTTCCACTTGTCCTGCCAGGCCCGGATCTCCCCCGGCTCCACCTGGATGCAGAAGTCCGCCACCAGCCCCTTCCCGCACAGGTAGACGGCAGGCACGTGCCACAGGTGGCCGTCCCACTGAAAGGTGGCGTGGATGGGAACCTCCTTCCCCGGCCTGTCCCGGCCCTGGTGAGAGGAGAAATTGCCGTCGAAGTACACCCTCCACTCCGGGCGGACGGGCTGTTTGGGCTCCTCGGGGAGCAGGCGGCCGTACCCCTTCCGGAAAGGGATGGAGGCGTAGTCAAAGTTAGCCTGTATGTCCCTGATGTAGCCGTAGGGATCGTCCATAGGGGTGAGGGACAGCCCGTCCCGCAGTCCGTCCAGAGTGGCCTGCCGCTCCGGGGTGAGGCTGGGGGCGTCCTCCTCCAGGTACATCTGAAAGCCCTCCCGGCCCCACAGATGGGCCTGCTCGGGGGCGGCGGTGTGGCCGCAGGCCAGCACCAGGCGCAGAAAGTCCTCAAAGCTCCGGGCCAGGGGGTGGACCTGGTCGCCGGGGAGGTTGGAGGGGTTGACGGCGAACACCATGTCCCCAAAGCCCTTGAGGAAGCAGTAGTGGATTCCGTCCGCCCCCTCCCAGCCGATGACTTTGGCCCCCTTGGGGGTGCACAGGTAATCGCTGCGGGATTCCCCCCGTTCCAGGCCCAGCTGGGACAGGTCAATGTCCAGTTTTTGGTAGCGTTGGTACAGCGTCATGAACAGTCCCTCCTCCGGCTCAAATCTTGCAAAATATATTTTATAAGATATTAAACGGAGCGCCGTCCGCCGGGAGGCGCTGGTAGACCTCCATTTCCCGGCGGAGGCGGCGGGCCAGGCGGGGGGTGAAGACGCCGGGCAGCGCCCGCCACTGCCAGTTTCCCCCCACGGTGGAGGGGGTGTTCATCCGGGCCTCTCCGCCCAGGCCCAGCAGGTCCTGGGCCTGCATCACCGCCAGCTGGGCGGGGGACGCCCAGGCTGCCCGCATCATCCCCCAGTGCCAGCCCTCCTGTTTGCTGAGGCGCAGGTAGGCTTTGGCGAAGCCGGCGTCCTCCGGCGCGGCGGAGGTCATCCAGCCCTGGATGGTGTCGTTGTCGTGGGTGCCGGTGTAAGCCACGCAGTGGGGGGGATAGCAGTGGGGGAGGTAGCCCGGCGCGGGGTCCCGGCTGTCGAAGGCCAGCTCCAGCACCTTCATGCCGGGGTAGCCCGTCTGCCGCAGCAGCTCCCGCACCGAGTCGGTGAGGAAGCCCAGATCCTCGGCAATAATGTTCTGCCGCCCCAGCTTTTCGTTGACCGCGCGGAAAAAGTCCATCCCCGGGCCGGGACGCCAGCGGCCGTTCCGGGCGTCCTTGTCCCCGTAGGGAATGGCGTAGTAGGCGTCGAAGCCCCGGAAGTGATCGATGCGCAGCACGTCGTAGATGGTGAACTGGAAGGCGATACGCCTCAGCCACCACCGGTACCCGTCCTGCTTCATCCGGTCCCAGCGGAACAGGGGATTGCCCCAGAGCTGGCCGTCGGCGGCAAACCCGTCGGGTGGGCAGCCGGATACCTCGGTGGGCAGGCCGTTTTCATCCAGCTGGAACTGCCCGGGGTTGGCCCAAACGTCGGCGCTGTCCCCCGCCGCGTAGATGGGCAGGTCGCCGATGATATACACGCCTTTGCCGTTGGCGTAACCCTTCAGGGCCGCCCACTGGCGGAAGAACAGGAACTGTACCGCTTTCCAGAAGCGGATCTCGTCCGCCAGCCAGACCTTGGCCTCCGCCAAGGCGCCGGGGCGGCGCAGCCGCTCCGCCTCGGGCCAGGTGAACCAGGACGCGCCGCCGTGCTTCGACTTTAGGGCCATGAACAGGGCGTAGTCGTCCAGCCAGTCCGACTTTGCGCAGAATTCCCCATATTCCGGGGGCGGATCGGCCAGCAGTCGTACCGCGGCCTTGCGCAGTACGGGGTAGCGCGTTTCATACAATAGGCCGTAGTCTGCCCGGCCGGGGTCGGCGCCCCAGTTTAGATCCTGGTATTCCCCCGGTTCCAGCAGCCCGTCCTGGGCCAGGGCGTCCAGGTCGATGAAGTAGGGGTTGCCGGCAAAGGAGGAAAAAGACTGATAGGGGGAATCGCCATAGCTGGTGGGGCAGATGGGCAAAAGCTGCCAGCAGGTCTGGCCGCCCGCAGCCAAAAAGTCTACGAATTTCCGGGCCTCCGCCCCCAGCGTGCCGATGCCGTAGGGAGAGGGAAGGGAGGAGATGGGCATGAGGATACCGGCGCATCTCATAGCAGGGCCCTCCTTTCATAGCAGCCGCCGGGCCGAAGGGGGCCCGGCGGCGTTGGATTTTTAAAGATGGGGCGCGCCCCGGGGCGGGGCCACGCTCTCCCCGGGGATGAGCTGGAAGGGCGCCACCCCGTGGACCGGGGCGCGGCGGCGCTGAAGGCTGCCCAGCAGCAGGTCCACCCCCTGTTCGGCGATGCGCTGGGTGTCCTGCCGGACGGTAGCCAGCCGGGGAAGGGAGAACTGCCCCAGGGGGATACCATCGTAGCCCACCACGGAGATGTCCTCCGGTACGCTGCGGCCCAGATCCCGGATGGCCCGGATGGCGCCGATGGCCATCACGTCGCTGATGCAGAACAGGGCCGTCAGTTCGGGACAGCGGGCCAGCAGGCGCTTGGTAGTGTCATACGCGTCGGAGAAGGAATATCGGCAGGGCTCGCTGCGCAGGGGGTTGAAGGGCAGACCAAGCTCGTCAAAGGCCCGCTGGCACCCCTGCACCCGGCGGTAGCTGATTTGGGTGCACGACCAGTTCCCGCCCAGCACGCCGATGTGCCGGTGGCCCTGGCCCGCCAGGTAGCGGACCACCTGGTAGGCGGCCTCCTCATCGTCGGTGGTGACGGAGGAGAGGTTGTCAAACGCCAGCTCCCGGGCGGAGTTGGTGAGCAGCACGCAGGGGACTGTGATGTGGCCGAACTCCGCCTGGAAAAACTCCAGGTCGCCCCCCAGGAACAGGATGCCCAGGGGCTTGCGCTCCCGGCAGAGCTGGACGGTGTAGGCCACCTCGTTGGCGTCCTCGTCCAGATAGTAGACGGCGGCGTTCTGCCCCGCGTCCTGGAGAAGCTGCTGGCAGCGCTCCACCAGGTCGGCAAAGAGCATGTTCATGGTGCCCTTGACGATGATGGCGATGGAGGCGCTGGTGGACTGCTTGAGGTGCTTGGCGTTGGTGTTGGGCTGGAAGCCCTGTTCCGCCACCACTGCCATCACCTTCCGCCGGGTCTCCTCGGAGACGTCGGGATGGTGGTTCAGCACCCGGGACACGGTGGCCACGCCCACGCCGGACAGTTTTGCGATGTCTTTGATGGTCAAGCGCGTCCCTCCTTTTTTCGACCCAATAGTTTACCCCATATGCCTCCCTGAATGCAAGCCCTTTTTCAAGCGTCAGCCCTTGACAGCGCCCGCGGCCACGCCTTTGATGATGTGTTTCTGGCAGGTGAGGTAGAACACGATCACCGGGATGATGGACAGCAGGATCAGGGCCATGGTGGCGCCCAGGTCCACCGTGCCGTAGCTGCCCTTCAGGTACTGCACGTGGATGGTGATGGTGCGGTACAGGTTCCGGTCCAGCACCAGGTAGGGCAGCAGGTAATCGTTCCACACCCACATGATTTCCAGGATGCCTACGGAGATCATCGTCGGTTTGAGCATGGGCCACACCACCAGGAAGAAGGTGCGCAGCGGCCCGCAGCCGTCGATGGCGGCGGCCTCCTCAATCTCCAGAGGGATGGATTTGACGAAGCCCACGAACATGAAGATGGCAAGGCCCGCGCCGAAGCCCAGGTAGACGATGGGGATGGTGAAGGGGGTGTTCAGGTGGAGCTGGTCCGCCGTGCGGGACAGGGTGAACATGACCATCTGGAAGGGGACCACCATGGAGAACACGCACAGGAAGTACAGCGCCTTGCAGAACACGGAGTTCACCCGGGCGATATACCACGCGGCCATGGAGGTGCACACCAGGATCAGGGCGGTGGACAGCACGGTGATGACCACGCTGTAGCACACGCTTTTCCAGAAGGGGTAGTT
This sequence comes from uncultured Oscillospiraceae bacterium, assembly GCA_910587205.1. GTDB lineage: Bacteria > Bacillota > Clostridia > Oscillospirales > Oscillospiraceae > Enterenecus. Next base: position 17,341 of record CAJULZ010000046.1, read on the forward strand.
GCCGAAGGTCATGCCCTTGACAAAGTTGGACATGCCGGCCCACATCTCGCCGGTGGGAAGGGCGAAGGTGTCGGTTTTGACAAAGGTGTTCAGCTTGAAGGAGTTGATGAGAACCATCAGCACCGGCAGCACATAGATGACGCAGATGACGGCCAGCACCACGGACAGGATGGTCTTGTTCCGGCGTTCGGCCGAAAGTGTGTGGGTCTTGTTGTTCATTATTGCTGAACCTCCTTCTTGCGGGTGTAGGCAAGCTGGGCCAGGCCGAGACCCGCCACCAGGATGAAGAAAATGACCGCCTTGGCCTGGGCGATGCCCGGGGAGGCCGCGTTGGAGCCGTAGAACGTGTTGTAGATGTTCAGGGCCAGCATTTCCGTCGTTTTGATGGTGGAGCCGTCGGGCTGGATGATGAAGGGCTGGCCCGCAGTGAGGGCCAGGTTCTGGTCAAACAGCTTGAACCCGTTGGTGAGGGAGAGGAACATACAAATGGTAATGGACGGCATGACGTTGGGGATGGTGACCCGCCACAGCGTCTGCCACCGGGTGGCGCCGTCGATGCGGGCGGCTTCCAGCATATCCTCGGGCACAGCCTGGAGCCCGGCGATATAGATGATCATCATATAGCCGATCTGCTGCCAGCACATGAGGATGATGAGGCCCCAGAAGCCGAACCGGGAGTTCAGAAGGATAGAGGTGCCGAAGCGGCTGAGGATGCCGTCAAAGATCATGGACCAGATATAGCCCAGCACGATGCCGCCGATGAGGTTGGGCATAAAGAACACGGTGCGGAACAGGTTGCTGCCCTTGATGCCCTGAGTGAGGGCGTAGGCCACGGCGAAGGCCAGCACGTTGATGAGCACAAGGCTCACAATGGCGAACAGGGCGGTGTACCAGAAGGAGTGGACGAAGCTGGGGTCGGACAGGGCCTCCACGTAGTTGCCGAAGCCGGTGAACTGGGCATCGGAAACCAGGCGGAACTTGCAGAAGGACAGATAGATGCCCTGGATAAAGGGCCAGACGAAGCCGATGATAAAGGCCGCCACAACCGGGCCCAGGAACAGCAGGGCCCAGCGCCGGGTAGAGGCGGTCAGGGCGTTGCCTCCGGAGGATTTTTTCCGCTTCAAACGAAACATCTCCCTTTATTCAAGATGGAAGAAAGCCGGGCACAGGAAGCGGGGCGGGCGATACCGCCCGCCCCGCGCTGCGTCTATGGTGCTGAGAAAGGGGTCTAATTAGCCGTTGGCCTTCTGGTACTGCTGGGCCCAGCCGTCCACGAAAGCGGTGCGGACCTGCTCCCAGTTGGCGTCGGACTGGTCGTCGTTGTACTGGTTCAGGGCGGACACCAGGGCGGCGCGGTAGTCGTCCACGTTGGGCTGATAGTTGGTGACCCAGGGCATCACGTAGTTGCCGGCGGCGGTGTAGTCGGCGGCGTTCTTCAGGAAGCCGTTGGTGGACTCGGCGGCGTTTTTATAGGGGAGGACGCCCAGCTGCTCCACCATCTTGGCGGAGGCTTCGGGGTCGGAGACCAGCCACACCATGAAGTCCATGGTGGCCTTCTGGTCGGCCTCGGAGGCCTTGGCATTGATGGCCCAGCAGTTCTCGGTGCCGCAGTTCAGGCCCGCCTTCTCCTCGCCGGGCACGCCGCAGTAGTAGGGGATCATCACGGCGTTGGGGACGGTGGGGGCGTAATTGGCGTACTCCCAGGAACCCTGCACGGTGAAGGCGGCCTTGCCGGACTTAAACTCCTCGGCGGCGTCGTGGCCGCCGGTGGCCAGGTCCTTGGGGCTGGTCAGGCTGTTGTTGATGCACAGGTCGTACAGGTTCTTGAAGTTGTCCATATACTCGCCGGTGAGGGTGGGGGGGCACTCGGTCC
>CAJULZ010000047.1 GCA_910587205.1 uncultured Oscillospiraceae bacterium
TGGCGACGCGGAAGGGACTTGAACCCTCGACCTCCGGCGTGACAGGCCGGCGTTCTAACCAACTGAACTACCGCGCCACAAGCGTTTGCAAAAGCGTGGTGGGAACAACAGGGCTTGAACCTGTGACCCCTTGCTTGTAAGGCAAGTGCTCTCCCAGCTGAGCTATGCTCCCGAACTACTGCGTTTTGTCTGTCAGACGGCAAAAATCATTATAGCAAAGGAAGGCCGGTATGTCAAGAAGCAATTTCAAAAAAATCGGGAAAGATGGCCTGTCTCGGCAAAATGCGCACCGTCATATGTGAGGCCGACATCCCAACCGCCTGCGTGGCAAAATTGTTCCCCAGCAGTCGGGCGGTGTCCTCATAGCACTTCGCCAAGCGGTGAGAGGCGGCGATGGTTTCCTCATCCTGTACCTATGCGCCCAGCGCCATAGGCGGCGAGGCAACCAGGAGAATCTTGCGGGATTTGTCCCAGCCGTCCGCGTGGAGCAGTGCGGTCAGGAACCGCTCCATCCGATCCGCGCATTCTCTGGCAGATGGTCTGGATGGCTGAAGCAAATCGTTGCTCCCCAGCATGACGGTCAGGATATCCGCCTCCTCGCGGCACAGGGACTGAACCGCTGTATTAATTTCACAATCACCGCGTGGGATAGAGCAGCCATTTTCTCCCCTGTTGATAACGTCCCACCCATATCCCCTCAGCAGGGCCGTCCAGCGGACGGATTCCGGGTATCGTCCGCCCAGATAGGGGCAGGGATCGTACCCGTAGGTATTGGAATCGCCATAGCACAGCAGACGGCGGCACATGGCACTCACCACTCCCGTTTGATCTCGCTTTCTTCAACCTGATACTGGCTGAGGAACTCAGCGAGGTCTTTCCCATCGCGGATCAGCATCAGCTCCTCAAACTTCCCGCTGACGATGTCCTTGAACCCCGCCACCTGTTCGCCAGTGCAGATGCTGGAGCGAATAACAGGGACTTTTCCAGTCTTGTCATAGGGGCTGGTGTCCTGCCGTTTCCTTCTGCCGCACATCATTTACCCTCCCTGGAGCGTAGCCGCTTCAACAGCTCTTGATACCCCGTCAGCACATCCCGCCAGGTCGTCTCAAAGTCATCGGTGTACCACGGATCCGCCACATCGCCGGGATGGTCGGTGTAGTCCATCAGTAGATGTAGCTTCCCGGCAAAATTGCCGCCACAAATGCGGTGCATATTCCGCAGGCTGGCCCGATCCATCCCGATCAGGAGGTCGTATTGGTCGTAGTCGCTGTTGGTGAGCCGCCGGGCAGTTTTGCCTTCACAGCTGACGCCATGCTCAGTCAGTTTGCGCCAGGCCAGGGGATAGATCGGGTTGCCGGTCTCCTCCGTGCTGGTGGCGGCGGATGCGATCTTCTCCGCCAGCGTTACTTTGCTCCACCCGAACCGGCGTACCGCCCGGATGTACCACAGCTTGTCTTGGAGCGTCAGTTCCGCTTCCAGGATAACCACGTTCTGAGTCCAGCCGACGGACATGGCTTCGGCCAGCACTTCCGGATGTTCGACATAGGCGCGGTAAAAGTCCCGCATCCGCCGCAGGTTCTGGGGAGAGAAGCCGGAACTGTCGGGATAGGCGCTGTGCGCCTAATAATCGAAAACCGGCAGAAAGATGGGCGGAGATCACCCCGCACTTCTTTCTGCTGGTTTTTTCTGTCAGCGACGGAACGCATCCCGAAGTGCTTGTATCCGCTTTTCCGCCATTATCTTTGCAATCTCTTTGTCTGCAAAAAAATCGAATCCGTGGAAGGTGCCTTTTACGTCCTCTACCTGTACTGCCACCCCCGCCGCCTCCAGCGCCTTGGCGTAGGCGATCCCCTCGTCGTGGAGGCAATCAAATTCCTCTATTTCCATATAGGCGGGTGGGAGATCGGAAAAATTGCGGGCCAGCAGAGGAGCCGCATACTGCGGCATCCCGTGATCCGCATCCCGCAGATACAGTTCCCACATTTTTTGATTCAGCCTGGCGTTCCACATGGGGCTGTCCGTGTATTTCCGCATGGAGTCTGTTTCCATCCGGGAGTCGGTCACGGGGTAGACCAGTAGCTGGAAGCACAGCCAGGGCCTGCCTTCATCTCTCACCCGCAGGGCGCAGGCGGCGGCCAGCGCGCCCCCGGCGCTGTCCCCGCCCACGGCGATCCGGGCCCGGTCAATCCGTAACCTTGGGGCGTTGTCCCATACCCAGCGCAGAGCGGTGTAGCAGTCCTCAAACGGCGTGGGGAAGGGGGCGATGTCCGCCGTGCGGTAGTGGACGAACACAACCTCGCATTGCGCCCCTTCCGCATACCGGGTGGCATAGCGGTGAATGTACCCTGCGTCCTGCACACAGAATCCGCCGCCATGAAAATAGACCAGGCAAGGCGCGGCCCGGTCCAGCCCTGACCGGCGGTAGAGGGTCAGCCGGACAGGTGTGTCGTCCTCTGAAAAAATCTGCGTACCCCAGCGTTCCACCCCTTTGGGTGGAGCGGACGATGTGAGAGCCATCCGGTCCAGCGCCCGGTTGGCCAGCTTTGCGGTCATCAGATTCACCGCCCAGCCGGGAACCGCCAGCTTGTTGGCAAAGCGCAGCTCCCGACGCACGGGATATTTCCTGTCACGGTGGACGCACCATGCACTGAGTCCTACGCCCGCCGCCAGTGCGGCAATATATTTTTTCTTCATGCAGACCCGCCCCTTTCTGGACATTTTCCCCGTTCCATGATAGCATAGGGGAAACAAAGGCGCAAGGAGAAGAAGCGTATGATAGAGTGCTTTTGGTACATATTGGCCTCGGCCCTGGCTGGGGTCGGGACGGGGCTGGTGGGGTTGTCGGCGGCCACGGTGATGGTGCCGATTCTCATCGTGTTATGCCCCTCCTTTGCCGGGGAGACAGGGGCCTATCAGGCCACCGCGATTGCCCTGGCCTCGGATATTTTAGGCTCCGCGGTGACCACCGCCACCTACATCCGCCACAAAAACATCGACCTGCGCCGGGGCTGGATCATGCTGATGTGCATCATTGGGATGTGTACCGTGGGCAGCTTCGCCGCCTGGAGGGCGGGGAATGTGGTGTTGGGGGGCTTCACCCTGATTTTGACCTTCTGCATCGGCATCCGCTTCCTGGTGAAGCCCAGCACGGAACGGGCCGAAGGGCCGGCAAAAGGCGCAACGCTGGACTGGAAAGGGATCGCCATCTCGCTGTTCTTCGGGCTGACCATCGGCTTTGGGACGGGCTTTGTGGGCTCCGGTGGCGGCATGATGATGCTGGTGGTGTTCACCGCTTTCCTGGGCATGGAGCTGAAATCCGCCGTGGGCACCAGCACCTTCATCATGACCTTTACCGCCCTCATCGCCTCGGTGAGCCATATCCTGATCCACCCCGCTATCCTGCTGGATCGGTGGCCGGTGCTGCTCTTGTGCATGACCGTGGCCCCAGCGGCATCCCTGGCCTCCGCCCGGTTTGCCAACCGGGTGGACAGCCGCACCGTGGGGCTGGTGACCGGGGTGGTGCTCACCCTGCTGGGGGCGGTGCTGATCCTGCTCCACTACTGGGAATACATCAAAGCTGTGCCGTTGCTGCATGGCGTACTTGCCTGTACGCTGGAGTTTTTGGAGTACATCATCCCAGCCGCCGTCATTCTGCTCTGCCTGCACCACTTTTTCAAGATCCCGTCTCATGTGTTCCGTAAGCTTCTGCATCTGGCGGCATTTACCTGCCTGGTGGAGATGATGTGGGCGGCGGAGGAGTGGTATCAGGCATCGCTCACGGCCCTGCTGTTCGCGACGGTAGTATACCCCATCTTATGTGCGCTGGAGGGACAGCCCTGGTTTGGCGGGCTTTTCGTCCAGAAAGGGCCTGGGGAGGTCAAAAAGAGCCTGCTTTTGCTGTTCGTCATGGATGCGGTGCTGGCGGCGGTGTGCTGGGGCGGATTCAGCCTGCCCTGGGCGGCGGCCGCTTCCATCCTCATGTGGGGGGCTGGGGACGGCACGGCGGCGCTGGCGGGGCATCGTTTTGGGAAACACCATGTAACACTGCCTCTGGCCGACCCAAAGAAAACCTGGGAAGGTTCTGCCGCTATGCTGGCCGTGTCCACGGCGGTGGGGACCGTGACCATGCTGATCTTGACGGCCATGCCGTGGCATCACTGCCTGCTCTTGGCGCTGGCCGCAGCTATTCCTGGCGCATACACCGAGCTGATTTCCAAAAATGGCTATGACACGGTGACAGTGCCGGTGGTGAATGCGGCGGTGCTGCTGGCGCTCCACTTAATGTTAGAAGCTGCACCCATAAACTGATTCCCGTTTGAATTGGTACTGCCCGCCTTGAAAGGAGCCAAAGCATGAAAAAACATCCCATCTTAAAAATTGTGATCGGCATTCTGGCCGCGATTTTGATATTCCTGCTGGTGATCAACATCATCCCCCGAAAAAGAATGTAGACCATTCGCCCTTCGTGCTGGAGAAGGGGCGCTGCCCATGATCGCCGCCCACCGGGGCGGCGGCGTCAGCAACCCGGAAAATACGCTTCTTGCTTTCCGGGAGGCGGTCTACACCATCGGTGTGGACATCATCGAAAGCGACCTGTATCTGAAAAAGGACGGCTATTTGGTCTACAACCACGACGCCTATATCGACAGAACCTGCAATATTAATGGAGACCTGAGCCCTGAAGCGGTGGGAGCGCTCTGTGAACAGGAGGAAAATCGCCACTACATTTCCGACATGACCCTGGAGCAGCTGCGGCAGTATAATTTTCGGCTACTACTTCGAGGATCGCAACGGTGTACGCATCTACAAGTATGCTACCGATCTGGAGGGCTTGAGCTTGCAGATTGCGACCGCGGACCAGCTTTTTGCCGAATTTTACGAAAACAATCCGGAGCTGCTGTTCATCGTGGGAATCAAAAACGATGGGGAGGCGGGCCGCGAGACCTGCCGTATCCTCTATGAGACGTTGCGGCAATACCCCGGCTATCTGGATCGGATCGTGATTGGCACGTTCCATGACGAAATCGAAGAAGAGCTGAAAACCTCATATCCCGACCTGCTCCGGGGTGCCTCCATGGGCACCGCCACAAATTTTATCGTGCCCCAGTATCTGGGCGTCAACCTGTTTAACCAAAGCGACTTTGCCGGCCTGCAGATTCCCACATCTTTTGGCAAAATCCCTCCGGACAGTAAGGGCCTGATCGACCGGGCGCACCGCCGCAATATCGCGGTTCAGTACTGGACCATCAACGATGCCGGCGAGATGCGCCATCTCATTGAGCTGGGCTGCGACTGTATTATGACAGATGACCTGGAACTGCTGGAGGAGGTTCTGAAAGAATACCGCTAAGACGCATGGGGCGGTATTGCTTAGCGGATTTACATACACGGTGATCGTTATGAAGTGGCATAATGATTCCGACATGGAAAAGCGCGGGAAAGTGTTCCCGCGCTTTTCCATGTCGGCCTATTCGGTTAGCTGCACGATATCCTCATACAGCAGAATGTGCTTTTTGTCGATTGCCCGGTTGGCGTGGTAGTGCCCAAGCAGCCAGCAGACGAACTCCAGCCGCTGTTCCACGATCTCCAGAAAATCTGTGAGCGCATCGGGCTGGTAGTGCCGGTTCATCTGCCGGGCGATGCTGGTGGGGGCACAGTGCGTCAATACGTAGTCCGCCTTCCAGCCCGCACGTTCCAAGGTGTCCAGCGCGGCGGCGTACTCCCCGTCGGAGGGCAGCTCCTCTGGCCACCAGGACTTGCCGATGATCCGGAACCTGCGCCGCCCCTCAAGAAGCAGGTGGAGGTACCGCGTCCGGAAGTCCGGGGCATTTTGATCGAGGATGCCGTCCTCCACATCATGGGAGGTGGCCCCACCTATGGAGAAGAAGGTGCGCCCCTCAATGTCATAAAGCTGTCCCTGCATAAGGTGCAGGATGTTGGGACAGACGCGTTGCACCTTGCCGCCGTGCCAGTCCTCCACGGGGAGTTCCCGTGGCATCCAGTAGTTTTCGTGGTTCCCGCTGACGAACAGGGTGGCGAAGGGTTTCCAATTCAGCCAGTCCAGCTACTTCCGCTCCTTAGAGGAGCCGTTCCATACCCCGCCGAAGTCGCCCAGAATGATCATATAGTCATCCCGGTTCATCTGCCGTTGCTGGGGGAAGTGCTCCTGTGAGAACCGCTGGAAGCCGCCGTGGGTGTCGCATGTGGCAAAAATCATGTTTCCTGACCTCCTTGTATTGCCTGCTCAATCTCCATCCCGCCTCGAAGGCAGACCCGGATCTTGTCCGCGGCCAGCACCACCACCGTGTCCATCAGCTGGCGGATATCACTTTCGTTCCACACTGAAAACCGGGGATCACCTGTGTTTAGGATGTCCACCGTGTTCCGGATGCGCCGGCTGGCGGCGGAATTGCCCTCCTGCTGGGCCAGGATGAAAGCTTTTTTGTCCTTCAGCGCCCCCATCTCCTCCGTGATCCGCTGGAAGGCGTCAGGTACCCGCCGTCCTCTTTGGAGTTCTGGAACAGCTCCTTGAACTCCCGCTCCGGCTTGCCCGGGCGCCGGTCAATATCGGAAGGCTCATAGTTTCGCCGGGGATGGGAGCCAGTTCCGTCCGCATGGCGTCCTCGATCTGCCCCAGCAGATAATCCTTCCGGCTCATCACCGAGCTGAGAACGGCAAGGATGGCAGCCTGTAAGGGCCCTTCCTGGAGGGTGGGGGACTCGTGGCAGTAGGCGGAGCCGTAGTCGATCCGGCTGGCGCACCGCCACACGGCCTTCTTCCGCCCCGCGTGCTCCACACGCACCTGCGGTACAGGGTGCCGCACTCGCCGCACACCAGCCGACCGGTGAGGGCGTACTTGGCGTTGTAGCATGAGCGGCCTGTGGGGGCCTGCTTCTGGCTGGGGGCCCGTCCGGCGTTGCGGCGGGCGAACTCCGTCTTGGCTGCGTGGAAGGTGTCCCGGCTGACGATCCCCTCGTGGTGATCCTGGGTCAGGTACATGGGGAGCTGCCCCATATTGCGCACGTGCTTGTGGCTGATGCAGGCTGACGGTGGGGACGGCCTTTGCTTCCAGGGCGTCCTCGATCATACGCAGGCTGTGGCCGCCCAGGAAGCTGTCATAGATCTGCCGCACCACCTCCGCCTGCTCCGGGACGATCCGGGGCTTGCCGTCCTCGCCCTTCTCGAAGGCATACAACCGCTTGTACTGTACTGGATGGTGGCCTTGCCCTCCCGCATGGCCTGGCGTTTGCCCCATTTGACGTTCTCGCTGATGGTCTCGTCCTCCCCCTGGGCCACGGCCCCCAGCAGGGTGAGGAGCAGCTCCCCGTCAGTCTCCAGGGTGTTGATGTTCTGTTCCTCGAACAGGATGGCGATGCCCAGCTCCCGCAGGGCGCGCACATAGTTGAGGCAGTCCACGGTGTTGTGGGCGAATCGGGAGATGGACTTCACCAGCACCAGGTCGATTTTCTTCTGCCTGCACTGGCGGATCATACGCAGGAATTGGGGTGCTTGGCGGCTTGAGTGCCTGTGATGCCCTCGTCAGCGAAGATCCCGGCCATGGTCCAGGCCGGGTTGGTCATGATCTTGTCGGTGTAATACTTCTTCTGAGATCCATTTCCGATCTGTTTGACCAGTGCGCACAAGGATGCCCTGCTGGTTGAGCGTGTAGGTGATCTCATCCATGCTCTGACCGGCCAGATAGTCCCGGAAGATGCGGCGGACGGTTTCCGCTCGATCCTCGTCAATCTCAATTTTTCTGTTCCGGAGAACATAGCCGAAAGGGACGGCGGCGGGGAGGAAGGTGCCACCCTTCATGCGCACCTGGTAGCTCCAGTGCATATTTTCTGAGATGTTCTGGCTTTCCCGCTGCGCCATGGCGGCGAACACGGCGGTGAGCAGCTCGCCGCTCATGCTGGACGTGTCGATATGCTGCCCCTCGAAGCACAGCCCCACGCCGATGGACTTCAGCTCCCGGACGGTACTCAGGCAGTCCTTGGCGTTGCGGGCAAACTGGGAGACAGACTTGACCAGCACCTTGTCCACCCACCCACGGCGGCAGTCAGCCAGGAGCCGCTGGAAGTCCGGTCGCTTCTCTGCTGACGTGCCGGTGATGCCCTCATCGGCATAGAGGTCTGCCATCGTCCAGTTTTGCTTGGAGCCGATCAGGGTGGTGTAGTGGTTGAGCTGAGCCATGAAGGAGTTGAGCTGATCGCTGGAGTCCGAGCTGACCCGGCAGTACGCGGCCACCCGGAACTTCTCCGGCTCCTGCCGTGGCGCGGCCTCAATCACAATGACATTTTTCTGTTCCAGCGCAAGGCTCCCACTGGTCTGCGGCTGTCTGCCCATGGTCCGCACCTCCTCTTGTCAGCAACAAACAGCACCACAACCTGGCCTGAATAGCTATGAAATTCGGGCGGTGATCTTTTTCAGTTCCTGCTCGATAAACCCGTGCTTGGACAGCAGCCGGAGCAGGTTGCGGATGCCGCACAAATCAATGTTAGCGTTTGTCCGCGACGTGTTTTCTTCTGTACCCATATCTGGCGCTCCTTTCCAAATGTAAAGAAAAATCAATCCTTGCGAAATAAATGCTTGATTTCAGATGCCACGGGGGCTACCCGGCTGCCGAGCAACCCCCGTGGCATCTGAAATCAGGAAAATCTAAAGGACGTTGTATTCCTATCCTTTGTCTGCCCGTATTCAACACTACTTCCCCGGGCATGGGCGATTGCCTGAACAGCGGCTGGCTGGGCCGCACATGGGAGTTTCACCCCGCGAGGATCGCTCGCGCCGCCCTCCTTGCGTGATCCCCATACAGGGGCTGGGACTGGACGGACGTATCCCCCGGCAGGGACCAATGCGCTTCAGCCCGCCATAAGCTGATTTTGGGACGGATGGGGACCGCTTGGCACCTTATTTGGCCGTCTTTGATGGGCGTGGTGGCTACCCACAGGTGGTCTTGGCGCATCCTCCCTCGGCGCTGGGTCCTGCCGGGAACGTATTCAGGATCGGATGTGACCGGGCTCGGCCCGGTGTTTTTCAAGGAGCAGAGTGAAATGGAAAAGACCTCCTCACTGTGTAGGCAGCGAGAGGGCCTTTTATATAAGCTCATTTCAAAAATTGTTTTATTTTTTGAGGCGCCGTGAAATTGCAGACTGAGAACAGTACCATATCTCAGCCAGCCCACGCTGGTCGTGCCCTTCAATCACTATAGCTGTCAGCAGTTCTATATCTTTTGTATGGAGCTTGGCCAGCTTTGCGCTAAGATCAACATTACTGATAGCATTGACCCACGCATACCGGCTTAGAAAATCCTCCTCGTCAAAGGTGACGGAGAGTGACGAAAACCTCTTAAACCGTGTGCTTTGCTCCCCATCTATCTCGCCGCTCAAATGTGTATCCGGCAGGGCCTGCGTGTGGTTTTCATAGGTTCGCCGGGAGAGGAACATTTCCCAGTCACAGCTATACATGGCTTCAATGGCAGATGGGGACATCCCGGCATCCGTATATTCCTTCCGGAGCTGTCTCCACTCCAAATCAAACTGCCGTTTCTCTTTCGCATAGTTAAAGCCCATGCGTTTGACCTCCTGTTCTTCTGAAATCTTGATTTCAGAAGCCGGAGGCCCCCGGCAACGGGGGAGACAGGATTGAGCGTTTACCGATGTTCGAGGGTAAAGCGACGCGCCGGATGCCTTTGATAAGCGTCCGGCGCATATGTATAAGATTTGACAGATTTCGACATTGCTGGGTTGGAGGTGGCCAAAGGATGCGGTGATTTTTTTGAAAAATCACCCCAGTAAATTGACAGCAAATACACGTCTTGGTCCTTCCCATGTGACCACCGCGCAAAAACAGCGGTCTTGAAATGTCATTTCAAAACCGCTGTAGATTTGTTTATCACTTTTGGGTACGCCAATACGCGCCTGTTCAAACAGCGGTTTTCTATATGCCGTCTGGCAGGCTGTTTACTTTATTGTCATCCAATTTTTACCGGCAAATTTATTTTGCCACGCAATTCTCACAAAGTTCTCACAATTCCCTCACAATACTATCACACTCATCGCAAATTTCAACAAAATTTGGGGTGAAACGGTAGCCTACACGATGCACGGTGTGTATATAGCGAGGGTTTTCCGGATCTGGCTCAATGGCCTGACGTAATAAATAGATGGGCTGCGAGATGCCGCGGTCATAGCCAGCATCCATATTCCAGGCATTTTCGCATATCCGTTCCGCAGAAAGGACCTCATCTGGATGCTTCATAAAATAATGCAGGAGTGAAAACTCCCTGGGGCGGAGTCTGACACTCCGCTCTTTCACTCGCACTACGCATCGTGCGGGGTCAATATAAATGTCATCGATTTGAAAGTCCTGTCTTTCCTGAGCACTGTGTTGGTCGTAACCTGTGTAGCGGCGAAACTGCGCCATGATATGGTCTGCGGTCAAATCCACAGAACAGTGTGTTCCAACGCATAAATCGGCGCCTTTCTATTACAGAACCGCCCCAACCGAGGCTTATTAATTCGGAAATTTTTTACAAACGTTGCGCATTTGACTATAAAAAAGCGGGGCTGTTGCCCCGCTTTCATGAGCTAACTGCTTTTCCATAAAGTTTTGAGCATCTGCACCGTTTCTGCTCGGATAGTCTCCCTGGAAATAGATTTTGGCTGAAACCATGACAGCCAGCTTAACAGACGTCTTGTATTGGGGGGTGGATATCCCCGGGCAGAAACCGCTTGACCGCCTCCCGGAAGTCCGTCTCCTTAAAGAGGCGGGTCAGAAGTTTAAAGACTTGATATTGTCTGTGGGTAGATTTAAAAAGGGAAGCGTCAGCAGACAATGTTGGCATTCCTGTCACACTTAAAATCATCAAGTTATAGTAGGAGATACCGTTTTACAAAGAATAGAAGATATTGTGGCCGATGTATTGAGGCGATGCATAAATGCGGAATTGGATATTAATTCTGTTGTATTCTACTACGCTTTGCAGAATAGTTTTGGAGAAGGCAAAGAGTGAAAAATGATATGGCACAAAGCCCAATTCCAAACACGAATACAAGGTTAAAACTCCCGGTGAGATCGTAGACATAGGGAAATGCCGCGCTGAATGCGGCAAAAACGATGTTGCTAACGGATTGCGCTTTGCCAACATTCTTTTTGTACCGCGTTTCCCCGTAAATGTTCAAGAAAAGAAGCGAGGGAGCAATTGTGGAGATAGAATAGGCTAAGCCGTAGAAAAGCGTACCCACATAGAGGATGGGCAGTGTGCGGGCAAATAGTAAAAAGATTGCCATTGATGCGGCCAGGAATGTCAAATAGAGCCGAATGGCTCGATAAATCCCTGCCCGGTCGGCTAAAGTGCCGAATATCAGCTTGCCCAACAGATTTCCCACCATGCAGCAGCTTGTCATGATCGCACCCACAGAAATTGTGTAGCCGATGGACTGGGCATAGGTTGACAGCTGATTGTTAAACTGCACCAGACCGCCCCCGGCCACGATGGCCAGCAGGCACAGTGCGAAAATATACCTGGAAGGGACCGCCTGCGCCGCCTTTCCATGAGACTTGTCATCCGCCGGAGGCTCGCTTTCGGGATGGGCGCCGTAGGGCAGACAGCCCGCCGTTTCCGGGGATTTCACTAAAAGGAGCAGGCTTGGGAAAACAACCAGGCACAAGCTGAGCGCGGCCATTATAACGGCGGTAGTGCGCCAGCCAAAGGTGATAATCAACTGAGAACAAATCGGACTGAACACCGCGCTTGTAGCGCCGGAGGCCGCCATGGTCAACCCGATTACAAAGCCGTTTTTTTCATGAAACCAATTGTTGAGCACAATGGGAATGATGACCGGGACGCACCCCGAACCGATTCCCGCAAAGACCGCCGCGATATACCATTGCCAGAGCTGACCGAAGCAGGACATCATACCCACAGAAATGCAGTAGGCGGCCCCCAGCACGGCTAACACGACACGGGCATTTTTATGGAAGAAAAACCAGCAGGCAGTATTGATGGTGGCGGCGGAAACCAGGGAACGGATGGTATAATATAGGGACAAGTCCCCGGCACGAAAGCCGGTTTCAGACAGGATTGCCGCGAACAGGATGCCGGTGCAGTTCATCAGGATGCCGATGATTCCCGCCTGTATGAGGATCATCGCAATCAGGATGATCCAAGCGCGGTGAAGTTTCTTTTTCATAGCCGTTAACCTCCTTGTGAGGTGTCTCATATGCGGAGTGCGGCTGTCCCGTTTTGGGAACGGCCTACATGGTTGGAGGGCAGCCGGTATCGGACTGCCCTCCAATGCGCGTCAGCGCTTGTTTGGTTATTGGGGGGCCTTACATCGCTTCCTCTCCCATATACAGAAGCGTTCCGTCCTCCCGCCGCGAGAACCGGCACATAAACTCGTCATACGCAATCCAGCTCTCCTTGGGGTAGTTTGCGTGGGACATATTTTTGACCGAGCCCACCGTGAGCATGGGGACATTCTTGGCGTTGCGGTATACGTAGTAGTCGATTTCACCGCAGGTATAGCGCAACGGCGTCTCGTTCAGGCCATAGGCCTTCATCGCCGAGCGCAGGAAATCGGCGATGCGTTTCTTGACGCGGTATTCCAACTCCCCGTTTTCCGGGTCGGCACACAGCCAGTCATGGTTGCCAAACAGGAACATCAGCGGGATGGCTGGCTGAATGGCCTCGGGGAACGGCTCCTGGCGCTGGGGGTTGACCAGGGACGACCAGGGGGAGGCGGCGGCAAATACGTTAGGGGCGCGCAGGGCCATCTGCGCCGTCATCATGCCGCCGCTGGACTGGCCGCACAGGTAGACCCGGGAGGCGTCAATGTTCCGGCGGGCCTTCACATCGTCCACCACCGCCAAAATAAACTCCGCGCTGTCCATCTGCCGCCCCTGGTATTGACCGCCCCAGGACAGGACGTTGGGCAGGCCGCCCGGGCGCTGCTGGTAGATGCTGGACTCCGGGAAAACCGCGATAAAGCCCCGCTCCTCGGCGACCCTGTTCATACCGGACAGATCCATGAAGGACTCCGCGCTGCCGCCCCGCCCATGGAGCACCACCAGCAGGGGAACCGGACCGGCTGACTCTTTGACACAATCCGGCACATATTCGTACCAAAGGCGGGTAAAGCCCTCATGCTCCATGGTGTGGAGCTCCGCGCCGTATTCCACTGGGTCCTCAAATATGCGCAGCGTCTTGGTGCCAAAGCACCTGTGCCTACGGGCCTTGCCGATATACCCCCAGACGGCGGCGATAAGCGCGGGATCGGGCTCGCCGGTAAAACCATTGGTCACCCGGACTTGGGCGATCTTCTCCTCGTTGATCTGGCTGATTTTACAGACCGTACTGGGAAAATAGATCTCGTTTGCGAAGGAGTTGGAAAACGGTTCGCCGTCGGAATCGTTCTGGACCTTCCAATACTGGCAGACCTGGGCGTTGGCCCCGGAATTTTCCCCCCACAGCATCCACACCGGGAGCTGGGTCTTGGTGGCGCTGATGATGAGCTCCGTCCCGCCCGTGCTTTCCGCACCGGCGCACACCTCCGCGTTCAGCATGGCCGCGCCGTCCAGGTCGCCGAAGGTAGCCAGCCCCGACCACTCGCTGGTCATTTTCATGGCGGCCTGTTGGGCGACGGAAGCCCCCCGGCCAATGCCCACGGCATAGATGTTGTCCTGCATGGTCACATAGTAATTGCGGGCCTGGATCTGGGTGTAGACCTTGTTCATGTAGTCGGCGTCAGAGCCGTCCAGCGCCCAGCCGCCCTCCAGGGGTGTGAGCACATGGAGGAAAATCTTCTCCCGGTCGGCCAGGGCCATCCAGCCACTGGCCTCCAAATAGTCCAGCGTATCCACTTCATCGGGCGGGGCCACAACCAGGCAGCGTTGGTTGTAGAGCAGCCCCGGCGTCAAATAGGTGTAGAATTTCCGCGTCACACCGTTCAGTTCCAGCTCCTCCTCAAAGAGGCCGCTGAACAGGCAGCGTTTTTGTTCCGTCCGATCCACCTCGAGATTGCCCACATCTTGCGGAAAGCGGTTTACTACCATACGAATTCCCTCCAGTTTTTAATCGTTCCGTTTTGCGTAGCGGCCAGGGTATTGTTCAGCGCACCGCGCCGAACAGCAATGCGATCACCAGGATCAGGATGTTGGAGATACCCTGGATCACAGCCGACTTGTTGCAGTACTCGGTGGTGTCGATCTCCATAAGGCCGGTGCCCACATGGGTGGCGGCGGTGAAGGGGCTGGAGCCGGTAGCCAACGACATATTGCACACGAAGGGCGCGATCACGTCGGTGCCGGACAGGCCGTATGTAGCGCCGACCGAGATGAGGACTGGGTACATGGAATTGATGAATTTGTTGGGCAGGAACCGGATGATAAAAACCAGAAGCATGGCCAGGATGATGTGGATATAGCGGGTCATGAACGTGGGGACGTTCGTCACAATCGTGTTGGCCAGTTCGCCGACCATGCCGGTGCTATTGAGAATGCCCAGGAAAGTAGAAATGCCAATGAGCATCATCACAGTGTTGATGATACGCGGGGAGACTTCGTTGAGCAGCTTATTATACTCCTTGGGCTTGGGGTAGTTGACTACAGCGGTGATAAAGGCAGCAGCCATGAATACCATGTACGAGGGGACCTTATTCCACACCAGCATGGCAATCACACCAAGAAACAGAACCAAGTTGAACCAGAACAGCTGAGGACGGGCCAGCGCACTGGCAGCTTCCTCTTGAACGCCTTCCGTCTCACTGTTCCATTCGATCTTCATAGGACGGCCATTCTTTTTGTGCTCGTAGGCGAAGTAGAACCACTGCAGGACGATAACGGGGATGAAGCACAGGGCCACGGGTATCAGCCGTTTAGACAGATCCATGGGATCCACACCGCCAGCAAACATGGAGGAATTGACTACCGCGATGCCCCAAGGGACGAAGCACATGGAGGCGATGCCCGTCTGTGCGATAATCATGACGGATTTGCGGTCAAACTGCATTTTCTTGTAGATGGGCAGCATCATAGGGAACAGGATCAGGTAGGCCGTGTTGATCTGGGCGGTCAGCATACCAATGGCGCCCAGGATAGAGGTGATGGCCATGACCGCATATATGTTGATGGTGCCCCGGAACAGCTTGATGATACCGCCGATGAGAGTGTTAAACATGCCAGTCTTGGTGAGCATATTGAAGTAGATCATGGCGAACACGATCATATAGCCAGCGGTTTGCAGGGAACTGTTGATTTGTTTGAGGGCCATATCCGAGATTTCCGGGATGCTATATCCCAGAGTCAGGGCACAGATTATGGGAACCAGACACAGGACGAGCGGTGTGGGGAGGCGCTTGACAAAACCCGAGGCGATGACGACCACAATCATAATAAGGGCGACAACTGTTAAATTCATTTCATTTTCCCGTATGAGGCGTCGGAAGCACGCTCATATATTTCCTTTCTTCTTTTTTGGTGTGCTGGCTGCGGATCATTTCCGGGATGCCGCAAATGGTTGACTGCAAGAGCCTGCGCTTTTTACGATGGGCCGTTCCCTCCCTTTTCTGCTGCATTTTGGATGCCTTTATATGCCGCCAGCGGCGAAACCACCCCCATACGCGTCTATTTTTATAAGGATTTTTGTTTTCTTATCCATACAATAGCACAAATCTATAATTTGTTCAATTTTATGGTTTTTATATTCCCATAAATTTAGCATATAGTTAGAATTGCACGATACAGCGGGCGGCTTATTCCTCTACCGCCTGGGCCTTGATGAGATTGGTGGAGCCGCTACGGCCCAAAGGCACGCCCGCCGTGATGACCACGACATCACCAGGCTGTACCAGCCCTTCCTTCAGGGCCACGTCGGTGGTGAGGGAGAAAATTCGGTCGGTGGAGTTGACCTCCCCAGTGAGGTAGGGAATCACCCCCCAGATCATATTCATCTGCCGCCGCACCTTCTCCCGCATGGTGAGGGCGGCCACCGGGCAAGCGGGCCGGAACCGGCTGATCATCCGGGCGCTGTGACCGGAGCTGGTGGCGGCCAAAATAGCTTTCGCGTTCAGATCCTTGGCCGTGAGACAGCAGGTGTGGGTGATGGCGTCGTTGATGTTGGCCGCGGAGAATACGCGCTGCGTTTCAAACTGCCGCCAGTAGTCAATGGTCCCCTCCGTCTCCGCGACGATATTTGCCATGGTCTGAAGGGCCTCCAGAGGATATTTCCCCCGGCGGTTTCGCCGGACAGCATAACGCAGCTGGTGCCATCGTAGACGGCGTTGGCAATATCGGACACTTCCGCCCGGGTGGGGCGGGGATTCCGCATCATAGAATCCAGCATCTGGGTAGCGGTGATTACCGGCTTGCCCAACTGAAGCCCCTTGCGGATTATCTGCTTTTGCAACGCCGGGACGCGGGCTGCCGGAATCTCGACACCCAAATCCCCCCGGGCCACCATAATGCCGTCCGCTGCCGCCAAAATTTTATCCAGATTGTCCACGCCCTCCTGATTTTCAATTTTGGCGATGATTTTAACATCGTCTCCGCCACACTGGCGGAGCACCGTGCGTACAGCCTCTACATCCGCCGCGCGGCGGACAAAAGAGGCAGCGATGAAATCAAAGTCGTTTTCCACGCCGAAGCGGATATCGTTCATGTCCTTTTCCGTGAGGGCGGGAAGCTGGATGTGAACCCCGGGGATATTGATGGATTTATTGGCAGACAGGATTCCTCCGTTCTCCACGGTGCACACAATATCTGTGCCCTCAATGCGCTCCACCCGGATGGCCACCAGGCCGTCGTCAATGAGGATCTGCTGGCCGGAGGCCAGCTCCTCGTGGAGCCTGGGGTAGGTGACAGACACCCGTTCCCTGCTGCCCATCACGTCCGCGGTGGTGAGTGTGAAGGTGTCCCCAGCTTTCAGTGTGACAGACTTTTCCTCAAAGCTGCGGATACGGATCTCAGGTCCCTTGGTGTCCAAAATGGTGGCCACGGGTTTGCCCAGGGAATCCCGGATACCCTTGAGCCGGTTGAGCCGCTCCAGGTGTTCCGGGTGGCTGCCGTGGGAGAAGTTGAAGCGGGCGGCGTCCATGCCGCCCTCAATGAGGGTGCGCACCAGTTCCGCGTCATCCACTGCGGGACCCAGGGTGCAGATTATTTTTGTTTTTCTCATAAGAACCTCCGTCATGATCTGAATTTCCTGTACCCCCGCCCACTGGGCGAGGGTACAGACGATCCAAAACAATTAAATGTCCAACGCGGCGTGGTAGCCCCAATACACGGCATTGGTGATGGTAGACACACGGGCGGCGTCGCCGATGACCCGGACAAAGGGGGCCGAGCCGCTGAGCGCCTCCACCACGTCGGTGCGGGATCGCTGGCCCAGGGCACAGATGACGCTTCCACCGGGGATGAGCACCTCCCTGCCGTCCTTATCCTGGCAGACTACCCCTTCGCCTGTGACCGTCAGAACCTTGTGCCCAGTGTAAATCGTCAGCGTTTCTCTTAATGCATCCATCTGCTTCAGCATCAGCGGGCGGTGGCGGACGTTGGCGTCTGGGGCCAGCTCGTTCCGCATTTCCACCAACCGGACGGCTTTGCCCTCTTGAGCCAGATGGATGGCGCACTCGCAGCCCGCCAGACCGCCGCCCATGACCACCACTTCACTGCCCACTTTCGCTTTCTCCTTGTAGTAGTTGTTAACTACAACCACGTTGTCCCCGTTCAGACCGGGGATGGGAGGCACCAGCGGGGAGGACCCGGCGGCAATGATCACCGCATCCGGGGCCATTTCGTCCACATAGGCCCGGTCTACGGGGGTGTGCAGCCGGATTTCTACCCCGGCGTCCCGGCAGAACTTGGCGTAGGTGCCCGCAAGCTCGTACATCTCATACTTGAAGGGCAGAGCCTGTTCGCTTTTCAGGATGCCGCCCAGTTCGCCCTCCTTCTCGCACAGGACGACATGGTGACCCCGCCGCGCGGCAGTGTAAGCGGCGTACAGTCCACCGGGGCCCCCGCCTACCACCAGCACGTTTTTACTCGCCGGGGCGGGACGGACTTCATCCCCCTCGCACTCCCGGCCAATCAGCGGATTGACGGTACAGCGGCGGGTGGAGGTTGCGGCCCGCTCGGCCATGCAGGTGAAACAGCGCAGGCAGCGCACGATGTCCTTGTCCTGATTGGCCATCACTTTGTTGGGCAGGAACGGGTCGGCCAGCAAGGCCCGGGCCATATACACCACATCCGCTTTGCCGCTGGCAATGATCTCCTCCATCTGAGCCGGATCGTTCAGCCCGCCGATGGTGGCCACCGGCACCTTGACGTGCTTTTTGATCTCCGCCGCCAGATAGACGTTCCTGCCGTGTTCTTCGAACATGGAGGGGTGGGTGATGCCGAAGGTGCGCTGATAGGTGCCTGCCGAGACGTGGAGCAGGTCGATGTACGGCTCGATCTGTTGGGCGATGCGAATACCCTCCTCCAGACCGTAGCCCTCCTCCACGAACTCCGCCCCGGACAGCCGGAACTCAATGGGGAAGAAGGGCCCCACCACCGCCCGGACAGCTTTCAGTACCTCAATGGCAAACCGGCAGCGATTTTCTACAGAGCCGCCGTACTCGTCCGCTCGATGGTTGAACATGGGGGAAAGAAATTGGTTGATAAGCCATCCGTGGCCGCCGTGGATCATCAGCAGCTCAAAGCCCGCCCGCTTGGCCAGCCCCGCTGTATGGCCATAGGCGGCCGCGATTTCCACGATCATGTCCTTTGTCAATATGGAAATGGAAGTCCTCCAGCCCCGGCACTTTCTTCTTTGCCTGACGGCACATGATACCTACCGTCCCCGGCGTTTCAATGGCCCCGTCAGGCCGGAGGCAGACAAAAGAGAGTTCCCGATACCTCTCTGACACCTCCGCCGTCCTGGGCAGGGTGTAGACCTCGTAATAGGCCCGGTCTTTCTCCCTGACCTCCGCGCAGTAGTTCAGGCTGTAAAGCTCCCCATAGCGTAGGCAGTTCCCAATCTGCTCTTTCTTGGCCCTCCGCAGGATCGCTGCCAGCGTGTCGCAGAAGTCCACAGTACGGACTT
>CAJULZ010000048.1 GCA_910587205.1 uncultured Oscillospiraceae bacterium
AGAAGATGTCCGGCATGGTGTTGGACTCGGCGGCGGCCTCCAGCTTGGTCCAGTACTCGTTCCAGCTGGTAACCTGCACCTCGATCACCACGTCCGGGTTCTTCTCGGTGTAGGCCGCGCAGATGGCCTCCATGCTCTCGCGCTGGGCCACGTCCCAGATCTGGAACTTCAGATGGGTCTTGCCGTCCATAGAGCCGCAGCCGCACAGGGACAGCAGCAACGCTATGGCCAAGACCAGTGCTGTGATGCGGGGAATCTTTTTCATAAACACCACTCCTCTGCTTCATTTTCTTGGCCGCATTACCCCGTAGGGTAACGCTCTTGCCAAAATAATAATCCCTTCCCAACACACTGTAAATGGGCGATATTTTCAAAAATATACCCAAATGTTGTCTGGGACGCTTTTTGTGCAGTTCAGCAAACATCCAGGCATACAATTGTGAGTTTTGTCTTTTTAACCATATTTTGTCCTTCATTTTTATTGATTTTAACAACGCATATGACGTCAAAATTCGGTTTTCACTCCCTCTCCCTATTTTTCCAGTTTCAAACATGACTTAATGTGGGTCTTCTGGTACGGGCTGGAATTATTGGGGAAAACGGGAAAAAAGTTTTGATTGAATTGGCCGCCCGCCTGTGGTATCATGTTTAGAAATCCAAATGAGCACCCCTTGAGAGGAGCATACGCCGTGTTTTTAGACAAAAACCAGTTTGACCTCAACGCCCCCGCCGAGCCGGAACTCCCGGAGCAGACCGGCCCAAAACGCTTCCTGGAAATCATCCAGGTGGAGTTCCTGGATCTCATCAAGCTCAACCTGCTGTTTTTGTTGTGCTGCCTCCCGGTGATCACCCTCCCCCCCGCTTTATTCGCCGTCCATTCCCTGATTCGCCGCATGGTTTTGGGCAAGCCGGTGTCGTGTTGGCGGGATTTCTCGAAGGCTTTCAAATCCGGCTGGAGGCGGGCCTACGGCGTATTCTTCCTCACTGCCCTGCCTATGGCGCTGGCGGGGTACGGGGTCTTCTTCTACTTATACAACGCCCAGCAGTCTCTGCTGTTCATCCTGCCCTTCGCCTTCTGCGCCATGGTCTTTCTGATCACCGCCTTGTCCTCCTCCTATTTATATGGCCTTCTGTCCGACGGCAGACCTTTAAAAGAAGCCGTCCGCCCCGCCCTGCTGATGGGAGTGGCCCGGCCCCTGCGGGGGGCGCTGGCGGCGCTGTGCTGGTACGGCCTGCCCGCCCTGGGCGTGCTGCTTTTCCCTTTGAGCGGGGCCTACCTCGCTCTCATCGGCTTCACCTTCCCCTTCCTGCTGGGCAGCTTTTACACTCGGACGGTGCTCAAGCAGTACACCGGCACATAATAGGGAAGCCCCTCCGCGGCCGCGGAGGGGCTTCCTTCACTTTTCCTTCTTGGGAGGCTTTGGATCGCCGTACACCTTTCCCTCCACATAGGACATCATACTGTTATTTTCCCAAAATACGATGAGCATTGGAACGACCCATACAAAAGCCCCCATCCTATGCGCAATGAGATACACGGTGGACAAAGCCGCCACCAGCATCAGCACAAGGATTAGCCACAAATGATCCCGCCGCCACTTTTTTCTGAAAAACTTCTTGCGTTCTTCCACCGTGAAGCAGCTCTCCCGCACCGCCTCCACCAGGTTTTCGTCCGCCTGTTTCCGGAATTGCTCATCGCTCAGCCGTTTCCCGGCCAGCAGCTCGTTGACGCTGACGTCCAGGACCTCCCCCAGGGGAAGCAGCAGCTCGATATCCGGCATATATCTCCCCGTCTCCCAGCGGGAGACGGTCTTGTTGGTGACGCCCAGCTTCCGGCCCAGCGCCTCCTGGGTCATCCCCTGTTCTTTCCTCAGCACGGCGATGAATTTCCCCACCTTGACCTGATCCATTTCGCTCCCTCCTTCTGAGGAAAGGATACCACATCCCGGCCCGGGAATCACTCCCCACAGACCGCGAATTTCAAAACCAGGAGGAATTCTCCTCCCGGAATCGGGGCTCCGGACCATCCCGGTAGGGGTCATAGCGGTTCTCATTGCAGCCGTATTCCTGCAAAAAGGCAATCTTCCCCTCTGCTGTCCAGCGGATCAGGCTCATGCCGTCAAAGGCCTCCACCCGGCCGTTGTTCATTCGATCCTCAAAATACCATACCGCTATGGTCTGATCCCCCTTGTGGAAAAACTGCTTAATATCCCATTGCTGCACCATACCCCGGCTGTTCCATTCCCGGAACCAGTGGCGGATCTTCTCCCGCCCGTGGTACTCCGGCCCCCAGCTCTCAATGTACACCGCGTCCGGCGCGAAGACATCCTCTATCCCCGCCTCCGACCGCTCCAGCCACATCCGGAACCAGGCCCGGATTTTTTCTTCCCTTCCGCTCATGCTATCCCTCCTGTCCCGCCTCCCGCAACAAGCGGGTGCGCAGGGCGGAATACCGCCTCGTCTGCCGGTCGTTGGCCACCATCTGGGCCATCAGCTCGCCGCTCCCCACCAGGATGAACAGCTCCCGGGCGCGGGTGATGGCGGTATACAGCACTCCCCGGGCCAGGAGCGACGGCGGCACATCGCTTAGGGCCAGGATCACCGCCCGGTACTCGCTGCCCTGGGCCTTGTGGACGGTGACGGCATAGGCGGGTTCCAACTCCCCGAGCAGCGCCGCGGGGTAGTCCACCCGCCGCCCATCGAAGGAGACCGTGAGCCCTCCCGCGTCCACCGACACAATGGTGCCGATATCTCCGTTGAATACGCCCATATCCCTGGCCCCCGTATCCGGGTCCTCCCAAGGCAGGTCGTAGTTGTTTTTCACCTGCATCACCCGATCCCCCTCCCGGAAGATGTAGGGGCCAAAGGCCCGCTCCCCCTTGCCCTCCCCAGCGGGGTTGAGCGCCTCCTGGAGGGCCCGGTTCAGCGCGGCGGTGCCCGCCCCCCGCTTTCGCGTGGGCGTCAGCACCTGGATCTGTTCCGGTGGGATGCCCATCTTGTTGGGCAGGCGGGTTTTGCACAGTTCTACAATGGTGTCCGCCGTCCGCGCCGCGTCCCGCCGCCCCAGGTAGAAAAAGTCCCTTGCCCGGTTTGTCAGCTCGGGCGCCGTCCCCCGGTTTACCTGGTGGGCGTTCATGATGATGGCGCTTTCCTGGGCCTGGCGGAAGATCTCCGTCAGCGACACCGCCGGAACCACCCCGCTGCGGATCAGGTGGTCCAGCACATTTCCCGGCCCCACCGAGGGCAGCTGGTCCGGGTCGCCCACCAACACAAGCCGGCAGTCCCCCCGCAGCGCCGCCAGCAACGCCGCCATGAGGGAAACATCCACCATGGATGTCTCGTCCACGATGACCGCGTTCACAGCCAGCGGGTCGTCCTGGTTCTTGGTGAAGGCCAGCTGGCCGGTGTAGGGATCCAGCTGGGTCTCCAGCATGCGGTGAATGGTCGCCGCCTCCGCCCCGCAGGTCTCCCCCAGGCGTTTGGCGGCCCGTCCCGTAGGGGCGGCCAGGGCGGTCTCCAGCCCCAGCGCCTCAAACAGCGCCAGCACCCCCCGCAGGGAGGTGGTCTTGCCCGTACCCGGTCCGCCGGTGAGCAGCATCACCTGGCGGTGGGCCGCCAGCTCCACCGCCGCGCGCTGTCTGGCCGCGTACCGGATGCCCTGCTCCCTCTGAATGGCCCCGATGAGCCGGTCCAACCCCTCCGGCGGCGCAATCTCCGCCCTGCACATCTCCCCCAGCCGCATCGCCACATAGCACTCCGCCGCGTGCAGCCCCGCGGGGTAACAGGCCGTCACTCCGGCGATCTCCTCCCGGACCACCTCCCCCCGCTCAATGAGGGCGTCCAGACCTTGCGCAAGGCAGTCCCCCTCTATCCCCAGCAGGGCCGCGGTGGCGTTCAGCAGCTTCCCCTCCGGCAGAAACACATGCCCATTGTCGGCGTTGTGATCCAGCTCAAAAACAAGGGCAGACTCAATGCGCTGGGGGTCGTCCCCCGCCACCCCAAGCTCGATGGCCAAGGCGTCCACCTGGGAAAACGGGATTTCCAGCGTGCGGTCAGCCAGCAGGTAGGGGTTGTCCCACACCACCTCCACCGCCATATTGCCAAACCGCTTGTACAGCGGCATGGCAGCCGCCATAGGGAGCTTGTGCTCGGATAGGAAATCCGCCAGCCGGCGCATCCCCATCTTCTCCCGGAACGCCTTGCCGATGGATCTGGCCCGGACGGGGGAGATCCCCCGGATCTCGGCCAACCGGTCCGGGTCGTTTTCCAGGATGGACAAGGCCTCCTCCCCAAACCGGTCCACGATCTGCCGGGCCAGGCCCATGCGCACCCCCTGCACCACCCCGGAGGCCAGATACTCAAACACCGCCTTCTCCCCCACCGGCATACGTCGAGTGACCACTTCGGCCTTAAACTGCTCACCAAACTCATGGTGGCGGCCCCAAGAGCCCTCCAGCTCCAAACTCTCCCCGGGGGCTACTCCGGGCATACAGCCCACCGCCGTGATCTCTCCCCCTTCGCCGCAGTCCAGCTTCAGCACGGTGTAGCCGTTCTCCTCATTGCGGAACAGCACTGCGCTTACCGTACCTGTAACTTGGTTCTGCCCTGTCAGCCCTGTGATCTCCGGCCCCATGGCCACCCCTCCGTCCAAACAAACGTTTTATTGATTATACCAGCATTCCCCGCCCATTTCAACCATTTTTTGAAAATGCGTGTAAAAAGGGCCGGACGAGATCGTCCGGCCCAAGTAAACTCACGCGCCCTGAACGCCCATCCAGTTCTGGAACCGGTGGAGCATGGCGGCCACCTGCGCCCGGGTGGCGTTGCTGCCTGGGAGCAGGGCCCCGTCGCTGCCGTTGAGCAAGCCCGCACCCACCGCCCAGCTCACGGCCTCCTGGGCCCATGGGGCCACCGAAGCCGCGTCGCTGAAGGGGGTCAGATCCCCCCGCTCATTGGTGGCAAAGCCCATTTTCGTGGCATAGTTGTAGAGCATCACGGCGATCTGCTGCCGGGTAATATCCATCCCGGGGGCAAAGGTGCCGTCCCCCATACCGGAGACCACCCCCGCATGGGCGCACCAGATTGTCCCCTGGCTGTACCACTGGCCGTCCGGGATATCGGCAAACACAGGGGCATAGGCCGCTGCGGGCTGGCCCGCCAGGCGGTGGAGCACCGTGGTCATCATAGCGCGCTGCATAGCTCCGCCGGGGGCAAACGTATCCGCGCTCAACCCCTGAAACAATCCCTTTTCCACTACATAGCGCACATCGGCGTAGAACCACTGGCCGGGGACCACATCGGTAAACGTAAGCGGCGCCTGTACCACCGCGCCGGAACCCCGCGTCCATGGCCCCTCCACCATCCACTGGGCGGACTGGGCGGACACGATCACCTGCGTCTCCTCCCCCGCCAGGTACCGGTGGCCTACGACGAGCGCACTCCCGGCAGGCGCCTCGGCCCCGGCGGTGGCGTCCACCAGCATACCCCGGTCCATATACGCCGTGCCCGCCGTCCATACCAGCCCTGAGCCGGTTGCAAGGGTGAGCGTATCGCCGTACGCCCCCTGCCCCGCCGCAAAACGGCCGGAGGCGGCCCCGCCCACGCTGTCCGGGGAAAGCCCCGCTTTGGCAAGGGCGGCGTTGTAAATGGGCTGGATGGCGGTGCGCACCGCCGCCGCTACCGTCTCCTTCAGCCCGGCCAGATATGTCCCGTTCAAATAGTTTAGGGAGACCAGGGCGTCTGTCGAGGACCCCGCCCAAGCCATCCCCACACACCCCAGCAGCACCGACGCGGCCAGCAGCCCGGCAAGCAGTTTTTTCTTCATACCGTCTCCTCGGAAATCATGTAGCTCAGCGTAAGCAGGCTGTCGGCAAAGTGGACGTTTTCCACCCGGACGCCGGGCATCTCCTGCTCAGGCAGCTCTACGTTGGTAAAGTTCCAAATCCCCGTTACCCCTCCGTCAAACAACCGCCGGGCGGACTCCACCGCCACCCGGGTAGGCACGGTAAGCACCCCCACGCTGGCCGGCCCATCCCGTAGGAACTCCTCCAGCGTGTCCATGTGGTGGATGGGCACGCCGCCCAACCGCGTACCCACCAGAGAAGGGTTTACATCAAAAGCCGCCACCAGGCGAAAGCCGTTGGCGGAAAAGGGAAAATTTTCGATCAGGGCCCGGCCCAGGTTGCCCGCCCCCAAAATAAGTACCGTGTGATCCCGGTTCATGCCCAGGATCTCCGCCACCTCGCTGCGCAGCCGCTTCACGTTGTAGCCGTAGCCCTGCTGCCCAAAGCCGCCGAAGCAGGACAGGTCCTGCCGGATCTGGGAGGCGGTCAGCCCCATGGACTTCGCCAGAGCGCTGGAGGAAATCCGCACCATTCCGGTGCGATACAAATCGTCCAAATGGCGGTAATATCGGGGGAGACGCCGGATTACCGCCGAGGATATTTTTTCTTTTCTCATGGTCCCATCGCCTTTGTCGGTCGGCCACGCGCTGATATGGTATCATCAAAACAGATGCGTCAATCCAGGCCAATTTTAGTGTCTTTGCCTATTTTACATGACTTACCCTGGCTTGTCAATCAGCTTCACCGAAAAACAACATTTTTCCGGCATGATGGGTCCCGTGTCCACCGGCACGGCCGCCCGGCGTGCCGAATCCAATTCCGGCACGCCGAGGCGCTGGGAGGGACGGACGGCCGTCAGCTTCCGGAGCTTCCCTTCCACTCCCGCATCCGGGCGTGGAGGCAGCTCAGCGCGTCGGACAGCCCGCCCAGGTGGTCGATAAGCCCCATTTTCACCGCCTCCTCGCCGTAGATAACGCTGCCCACGTCCGCCGCCATCTCGCCGGTGTTGAGCATGAGGTGCTCGAAATCCTCCCGGCTGATCCGGCTGTTCCGGGTGACAAAGTCGCAGATCCGGTCCTGGATGCGCTCGAAATAGTGGAAGGTCTGGCTCACCCCGATGACCAGCCCGTTGAGCCGTACCGGATGGATCGTCATAGCCCCGGAGTGGACGATGAAAGACTCCTTGGCCGCCACCGCCAGGGGCACGCCGATGGAGTGCCCTCCCCCCAGCACCAGAGACACCGTGGGCTTGCGCATCCCGGAGATCATCTCTGCGATGGCCAAGCCCGCCTCAATGTCACCCCCCATAGTGTTGAGCAGGATGAGCAGCCCGTCCACCTCGCCGCTCTCCTCCACCGCCGTGAGCAAGGGCAGCACGTGCTCATACTTGGTGGTCTTTGCCCCGGAGGGGGCCTCCTGGTGGCCCTCGATCTGGCCCACAATGGTCAGGGTGTGGATGGTGCCGTCTTCCGTTTTGAAGGTGCTGGAGCCCATGTCCACAATCTGCTGCTGCCGGCTATTCTCCTCTCCGCCGTCCTCGTTTTCCGTTGGTCTGGTGTCCTCGGTCATGGAAAACCCCCCTTTTGCGGATAGCTTTTCCGCAAAAGGGGGACTTTATCCTTTTACAGCGTCATTTCCACGCGGACGTCCGGCGCCTCCCGCCAGTTGTCCGGGCCGATGGGCTCCAGACGCATCGTGCTCAGCCCTGGTACACTGCTTTGCAGGCGGCGTAGGTCATATAGCAGTCCAGCTTGGACACAGTCTCAAAGGGGGCGTGCATGGACAATACGGGCACCCCCGCGTCCAGCGTGTCGATGTTGCGGTTGGCCATATAGCAGGCCACGGTGCCGCCGCCCCCCTGGTCGGCCTTGCCCAGCTCCGCCATCTGCCACAGCACGCCCTTGTCGTCCAGCAGGCGGCGGACATAGGCCACCAGCTCCGCCCCGGCGTCGGAGGCGCCGCTCTTGCCCCGGGAGCCAGTGTACTTGCAAAGGCCGATGCCGTAGTTCACCCGGGCGGAGTTGTTTTTCTCATACACCTCGGCAAAATTGGGGTCATAGGCGGCCGTCACATCCGTGGACAGGCAGAAGGACTTCTCCAGGCACGCCCGCAGGGGGACCTTCTGGCTGGCGCACAAATCGCCCACAAACGTCTCGAAGAAAGCGGACTGCATCCCGCTGACGCCCTCGGAGCCGATCTCCTCCTTGTCTGCCAGCACGCACACGGCGGTGCGTACGGGCGCACCGTCCAGATCCAGCAGGGCCTTCAGCCCCGCGTAGCCGCACACCCGGTCGTCGTGGCCGTAAGCGCCGATGAGGGAGCGGTCAAAGCCGATATCCACTGCGTTAAAGGCGGGAACGGCCTCAATCTCGGCGGAGATGAAGTCCGCCTCCCGGATGCCGTAGTGGTCGTACAGCATTTTCATCACCGCCAGCTTCACCCGGTCGCTGCCGTCGTCATCCTTCAGGGGGCGGCTGCCCACCAGGATATTCAGGCTCTCGGCGGGGATGGCGGTGCCCAGCGGCTTTTTGGCTTGTTCCGCCCCCAGGTGGGGCAGCAGGTCGTCAATGGTAAACAGCGGGTCGCCGGGATGGGAGCCCACGGCCACGTTGACCACGGAGCCGTCTTTCATCGCCACCACACCCCGCAGCTCCAGGGGAATCGTCACCCACTGGTATTTGCGGATACCGCCGTAATAATGGGTTTTGAAGAAAGCCAGCTCGCTGTCCTCATACAGGGGCGTGGGCTTCAAATCCAGCCTGGGGCTGTCGATGTGGGACGCGGTGATGGACACGCCCTGGTCCAGCGGCGCGGAGCCCACCACCGCCAGGTTGACCGCCCGGCCCCGGTTCACCCGGTACACCTTGCTGCCGGGGTGGAGCTCCATGCCCCGCTCAAAGGGGACAAAGCCCGCGGCCTCGGCCAACTCCACCGTGTAATCCACACAGGTGCGCTCCGTCTTGCCCCGGTCGAGGAAGGTCTTATAGCCTTCGCAGTAGTCAAAGACGGCCTTCTCCGTGGCCTCATCCACCACGTCCCAGCCGTTCTTTTTCTGGGTCAGCAGCGCCTCCCGCAGCTGCTGACCTGGGGTTTTTTCTTCTTTTTCCGCCATTTCCTTTCTGCCTCCTTGACGTTATTCAACCCTGCACAGGGGGCCTCCCGCTCCCAGGGTTTTCCAAAACAATCCGCCGGAACAGCGCCCGCGCCCCTGCCTCCAGCGCGCCCTGCTCCCCGTCGTTGCGCAGAGTATAGCCGCACCGCTCCTCGAACCAGGAGTCCGGCTTCTGGGCGTTGACCCGCGAACGGGCATACTCCTCCGGGATGCCCTCCCGGGCCATAATCCGCCCCACCCGGATGTCCTCCGGCGCGGTGACCGCCACCGTCACATCGCACCGTTCCCCCAGCCCGCTCTCCAGCAGGGCGATGGCGTCCAGCGCCACGGCGGGGCGGCCCTCGGCCCGGGCCTGGGCAGCGCGGCGCTCCACCTCCTCAATGATATGCCGGTGGGTGATGGCGTCCAGGTCTGCCAGCGCGCCCGCGTCCCCAAATACAATAGCACCAAGTTCCTTCCGGCGCAAGTCCCCATTTTCATCAAAAATCTCCGCCCCGAACCGGGCCCGCAGCTCGTCCCTCATGGGGCCCTCGGAGCGCAGCAGCTCGTGATAAACCGCATCGCAGTCTACCACCGCCCCGCCCAGTTCCCGGAGGACGTTCAGCACGGTGGTCTTGCCCGCCCCAGTGGGGCCGGTGATTCCGATGACAATCATGCCGCCCCCCGTCCCAGCCAGCGCAGGGCCGATGCCTCGCCCGGCTGGAAGCAGATCTGCCGCCCCCCGTTGCTCTCCCGGATGAAATCCTGGAGGGGCTTGCTGGTATAGCCTGAAAAATCCCCCACAATGACCAGCTTCATCTGGTAGTTGACGAATTTTTGCAGCACCTCCCCCGCCAACCCGGTAGATAGGCGGAAAAAGGCCCCGTCCAGCTGTTCCTGGAACAGCACGACGGCGGAACAGCCCGTCTCATGCCGGACGGACGCCAGCAGGTCCATAGCGGAGGAGCCTCCGGACACCAGCACCCCCGGCTCCCGCACCACGGCGGTCTGGTCGATTACCTCTATGTTCATTTTGCTCGTTTTGATCCTTTCAATGGTTGTCAAGTTTTTCCGGGCCTAACACAGCCTCGATTTCCTCCCGGCTTAACCCCCCCTGCCGTAAAATCCGGTAGGGCGTAACGGTCAAATCCAAAATGGTGGACTCCACCCCCACAGAGCAGGGCCCGCCGTCCAGCACCGCGGCGATCCGCCCGCTCAGCTGGGCCAGCACGTCGTCCGCGGACTTGGGGCTGGGCCGCCCCGACAGGTTGGCGGAGGGGCAGGCCAGCGGGCGGCCCAGCGCCCGGATCACCGCCAGCGTCGCCGGGTGGTCGGGGCAGCGCACCCCCTGGGTGGCCCCCCGTGCGGGGACGATGGGGGGCAGGGTTCCGTTCCCCCATAAAATCATGGTCAGCGGCCCCGGCCAGAAGGCGCGGGCCAGCTTGTAGGCATCCGCCGGAATGTCCCGGCACATCGCCTCCACCATGCCCATGCCGTCCACCAGCACGTTCAGCGGCTTGGCCTCGGGACGGCCCTTGGCGTCGTAGTTGGCCTGGACAGCTTTTTCCTGGGTGGCGTCGGCGGCCAGGCCGTACACCGTCTCGGTGGGCAGGGCCACCAAGCCGCCCGCCCGCAGGAGCGCGGCGGCTTTCCCGGCCTCACCGCTTGTCAAGCGCTTTGTTTCCACGGTCCTTCCCCCGCTTTCCCAGTTTTATGGTGGAGCAGATGGCCGCCGCCAGCATGAGCAGGAGCGGGAACACTGCCAGCAGCGCAAACACCCCCGCTACCCAGGCGTCCTCCGCCGCGTAAGGATTTTCCTCCACGCCCCATTTCATCACGTACAGCGTCCCCGTGACCCACAGGTACACGCAGCTCCCTTCCAGCAGCGCGAGGCCCGCCGCGACCAGCCAGCAAAAGGCGCAGCCAATCACGCCCAGCGCCTTTTTCACGCCCTTCTCAGCCATAGCAGCCCCGGACGAGGCCCAGCAGCTCCTCCGGCCGTCCAATCACAAAATCCGCCCCGGCCCCTTCCAGCTCCTCCCGGTCCCGGAAGCCCCACAGCACGCCCACCACTGTCAGCCCGCCGTTCTTTCCCGTCAGCACGTCCACATTGCTGTCCCCCACAAACAGGGTATTTTCCGGCCTGGCCTCCAGCCGCTCCATGACCCGGCGGAGCAGGGTGGGGTCTGGCTTCACCGGCGCGTCGGGCAGGGCCCCCTGGACCACGTCGAACACCCCGGGGAAGTAGTACTCCACCACCGGCCCCGCCAAAGCGTGGGCCTTGTTGGACAGCACCGCCAGGCGGACCCTCCGCCCCTTCAGCGCGGCCAGCAGTTCGGGCACGCCGGGATAGGGGGCGGTTTTATCCTCCTTATGGGCGTCATAGTAGGCGGAGAACTCCGCCAGCGCCTGGGCCAGCCCGTCCTCGCTCAGCCCCTGGGGGGCAAAGCGGCGCACCAGCTTGGGGATGCCGTTGCCCACCATACGCTTGTACTCGTCCACTGTGTGGGCCGGCCAGCCGTGGGCGGCGCAGACGTGGTTGCCCGCGCCGGCCAGATCGTCGATGGTGTTCAGCAGGGTGCCATCCAAATCAAAGATCACATGAGTGTACATAACTTAAAATGCTCTTTCTCATTCACAATATTGTCCCGTTGCCGACGTAATATTTTCTTGCTATACACATTTTGGTAACGGTTTCAAGCTCTTTTTGCCTACTTTTTCTCTCGAGAACAAGTAGGTTCCGCCAGCTGCTCCGCCTGCCGCGCCGTTATCAGCGCGTCGATAACCTCGTCCAGATCCCCGTCCATCACCGCGTCCAGCTTGTACAGCGTCAGCCCAACCCGGTGGTCGGTGAGCCGCCCCTGGGGAAAATTGTAGGTGCGGATGCGTTCGTTGCGCATCCCGCTGCCCACTTGGCTGCGGCGGTTCTCGCCGTACTCCGATTCGATGCGCTCCTGCTCCCGCTCGTAGAGGATGGAGGCCAGCAGCCGCATGGCCTTCTCCCGGTTCTGGAACTGGGACCGCTCCTGCTGGCACTCCACCACCGTCCCCGTGGGCCGGTGGATGAGCCGCACGGCGGAGGAGGTCTTGTTGATGTGCTGTCCCCCCGCGCCGGAGGAGCGGAACACCTGCATTTCCACGTCGGCGGGGTTGATTTCCACGTCCACCGTCTCCATCTCGGGCAGGACGGCCACGGTGACGGTGGAGGTGTGCACCCGTCCGCCGGACTCCGTCTCGGGCACCCGCTGGACGCGGTGGACGCCGCTCTCAAACTTGAGGCGAGACCAGGCCCCGTCCCCCTGGATGGTGAAGGAGATCTCTTTGACCCCGCCCAGCTCAGTTTCATTGACGGAGTTCACCTCCACCGTCCACCCCCGGCCTTCCGCGTACATGGTGTACATCCGGGTGAGGGAGTTGGCGAACAGGGCGGACTCCTCGCCTCCCACCCCGGCCCGGATCTCCATAATGACGTTCTTGCCGTCGTTGGGGTCGCGGGGGAGAAGCAGGATTTTGATCTCCCGCTCCAGCCT
Organism: uncultured Oscillospiraceae bacterium; assembly: GCA_910587205.1. Classification (GTDB taxonomy): domain Bacteria; phylum Bacillota; class Clostridia; order Oscillospirales; family Oscillospiraceae; genus Enterenecus. The sequence continues at coordinate 12,465 of CAJULZ010000048.1, forward strand.
GTCGATATCCTCCTTGGCCTGGGCCAGCTCCTGCTGGGCCAGCTCCCGCATCTCCGGGTCGCCCAGCAGCTCCTCCGCCCCAGCCAGATCCGCCTGGGCCTTTTGCAGCCCCCGGTAGGCCGTCACCAACGGCTCCAGCTCCTTCTGCTCCCGGTTGAGTTTAGAGACCAGCTCCGGGTCACTGTATGTCTCATTGGCGGCCAAGCGAGCCTCCAGCTCCTGGTATCTCAACTCAATGGCCTTCAATTGTTCGTCTATGGGATCTCCCTCCCAATCGTAAATTTTTGTAGGGGAGGGGCTTGCCCCTCCCGCCCAAGCGGTTTACCGGTCAAACAAAAACGACTTCACCAGGGCCAACGGCTCCCGGAAGAACATCTGCACCGCCGACGGCGCGTGGCTCACCGGGGCAGCCAGGGTAAAAATATACTGGTCATGATAGACCTCCCCCGCCAACCTGTCGTCCCGGGCCCGATCCCAGAGCATTTCAATGCGGGCCAAGTGAAACCCGCTGGACACCAGCAGCACGTCGCCGGCAAGATCCCACCCCTCCCGCTCCATCAGGTCCAAGGTATTGTTGACGTTCTGCCAGGTATTCCGGGCCCGGTCCTCCCTGTAGATCTGCTCCCCATCCACCCCCTGGGCGGTGAGGTAGTCATACATACCCTGGGCCTCGGAAACATGCTCATCATCCCCCTTGCCGCCTGTGACCACGATTTTGATGTCCGGGTGCTCCTCCCAGTAGGCCAGGGCGGTGTCCAACCGGTCCTTGAGCAGAATCGACGGGCCATCCGGCCGCATCTGACAGCCGAACACGACCATGACGCCGGGCTGGGGGCCGTCCTGGACAGTCCTGCCTCTGGAGCCCATGGCGATGACAAGCTCCAGCGCGCCAAACAGCGCCAGCCCCAGGCCCAGCAGGATCAGCAGGGCGGCCAGCCAATGCCGCTTTTTATTCTGGGGGCTGTTGCCCCGGTATGGATTATATTTCATTTCTCTGCCCTACCCCTTTGTCTCCCTAACCCTGACCCCAGGCCTGGTTGTTCCGGTAATAGACCTCCTGGTCCGTCCAAGCGCCGTCCTCCAGGATAAACCCCTTGCGGACGCACTCGAGCTGGAATCCGTTTTTCAGCACAACCGCCTTGGACGCCGGGTTGTCCAGGTTGATGTAGGCTTCCAGCCGGTGGAACTTCAGCTGTTCAAAGCCGATTTTCACCAGCAGGGCGGCGCACAGCGTACCGTATCCCCGGCCCCACCAGGGGTTATGGATGGTATAGCCGATTTTCGCGAACTGGAACTCCTCCCGGAACATGGTGGTGATATCGCCATACCCCACCGCGCAGCCGTCCCCACAGCGGAACAGCTCAAACAGATAGGAGTAATCGTCCTTGGCCTCCCGCTCCCGCCGGGCCAATAGCCCCTCGAACCACTCCGGCGTCGTGAAAGCGGTATCCATGCCGCCCTGGTCAAAGCGGTTTTTGGGCGGGGCGCAGTTCCCGTATCCCGCGGCAAAGGCCGGCAGATCCTCCCGCCGCGCCGGCCGGAGCACCAGCCCTCCCGAGGCTGCTCCCAAATCATAAAAAGCCAATCTGTCCCCTCCTGTCAGGACCCTACCCCTTTGCTTCCTCCAGCTCCGCCGCCAACCGTTCCCACTCCGTGTACAGGTGGGCCAGCTCGTCCTCCACCCGCTCCCGCTCCCGGTAGACCTCCTGGAGCCTCAGATAGTCGGACGCGGCGTCCTCGGCCTCCTGGGCCAGCTCGTCCAGCCGCACCTCGGCCTTCTCCACCGCCCGCTCGGCGGCCCGGACCTGCTTCTCCAGCTCCTTCGTTCCTCCGGAACGGTGCGGCCTGTCCTCACGGGGCTTCTCGGGCTCCGGGGCGGAGGCCTTGGCGTTCCTGAGCTGCTCCTGCCGCTCCCGGAAGGCGCGGAACTCCCCATAGGTGCCCCGGAAGTCGGTGATCTGCCCGTTTTCCAGCATCCACACCCGCGTGGCGAACTTCTCGATAAAATAGCGGTCGTGGGAGACGAACAGCAGGTTGCCGCCGTACTCCTCCACCGCCTCCTCGATCCACTCCCTGGAATCGATGTCCAGGTGGTTGGTGGGCTCGTCCAAAATGAGCAGGTTGATCCGACTGTCCATCAGCATGCACAAACGCAGCCTTGACTGCTCCCCGCCGGACAGGGCGGACACCTGCTTGAACACGTCCTCCCCCCGGAACTTAAACGCGGCCAGCCGGTCCCTGGCCTCCTGGGTGGAGCAGTTCTGGGCATAGAGCATGGTGTCCACCAGGTTGCGGTCGGGCCGGTCGAAGTGGATGATCTGGGGCAGGTAGCCCACCCGGATGGACGGCCCCAGATAGATGGACCCGGAATCGGGCTCCTCCTCCCCCATGAGAATTTTGATGAAGGTGGACTTTCCGGTGCCGTTGTCCCCCAGCAGAGCAATGCGCTCCCCTCCGGCCACGTCCAGGTTGATGTGGTCGAACAGGGTGCGCGTCCCGAAGGACTTTTTCAGCTCCGTGACCACCAGGGCCTCGTCGCCGTGAAACTCCCGCTCGCCAAACCGGGTGGCCAGTTTGCACTCCTTCGTGGGCTTGTCCGTGGTGCGCATCCGCTCGATGCGCCGCTCCATGTTGATGGCCCGTCTATACTGCTTGTCGTTGCCCTTGAAGGCCCACAGGCGCATCTGCTCCGCGGCGGCCTCCAGCTGGGCGATCTTGGCCTGCTCCTTTTCGTACTGCTTCAGCCGCTCCTGGTAGCGCCGCTCCTTCTCCTCCACGTAAAAGGAGTAATTGCCCGCGTACAGCTCCGCTTTGCCGTCCTGGATCTCGGCCACCCGTTTGACCACCTTGTCCAAAAACCAGCGGTCGTGGGAGATGGCCAGCACCGTTCCCTTGAACCGCTCCAGATAGCCCTCCAGCCATTCGGTGGCATTCAAATCCAGGTGGTTTGTCGGCTCGTCCAGCAGGAGGATGTCGGTGTCCTCCAGGATGAGCCTCGCCAGGTTGATCCGGGTCTTTTCCCCGCCGGACAGGGCGTCGAAGGGGCGCGCGCGCATATCCTGGCCGATGCCCAGGCCGTTGCAGACTTTATTGAGCCGCGTCTCCGTGTCGTATCCGCCCCCGGCCTCAAAGGCGGCGGTGAGCTTGTCGTACCGGGCCATCACCTGGGGATCGTCCCCCTCGGCCATTTTCGCCGCCAGCTCGGAAAGCTCCCCCTCCATGGCGTGGAGGGGGGCAAAGGCGGTGTCCAGCACGTCCCGGACGGCGTACCCCTCCGGGTAGACGGGGATCTGGGAGATCAGCCCGATGCGCTTGCCGGGGGCGATGGCGACGGCCCCCTCGTCGGGATCCACCTGCCCGGTCATCATACGGAAAATGGTGGTTTTGCCCGCGCCGTTCCGGCCCAGCAGTCCCACCCGCTCCCCCTGGTCGATCTGGAGGGAGAACCCGTCTAAAATCCGTTTGCCGACCTCGAACTCTTTGACCAGGCCGGTAAGCTGTATATCAATCATCGGTGTACTCCTTAAGACATTCCCACCTTTTTTCTTCGAAAAGAAAAAAGGTGGCCAAAAAAGAAACTTTTAAACCGTTTCCCGGATATCTGTCAACAACTGCCCTGCGTCGGCACGTTCGCCAGCAGGTATTCCACCACCCGCTCGAACGCCATGGATCGGGACGCCTTGACCAAAATGGTGACACCCGCCCGCAGCTCCCGCAGCAGGGCGTTCTTGGCCGCGTCGATGGACTGGAAATAGTCCGCCTGGGCCATCCCCGCGTCCCGGGCGCCCTCGGCGATGAACCGGGCCAGGTCGCCGATGGCAATGAGCCGGTCGGCGCCGGCCTGGGCAAAATACTCCCCCACCACCCGGTGGAACTGCTCGCTGCCCGCGCCCAGCTCCTTCATATCCCCCACCACCGCCACGCGGCGGCGGTCATGGGCGTCCCCCAGCACCGCGGCGGCGGCCCGCATGGACTGGGGATTGGCGTTGTACGCGTCGTTCAGGATCACAATATCCCCCGCGCAGCGCACGATATTCATCCGCATCTTAGTGGGCAGGAAGGCCCCGATCCCCTGGATAATCTCGTCGTGGGCCATCCCCAGCGCCTCCCCCACGGCGGCGGCCATGAGGGTGGGATAGATCATGTGGCTGCCCAGGGCGGGTATGTCCGCCTCGAACTGCCCCCCCGGGGTCTTGACCAGGCATTCCAGGTGGCCCATGCCGCCGCCCCGCAGGTCGCAGGCGGTGTAGTCCAGCCCTTCCCCGCTACCCACAAGCAGGGTGCGCTGGGGCAGCGTCCCCCGGAGGGAGGCCAGCATGGGGTCGTCCCCGTTGAGCACCGCCAGGCCGCCCTTTTTCAGATGGGGGAAGATCTCGCACTTGGCCTTGAAAATATTCTCCCGGCTGCCCAGGTTCTCGATATGGGCGTCTCCGATATTGGTGATGAGGGCGATGTCCGGCTCCACCAGCCTGCCCAGGTAATCGATCTCCCCGGCGTGGTCCATGCCCATCTCCACCACGCACACCTCATGGCCCTTTTCCAGCTTCAGCAGGGTGAGAGGCACGCCGATGTCGTTATTAAAATTCCCCTCCGTCTTGTGCACGCGGAACTTCGCCCCCAGCACCGCCGCCGCCATGTCCTTTGTGGTAGTCTTGCCCACCGAACCGGTAATGGCGACAAAGGGGATGGGAAACCGCTTTTTATAGTACCGGGCCAGCTCCCACAAAGCGCGCTGGGTGGAGCGCACCTTGATATAGAATTTCCCGGGCAGATAGCCCTCCCGCTCCCGGGCGGTGAGGCAGCCCGCGGCCCCCGCCTCCAGGGCGGCGTTGATGAAGGAGTGACCGTCAAACCGCTCCCCCTCCAGCGGGATGAACAGGCAGCCCGGCCCAATGCCCCGGCTGTCGGTGCTCACATCGGCCACCTGCGCGTCCAGGTTGTCAAAGTCCCCCAATAGCGTACCGTCTACCGCCTCCAGCAATTGTCCCAGTGTCAGTGCCTCCATCATGACGCTCCTCTCCCGCCTGTCGCGGCGGCGTTTATTTTCCCTCGCTCCTGGCCTTGACCGACGCCCCGATGATCCGCTCGCACAGCTCGCCGTACCCGATACCCGTCACCGCCGCCTCCTGGGGCAGCAGGCTGGTGGGGGTCATGCCCGGCAGCGTGTTGATCTCCAAAAACCAGGGCGTGCCGTCCTGGGTGACGATGAAGTCGGCCCTGGCGTATACCGACAGCCCCAGGGCATGGAACACGGTAAGCGCGGCCTCCCCCAGCCGCTGCTCCCAGCCGGCGGGGATGGACGCGGGGCAGAACTCCGCCGCCGCCCCCGGCTGGTATTTGTTCTCGTAGTCGTAAAACCCCTCTTTGGGAACGATCTCGATGGAGGGCAGAGCCTTATCCTCCAGGATGCCCACCTGGATCTCCCGCCCCTCTATGTACTGCTCCGCCACGCACACGCCGCCGTAGGCCAGGCACTGGGTGAGGGCAGCGGACAGCGCCTCCCGGCTGCGGGCGATGGACACACCGATGGACGAGCCGGAGGCCACCGGCTTGACCACGCAGGGCAGCTCCAGCCGCCGGGTGAGGGCGGGGATCTCGTCCGCCCCATAGCGCACCAGCTCCCACCGGGGCGTGGTCACCCCCAGGGGAGCTACAATGCGCTTGGTCAGGTCCTTATCCATGGCGATGGCGCTGCCCAGGTAGCCCGCGCCGGTGTACGGGATGCCCAGCAGATCCAGCGCCGCCTGCACCCGGCCGTCCTCGCCGCAAGTGCCGTGGAGGGCCAAAAACACCACGTCCGCCATGCGGCACGCCGCCAGCACGCCGGGGCCGAACTGCCCCTCGCCGCCGCCCGTCCGGGAGTCCCTCACCGCCGCCAGGTCGGGGGTCTGCCGTCCGATCTTTTTCAGGCCCTCCGGGATGGGGGCGGAAAACAGGGTCCGGGGGTCGTCCTGCGTCCCCAGATACAGATCCACAAGGGCCGCCTCATGTCCCCGCTCCCGCAGGGCGGCGCACACCATGCACCCGCTGGACAGGGATACGTTCCGCTCGTCGCTGAGCCCGCCGGCCAACACCACGATCTTCATAGGCTGATTCTCCTTTAATACAAGGGTGAGATACCTCTATTTTATGCTTGAATGCAAATTATACCACAGCGGGGAGCAGGAAACAAGGGGCCGTTTGATTTCTTCCCCTTTTGTCCAATATGTATTGTGCTCCTACAATCTTGAACAGAGCCGGCCCCGGTTTCGCCTTGCCAAACCCCGCCCCGTGTGGTATCATCAAGCGTAGGCTTTCAAGAAAAAACGGGGCCTCCGGCCCCTATGATGAGGTGAGCGGCATGTCAACCTGTTCCCAGCTCTTAGCGTCCCTGCGCAGCGGGGCCCACGACCAAAACCTGGCGGCGCTCTACGCCCTGGACGGCAGCGCCCAAAGCCTGGATGCGGCCCGCGCCCGGGCCATTCACATTGTGGAGGAATTCGCCGCCCGGTTCGGCGGAGAGACGGAGGGCGCGGCCCTGTTCAGCGGCCCAGGCCGCACGGAGATCGGCGGCAACCACACCGACCACCAGCACGGCCGGGTGCTGTGCGGCAGCG
>CAJULZ010000049.1 GCA_910587205.1 uncultured Oscillospiraceae bacterium
TTTTGGGGTGCCCCCGGCAACACAAAAGCTATGCTCGCTACCCCACAAGACAGGGCTGCGGGCTGTTGGTCGGTGGCTTCTTCTCTGCGGAGCGTTAGGGGATAAATAGATTCGGTGACGGCAGTTCTGCCGTCATTGTTGGTTTCAGTTGGCTGGGTGACGGCAATTCTGCCGTCATATTGTCTGCCGTTCTATCCGGGAGTGTTCCACCCCCTTTCGGCGGCGTTGTCTCGCTTACTCCCTGGGTTGGGAGGTCTTGGCGCAATTATCACTCTTGGACGGTCATTCAGTTGTCAGGTCAAAAAAGAAGCCGGTACATAGACGCACCAACCCCAGCGGGAGTTTTCCTCTCGCTGGGGTTCTTGTGTGGTTGTCTATGTATCGGCTCAAAAGCCGTATTCAGTTAGCCCTATATAGATATTTTAGTTTAGCATATCAAACAAGGATATGTCAAGGTATCATACTACAAAATTTATTTGCTTAAAATATATCCCATATCGGTACAATAGGTTGCTATTGCTGTCTTATATTCTTTTAACTTTTTTGAATAGCCTCGGTGTTTCGTAATAATATGACTGACACTCATTTCATTACAAATAAGAAGTTCATTAATGGAAAGCTTAAAGCTTTGAATCATTTGCTCAGTAATAAAATCTACTGGATTAGTATATGCCCCGTACTCTCCTTCTTCTGCACAATAACTCAAAAGTATTTGCTCGCACCACTTGCGGATCGGTTGATCCATACACCTGTGGATATTTTTCATTGATGCAAGTACACTACTCGTTTTTACATCAAAGCTCTCCTCGGTTAATATTTCAAACTTTCCTGTGGCATGAGCCATCTCGTTCCGAGTCCCCACTAAAATGCCAACGTTGGAGATTTGAGATTTATCCAAACCTATGACTTTGAATAGTTTTGCAATATCTTTTTCTGGAATCAAGCTGTATGCAAATACGGAATCTACGTCTTCAATGGTCAACTCATCTTCTCGTCCCTTATACGGGCGGGCGAAAACAATAGCATCCTTATATCTTTCAGGTTCAATCTGGCTAATTTTCCATGACGTACAGTATATATACGTCATATATAATAAATGGACGCCAAAGTAAGCAAATTGATACTGGCCATATTTGTAATTCACAGCAATCAGACTTGTAATATTCTGGACATAATCAAGTACATCTTCTTCGTCATCAGGATTAACCGGAAGAAAATTTAAAATCTCCTGTAGATATGGTACGTCTGTATAGTCTGATATATCTACCATTGTCTATTCCTCCCAGACCGTTTTAATTTTCGATTCAATTTTAGCAGTATAACTGTCAATTATGGCCTGAGCATCAGAAATAGCCCTCTGGTAGCTTTCAAATTCCGCAATAATGCTTTTTTGCTGTTCCAACGGAAGTAATGGAATCTGAATGGTACAGAAGTTTTCTTTTGATATCTCCTTAAATGTGGCACCGCTGGCCAGTGAAATCATTTCATCGGTTTTTGACAATAGTGCATAAGCTAAATACTCTGGTAAAATTTCAGAGGGTCTTTCAATGATTACATTTTTGAAACCTTGATTAGTGGCTAACTGTGTCTTTGCAATACCTACTCTACCAATAGTTGCCCGAGTCGAAACTACGACTGTATCAATGGGCAATAGTCGTGCATTTGAATTCTTCAAGCCTGTTTCACTAATTGTCCGTTCTGTTTTCTTGATCATAGTTACAAAATTTTCCGCTGGAAGATCAGCAAGAGTAATCCAATTAACACCACCATTCCAATATTCAGGAACAGAACTGCTCGGTGTTCCCCCCGAACAAACAGTAAAGTATCGTTTGTCACCCAAACTAACCATTGGATGTTGTTTACTTCCAGCTTTAACTGCTCTGTACCTACTTCCAACGAGAATATACGAATTTTGACACACTTCAGTAAGTGGGACAATTTCAAATCCTACATTCAACATATCGTCTGTTTGGTCTTTATCAAGTTTACGGTATTCTTCAAATTTAGTTAAATCGCTTGGTATCTCAAGTTTTCGTCGATGGTTATCAAGCGAGTAACCATCACTTTTAACGTCAAAATACCAAAAATCTTTCCGCTTTTCTGATGAGCCAACTTTCTGATTTACCTTTGTGGCGTAAATAATGTCTGTTTTTACCCCTGTGTACGGCAAAAAGACACCTTGCGGTAGTGAAATGATACTCTGCAGTTGGCAACGGCTCAACAAATATTCACGGGTTTTACTTAAATCCTTTCGGAACAAGAACCCCTCTGGCACTACCAACGCCATACGCCCATTGGGTGCAGTTTTACTGATTGCCCTCATACAATGCTGAACACAAATACTATCGCCATTTGCACTTGGGAGTTCATATAAACGACCATGTTTAGTCCTTTGCGAATATGGCATATTTGCAAGGACAATATCAAATTGGCCGTCAACAGGAGTCGCAAGGCTGTCTATCATTCGGATATTACTGTGCCCATCACCAGCAAGAATCATGTTCATCTTGGTAATACGGGCTGTGTTTGTAATTTCATTCCCATAAATTGTATCTTCTCTGAGAATTTTTTGTAGGCTCTCTTTTCCAGCCGGAATACTCCGCTGGATATAGCGAAAAGATTCAATCAAAAATCCACCAGTCCCGCAAAACGGATCATATATTTTTTCGCCAATTTGCGGATTAATCAAGCGAACCATAGTTTTGACAATATGGCGTGGCGTAAAATACTCGCCCAGATCATTCTTGGTGGATGCGGATGCTTTCAAAAAATACTCAAATGCATCGCCTTTCACATCGCTATCCACATCAGTAAGCATGAGGGGGTCAAGCTTATCCATGATGTCACGCAATATTGTCTCATCACGAATTGTAAGTGGTGTAAAAATCTCAGTTCCATAGAGTTTGTTGAGCCGTGTATAAACTGTGTTATTAATATAGTCGATTCGTGCAGATACAGGTATATTCTTGATACTATCCCAGCTACACGCAGGAATATCAAAATCGGAACAAATTCCGCTTTCTTGCTTGATTTGTTCACTTTCGCTAATTAATTTTAAGAATAGGATATTTGCAAATTCGCCAAAACGCTCTATACCGGCCCGCAGCCCATCACCTCGAAGCATATTATTGGCTTCATCAAAAATGCGAATCAGTTCCTTGCGATCATACTGTACTTTAGGACTTATCGTATTGACTTCATAGGTTGACAAATATCGCAAAGCAAGTGCTTCACGAATAAACTCGTCAATTTCATCACCATTCAAAATCGGAGGGCGATTTGCGCCAGTGTGAAAAGCTTTGCAGAATACACCATCTGTAGCAAATACAAGAGGAGCCTCAAGTGCTTTAGCATAACCAATACCTTGCTCTAAAGCATTATCAATACGTGCCCCTGGCCTCTTTGCCTCAATCACAATAAGAGGTTGTTCGCCGGAATATAGAACGTAGTCAGGCCGTTTTCCCCCCAGCTTCTTACGTTCAGTTTCCTTTTTGGGCTGCTCAAAGAACACATTTCTCTCTGCTCCATCAAATTTCCAGCCAAGGTTTTCAAGGCTTCTGTCAATAAGCAACCTGGTATCTGCCTCAAGTGGCATTGTATTCATGTTCATTGTGCTACCCCCATTTCCCGAATTTCAATGAGTTCGGTATTTGCCTTTGAGGTCAATACATATTTCCCCCGAGGACTGAGCTGCTGAATATATCCATTTTCCTTAAGTTCTCTTACAATAGAGTTTACTTTTGCTTTAGTAAAACTCAACGTATCCGCAATTTCCTGTTGGGACAGCTTTACTATCATATTATTTCCTACTAACACTTGGCACTTTGCCATACATACCAAAACCTTATACTTATCGTTCATAAAGAAATCAGACAACTCAACACCCCATTTCTTTCGGTCAACTTATTATACCGTGTCGGTCTAAATTCGTCAACAATATTGAAAAATTTTTAGCTATCTCTATGGTGTATGGGTGAATTTGCATATTACATAAAACATAGCGGCAAGAAATTCCTGCCGCTATGCTACCCCTCAAATATAAATCAATTCGTTATTTATTAATTCTATTGCTCGGTCACGGATATTGTTCACACATCCCACCCACTCCATCTGGTAATCTGCCTTAAGCTGCTCAGTGATACCTTCCTGCTCTGCCATTTGTCTTACAAGCTGAGAAAACATATCTTCTGCCTGCTGATTGATGTCAGCCAGGTGGCTATCCAGCTTCCCACTGAGTAGCAAGGCGTTGTAAAGAGCTTTCCTGTGTCCCCGCAAATACTGCTGCCTACGCTGGCCCCAGATACCGATGGGGACACTTTCTGGAACGGCGAGATTAGGCAAAAGATAATCTCCCTGCTGGTAGTAGGTTCCGCTTATTTGCTCAAAAATCGACTTTCCCATGATATAGTCCTCCGATAAGTTATTATTCCCTGCAATTCAATCACTTTCGGCTGACTTTACAAAAGATTTGGGAGGAACTTCCTTATGAAGTTCCCCCCAAAGGCGGTTCTTTTATTTTGGAGCGAGTGACGAGGCTCGAACTCGCTACCTCCACCTTGGCAAGGTGGCGCTCTACCAGATGAGCTACACTCGCAACGACAAAAGCGATTTTAGCAAGGATTGGGCCGCTTGTCAAGGGGGAAATTAAAATTTCTTTAGAAAAGCTGGGACGGGGCCCTGGGTATAGAAATTGGAATATTTGCCCAAACTTGGCATAGAGTTTGGCAGGGGCCGCATGGCGCGGCCCGCCCGTGTGTGAAAGGAGGGGAACCCATGGCAGAAGCGGTGCGGTTTGGCCGCCGCCGGCTATCCGCCCGGCAGGAGGAGGAGCGCAGGCAGCTGGTGGAGGGGATGCGGGAGACCAAAGCCCAGCTCAACCATGCCTATGCCCAGTTCAATTTTTACAGTGACCCGGACCTGGTGGACGCCTGCGTCTACGAGATCAACGCCCTGCAAAGCCGGTATTCCTACTATGTACGCCAGGTGAAGCTGCTGGAGGCCCGGGAGGGTGCCGGGTGAGCGGCTGGGTCTGGGGGACGGCGGCAGTGGCGGCGGTATTGGCGCTGACGCTGTGCCGCCGCCCGCTGGGCGCGCTGTGCCGGTTGGCGGCGCGGTCAGGGCTGGGGCTGGTGTTCCTGTGGCTGTTCCAGGGAGTGGGCGGCCTGCTGGGGGTGCGGCTGGGGGTGAACCTGTTCAACGGCCTGGTGCTGGGCGCCCTGGGCCTGCCGGGATTTGCCCTTCTGCTCATGGCCCAGTGGGCGCTGCAATAGCCGGAGATGGTACATTAAACGATTTTTAACGAATACAGATAAAAAGGTGAGCGATATCAATGGTTTTGAGGATATTTGCTGCCAACCCGCGACTAACGGCATATAATTGTATATTATGCCAGTAGTTTAATTGTATCCCGCGGGGTTTCGATTGCCTCATGGGTGTAGTGTGCTGTGATGTCCGATTTGGTGGAGCGCCCCATGAGCCATTTGACGGTAAGCGGGTCTGCTTTTGCGCTGTGGAGCAGGGTGGCAAAGGTGTGGCGGTGCCAATGGGGCGTGGCTTCGGGCGCGCCGATCTGCGATTAAAAAGGCGTCATTGTTGATGGAGGACTGGGACAGGCCAGAATCCTCATCATCGGCCAAGAGGGTTTGCAGTTCATCTAAGGTCAGATCCCGCATTTTCCGGGAGGCCAGCCGGGAGACCCGCTTATTCCGCACGGCCACTTTTACCGCCCAGGGGCGGCGGCGGTTCCCGGACAGCTTGACTACGCTGCCGGCGCCGTTTGCACGTTTCACTTGATTTTCCTTCCAATTTGATATAATAGGAGGGCAGAGCGTCGGCCAAGATTTCTGCCCTCATTCCCCGCTTCGGTGTAGCAGCACCGGGGCGGGAGTTTTTGTTGTTTTTTGTCGATGGCCGTGCTATGCTGGATCCGCTGCCCTTCTCCAATCTGGCAACAGAGAGGAGGTGAACGCAATGGAGTACTTAGTCGGTTTTCTTGTGTTGGTCGGAGCAAGCGTAGTCGGCTGCTATGTTTGCAAGTGGCTTGACCGCCATGGCAAGGGCAAGTAAGCACAAAAGGAACCCCGGAGAGCGGCTTCTCTCCGGGGTCCTGCTTTGCGTGAACGCAATAGCCTTAGTCAGTTTCCTTGGCCATATTTATTATAGCACGGTGCCGCCGGTATATGCAAGAGGAATTTTCACCCCCGGAGATATTCGGTTGTCAAGCCTCTGGTGCCCGCGGTACCGGGGGCGGTTTTCATAGTAATGAATTCAGGAAGGCCGCGGCCAGGCCAACCACTTCGAAATTATCGTCCCGTAGATCTTCGCCGCGGAGCACAATAGCCTTGTGCGTTGGGCCCTCTGGTCTCAGCTCCACATAGTCCGTATGAACAAACACACGCTTCAAGGTGTATTCATCACCAATCCTGACAACGGCGATCTGGCCGTTTTCTAGTTCGGGCTGCGTTCGGACAAAATCGTTCCACCCTTCATAGCGAAAATTCAACCTTCACAACCTTGCCTAAAACCCGGATGGCCGTCCTGCTGAGATCATACATTTGCGGCTTATGCTCCGGATTGGTGGACTGCGGCATCAGGGTAACGGTAGTGTCAGAGGAGTAAAAGCGCTTAACCGTGGCGTCCTCGTCGTTTACCAGTACCACGGCGACTTCTCCCTGCTCCACCTCCTCCTGGCGGCGGACAATAATGATGTACCCATCATTGATCCCAATGGCGTTCATACTGTCCCCGTGTACACGGAGGCCGAAATACTCCGCCCCGCCGTTCAGATCGGTGAGGGTGTAGGATTCTATATGTTCATCGGCATACAAGGGCAGCCCGGCGGAAATACGGCCCAGGATGGGGATGCGGTGGTACTTGGACAGGTCAAGGAGGATGGCGTCGGAAGGTAAGTCAAGGGAAGCATTTGGGATATCACGCTCCATAGCTACATCATATCCCATGAGCCACGCTTCATTGACATCAAGGGCCTTGGCAATTAATGCAGTCCGCTCCTGTTTTGGCACGAAAGACCCTCTGCAATATTGGCTCATTGCGCTTTTGGGTATCCCTGTTTTTTCACATAAATCTTTTTGGCTCATCTTGCGAATATCAAGCCCATGACGAAGCCTTTGTGCGCAGCTAACCTTTTCTTTCATACAGAGATTACCTCCTCTCTATGGCCGACTATACCACATAAGTTTAGAAAAATCAATATCAAGACAAAGCGAAGATAAAAAAGTTTAGAAAATTTGAAAAGCAATCTTGACAAAGCGGGGAGCCCGTGGTATTGTTAGTTTAGAAAAATTGAATTGGAGGTGATGAACTTGTGGGAGGACTCGCGGCTAAAGGGGCGAACGAAGGAGGTGGGATTGCGGCAGGAAGATGTAGGTACCGCAATTGGCCGCACAGCCACTATCTACAGCCTTAAGCTCAATGGGAAAGCTGAGTTTGGGCAGAGCGAGATTGATGGGATCTGCAAATTCTGCGTATCCCTTATGCCGGTCTTCCAAGCTGTTTTTTTCGCCGAAAGAGTTTAGAAAAAATAAACCTTAGGATAAGTGGGGGGTGGAGAAAGTGGGCAGTTAAAAGAGCGCTGCCCACCCCAGAGGGACGGACAGCGCAACATACCGGGACGTGACGGCGACGATGAAGGAGCTGGAACAGCTCATCCGCAAAGGCGAGATGCGCCATGCGCACAACACCTGCGCCCGGTGGAGCCTTGGCAACGTCCGGTGCGCCGTGGACGGCAATGAAAATATCAAGCCAGATCAAAAGGAATTCGGGCAGCGATAGATGCGTTTGAGCGTGAGCTTGATCGTATTACGCATGAATGGGAGTGGGAATAGCTTGTGCTGACAATCAACGACATCGCGGACGCCATCGAGGAGCTGGTAAAAGGGGCGTTCCCCGGGGAACCGGTGTACCGGGACTATACCCCGACGGGCTTCCAGCGGCCCAGCACGCTGGTTGAAGCGTCCGGCGGGAAGTACTACCCCAATTTCGGCTGCGGGCTGGTGGAGCTGCGGCCCCAGTTCAGGCTGACCACCTTCACAGAGGTGGACGCGTATCACCAGCAGGAGAACCCGGAGCTGACCCGGCGGCAGATGCTCCTGTTGGGGCTGTTCCTGCCGGGGTACATCAAGGTGGGGGACCGGGCCCCCCACGTGCTGGACGAAGGGGAGATGGAAAACGGGCTGGATTATGCCGCCGTCACCATCACCCTGAGCTACACCTTGGACCGGCAGGAGTTTATGGAAATCCAGCGGCTGCCCGAGATGGGCACGCTGCACATCAGACAGGAGGTAACGACAAGTGGCTAAACTGACAAGCCCCCAGGTCTCGGTGACCTTTACCGAGCTGGGCATTTCCGCCATCACCCGGGGGGACAAGGGAACGGTGGCCCTCATCGTGCGGGACGCGGCGGAGGTGGCGCCCTTTGCCATCACCCAGGGTACCCAGACCCCGGACACCCTGGGCAAGGAGACCCAGGACTACATCAAGCGCACCTTTCTGGGCTACGTCAACCCGCCCAAGAAGGTGATCGTCTACGTGCTGGGGGAGGACGGCAGGCTGGCCGACGCCCTGGACTACATGGCGGCCCAGGTGTTCGACTACATCTGCGGCCCCGCGGACTGCACCAACGAGGAGGCCGCGGACATCGCCGGATGGGTCAAGAGCCAGCGGCAGAACAACGGCGCGAAATACAAGGCGGTGCTGCCCAACTATAAGGCCGACCACTACGCCATCGTCAACTTCACCGGGGACGCCATGACGGACGGCTCCACGGTGTGGGCCACGGCGGAGTACTGCTCCCGGATCGCGGGGCTGCTGGCGGGCACGCCTATGAAGATCGCCGCCACCTACGCGCCGCTGCCGGAGCTGACCGACTGCGCGCGGCTCACCCGGGAGGAGGCGGACGAGGCGGTGGGCAGCGGGGAGCTGGCCCTGATGTGGGACGGGCGGAAGGTGAAGCTGAACCGGGCGGTAACGTCCCTCACCACCACATCCCAGGGGATGCTGGACAGCTTCAAGAAGATCAAGATCGTGGAGATCATGGACCTCATCCGCACCGACATCACCTCCACGGCGGAGGACGACTACGTGGGCAAGTTCGCCAACAGCTACGACAACAAGCTGCTGCTCATCACCGCCATCCGGGGGTACTTCATGGAGCTGGCCCGGCCCACCGTCAACCTGGTGCAGCCGGGGTATACGGTGGACATCGACGTGGAGGCCCAGGAGGCGTACCTGATGAGCCGGGGCGCCAATACGGAGGAGATGAGCGAACAGCAGATCCGGGAGGCGGACACCGGGTCCCATGTGTTTATCGTCATCCGGTGCAAGATCCTGGACGCCATGGAGGATATCATCATCAACGTGCTGATCTGAAAGGGGAGGAGCATCCATGAATAACACGAGAATTCCTGCCAACCGGGTGGTCTCGGGCACTTGGGCGGAGGTCTGGGTGGGCAATGAGCTGTGGTGTGAGTGCAACGGCGGGCAGGCCAAGATCACCAACAACAAGAGCGACATCGCCATGTGCGGCGTGATGATGACGGACGCCAAGATTACCAGCCAGAAGGGCACCGGCTCCATCAGCATCCACAAGGTGTACACCCGGAACCGGGAGCAGGCCCAGTCCCTCAGCGAGGGGCGGGACCTGCGCACCACCATCATCATGAAGCTGGCCGACCCGGACGCCTTTGGCGCGGAGCGGCTGGCACTGTACAATTGCAGCTTTGACGACGAGACCCTGATGGACTTCCAGGCCGGGAACCCGGGAAAGGTGAGCCTGCCCTTTACGTTTACCGCCTGGGAGTGGATGGAAACCATCAACCCGTAAGAGAGGGGAGACGGCATGAGTAAATTTTTGGACCAGATGCTCCGCCCGGAGGCGGAGGACGTGCGGCGGAACCTGCCCACGGCCCGGTATGAGGTCAAGCGGCTGAGCCGCGCCATGGGGGAGCCGGTGGTGGTGGAGCTGACAGCGCTGCCCTACGGCAGGGCCCAGGAGCTGCGGGACATGGAGCGGGACCAGGAGGTGCACATACTCCTGGCGGGGTGCGGGGAGCTGAAGGACGAGGCGCTGCGGGCCAAGTTCGGCGGGGCAACCCCGGCGGAGACGGTGAAGGCCATGCTGCTGCCGGGGGAGATCGCCGAGCTGTCCCGGGCGGTGGAACGGCTGAGCGGGTACCGGCAGACCACGATCCGTGAGATAAAAAACGGTTAGAGGAGGGCGGCGACCCGGAGCTGACCCTCCTGTACTGGCTGTTCCGGCATAAGGGCGTGATGCCCTGGGACGCGTATGAGCACATCCGCCAGCCCGGCTGCTTTGACGTAACCTATACCTTTGCCGGCCGGGAGTGCGAGGGGTGGGGGAAACAATAACGCCGCCCCCAGGTGGGGGCGGCGGGCGGTGCTACGGCGCTGAGAAAATGAGCGGAAGCATCGAGATCACGATAATAATCAATCCCACAAACAGACAGACCAGCCCTCCCACACATTTGGGAGAACGGCTCCATACCTTTGCCTGCTTTCGCGTATGAAAAAGGGGGAGATCGTGCAGCGAGGCGAGGAAAACGAAAAAGCCGATTATGGCGATGGGCCCTCCAAGGAGCGACCCGCAGAACATCGTATGTGTAGCGGCAAGCACGAAATCATCCCCTTTCTATATTTTAGTATATCACAGATTGTGCCAACGTCAAGAGGTGAAACTATGCCCAAAGAGAGCCTAAATATCTATATGACCGTCACGGACCAGATATCCCCGGTTCTGGCCTCCATCACGGACAAGACTCGTGCCTTGGACAAGGAGAGCCAGGAGCTTCAGCAGACCTATGAGGCCCTGCAAAAGGCCAACCGGGGATTGATTGAACGGAAAACGGAACTGCAAAAGAAGCTGCAAGAGGTCAACGAGGAGGTCAAAGAGGCCCGGAAGCAGTTCAAAGAGCTGGGGGATGAGGCAAGCTCAGACGCCTACATAAAGGCCCAGGAGCGGCAGCAGAAGCTGCGCAATGAAATCGCGGCCACCACCAAATCCCTTCAAGAAAACCAGAAGATTTACAAAGAGAATATCGAAACCATTCGCAAGAATGATGTAGGCGGAGCAGGCGCAAGTCTATCAGATGTTATGGCCGGTCTCAATATTGGGGAGGAGCTTTCTTCTTTGGCACTGACTGTCTCCGGGGCTCTTGCAAGCAGTGCGTTAGGCAGCGACATGGGGGACATTGTTTCAAAGTCATTGGGCAGCGCCATTTCCGGCGGCGCGGCGGGCGCTATGTTCGGCCTGCCCGGTATTGCCCTGGGCACTGCCTTGGGCGGTGTGTCCGGCTTGATTTCTGGTGGGACGAAAATTTTTGAGGCCAAGGACGACGCCTTCAAGGACTACTACGGCGGGCTGTATGACGACGTAAAATCCCGGTCGGGGGAGATGGTGGAATCCGGCTCCACCATTGCCGGGGGCCGGGAGCAGACCCGGATGGCCTTTTCCCGGCGGCTGGGCGGGGAGGACGCCGCGGACGACTACCTGGCCCAGGTGGAGCGGATGGCCGCCGACACCAACTACGACTATGACGAGATCGTGGGCTACGCCAAGCTGCTGCTGAACAGCTACGACCCTGGGGATGTGCTGGGCGTACTCCGGGATCTGTCCGACGCCACGGCGGGGCTGGATTTGAGTTCTGGGGACGTGAATATGATGATCGCCGGACTGTCCCGGATGCGCACCACCGGGAAGGCCACCCAGGAGTACCTGAACTACTTCCGGGAGCGGGGGATCGACGCAGACGCGGCCCTGGCGGACAGCCTGGGCGTGGACAAGAGCGCCGTGTCCGGGATGGTGACCGAGGGCAAAGTGAGCGGCGAAGACGCGGCGGAAGCCCTGTTGGAGTACATCCGGACGGAATTCGGCGGGCTGTCCGAGGGGCTGGCCAGTACTTACGACGCCATGGTGGACAACCTGGGCGACATCACCGCTACCCTGGAGGCCAGGGGCGGCGACGCCTACAACGAGCTGCGCAAGGAGGGCGTGGGGGCCGAGATGGAAGCGCTGGGCGGCGAGCTGGGGGACGCCATCGGGGAGATCAACGCCATCATTGGGGAGAACCAGGCCCGGCGGGAGAATTTGCAGGACCAGTATATGCGGGAGGTTTTGGACGCGGTACTCAACGGCGGGCAGGGCGGGCTGTGGGACAAGTTCAGCGAGGAGCAGCGGAACACCTTGGCCAAAATGAACCAGGATTACGCCGAGCTGAAAGAGCGGTATGACGAGAGCGGCGGGACGGACTGGGAGGCCGGGGCGGAGCTGGAGGCGCTGTATGAGGAGGCCCAGGGGCTTGGCAAGGCGTATTTTGACAACAGCGCCGAGGTGAAGCGGCTCAATGAGATTGAAGAGGATGAGATTGCCGCAATCCGGGAAAACACGGCGGGGCTCACCGAGGCTACCCAGGCCAGCTACCGGCTGAGCCAGCAACTGAGCAAGGGCCGCGGGGCGGTCTATTTGCAGGACGCGGCCCGTTACGCCTCCCGGGAGGACTATGCCAGACGAGGCCGGGAAGAAAACGCTTTGTCGTCCAGGGGCCATATTACGGAACGGCGGGATCTGCAAGGGAACCGCGCCCACGCCTACGGCCTGGACCGGGTGCCCTATGACGATTATCCCGCCCTGCTCCACGAGGGGGAGCGGGTGCTCACCGCGGGACAGGCCAGGGCGCAGGACGCGGCCCAAAGCGCCCCCACGCCCATCCAGCTCACCATCACGGGCAACAGCTTCACGGGGACGCCGGAGGAGATGGCCGACCAGCTGGCGGAGATCATTGTGCGGCGGCTGGAGCAGGCGGCCATCGCGGCGGCGCCAAAATAAAGGGACGCCGGGGCGGTCCCGGCGTCCGATTAATCTTCCTTTTTTGTGCTCTGGTTTTCAATGAGCTTTTGCACCTTCCGCTTGGCCTCATCCAGATCCTTGCAGCCATCCAGGATCATATCAACCATTTCCAAAATCGTTTTGAACTGCTTATCCGTCATTTCCTGTACCATATCCTTTCCTCCTGTGTCTGCTTGTCCAATACCTATGAAGATTATAACACAAGACGCGGGAGGAGCGCAAGGAGGTTTTTATGGAGCGCGTCATCATCCTGAAAAACACGGACACCGGGCAGGCGCTCACCCTGCCGGTGACGCCGCGCAGCTACCCCATGGAGGCGGGGCGGGCGGTGGAACGGCTGGACATGGCCCAGACCGGGCAGATCGCCCTGCCGGGGCTGCAAAGCCTGTTCGCGGGCCAGCTGGAATTCATGCTGCCCGCAAAATCCTATCCCTTCCTCACCGCGGGGGCGGTGACCGACCCCCAGTACTACATCGGCCTGCTCACCGCCTGGGGGCGGGCGGCCAATGTGTGCCGGTACATCGTCGCCGGGACAGGGGTGAATGTCCCCGTGCTGTTAGGGGTGCTGGAGTACGGGGAGAGCGACGGCACCAACGACGTGAACTGCAAGCTGCCGCTGTATGAGTACCGCTTTCTGGATGAAGCCACGGTGGAACAGGTCACCCAGAACAGCGGCAGGGCGGTAGAGGTGGCCAGCCAGCCCCAGACGGCGGACAGCTACACCGTGGCCAAGGGAGACAGCCTGTGGGCCATCTGCAAGAAAATCTATGGGGACGGTTCGCTGGCCTACAAGCTGGCCACCGCCAACGGCATCGCCAACCCCAACCTGATCTACCCCGGCCAGGTGCTCACCCTGCCGGACCGGGACGCGCTGGCGGGCTATGAGGCCGCGGCAGCACCCGCGGCATCCGGCGGCGGGGGCGGCTCCACGGCCAAGGCAACCCCAGCGGCCGCCCAGGCGGCGCTGGCGGAGGATGCGGCATGGCTGGCCCGGAAATCCGGGTCCGACACGGCGGGGCAGGGGGCGGCGGGGGCCATGGCCGCGGCCCAGGCGGCGGCAAAAGCGGCGGCGCGGGCGGCCATCGGGCTGAGGTGAAGCGCGGCATGGGACAGGACTATGTAAAACTCCGCGCCACCGACCCGGACGGCTCCACCGCCAATATCACACAACTGTGCCGCTCCATCACCTGGGGCGGGGACTACCGGAACGCCGCCCGGACGCTGGGCTATGCCCCGGTGGTGAGCCCGGACGACGTCCACCTGCCCCGGGCGCCCACGGCGCTGGGCGGGTCGGTGCAGTTCTGGCATGGATCCGACCTGCTTATGGACGCCTACGCCCTGGAGCGCACCCGGGACAGCTTAGGGAACACCATCGACGTCACCGCCTACGACCGGGGGCTGTACCTCACCCGCAACAGCGCGTTCCTGCGGGTGGAGGGGCAGACGGCGGAAGCCGCCACCGCCGCGCTGTGCGCCCAGTTCGGCATACAGGCCGGGGCGCTGGCGGCCACAGGCGTGCCGCTGACCCGGAACTTCCTGGGCGTCCCGCTGTACAAGATCATCATGACGCTGTACACCCTGGCCGCAGACCAGACCGGGAAGCAGTACCGGATCCGGTTCCGGGGGGCCCAGCTGGAGGTGGTGGGGTGGGGGTATCGGCGGAAACGGTTCTGCTCAAACCGGGCTGCAACCTGCTGGGCTGCGTGACCAAGGAGAGCGCCAGCGCCATGACCAACAGTGTGGCCATCTACGACGACCAGTACAACCTGATTTCCACCCAACAGGACGACGGCGCGGCGGCGCTGTACGGGCTGATGCAGGCGGCCATCCGGTCGGGGGCTTACGACGACCCGGAGGGCCGCGCCAAGCAGATTCTGGCGGAAAACGGGCTGAAAACCACCATCACCGTCACCGCCCTGGGCAATCTGAAGCTCATCACCGGGAACACGGCGGCGGTAGAGGAGCCCGTCACCGGCACTTATGGGCTGTTCTGGATCATCTCGGACAGCCACACGTGGCGGCGGGGCATCCACCAGACAAAGCTGACGCTGTCCCTGGAATCGCTGATGGACCGGCAGACGGCGGGCAGCCTGCCCACAAAATAAAAGGGGAGGGGAAGCGCATGGAAGGCGACCCATACGCCCGCTGGGTGGAACTCACCCGGGGGCAGTCCTCCGACGCGGGCCCCGCCGGGGACAGCGCCCAGGCGGGCCTGGGGGCGGCCCCGGCCAGGCTGAGGCTGGGCCGGGTGGTGTCCGCGGTGCCGCTGACGGTGCGGGTGGCGGGGATCGTCCAGCCTACCCAGGCGCTGCGGATCAACGAGCGGCTGGTGAAGGGGGCCAAATGGAACACCAAGACCACCAGCCCGGACAGCCAGTACAACGGGCTCACCGGCCCAATTTATGGGCCGGTGACCACGCCCCACGGCATGAGCACCGGGGCGCTGGAACAGCTCACGGACGGCCAGGTGCACAGCACGGATACCACCATCGGCCAGGCCACGGTGGAACAGCTTTCGCTGGATTTGGAGGAGGGGGACGAGGTGCTGCTGCTCACGGAGGACGACCAGGTATTTTACATTGTGATGAAGGTGGTGGACGCGGTATGAGCATATTCCCCATGATCGACCCGGCCCCGGACAAGGCGTCTGCGGCCAGGGCCCTGCCCCTGTGCCGGGAGGTGGGCTGGGACTTCCAGCGGGGCGTGCCCCGGTTCCGGGGCGGCGTCCCGGTGGAGGCCGCCGGGAAGGAGGCGGTGAAGGTCTGGATCTGGAAGGCCATCCGAACCCCAAGGTTCCGGTATGAGATCTACTCCTGGGCCTACGGCTCGGAGTTTGAAACCCTGCTGGGGCAGGCGTACAGCGACGCGGTCAAGACCGCCGAGGCCCCCCGGTACCTCCGGGAATGCCTGCTGGTCAACCCGTACATCACGGATGTAAAGGATATCAGCGTTACATTTGAAGCCGCCAAGCTCACGGTGGAGGGGACGGCGGTCACCATCTATGGGGAGGTGAAATTCCATGGCGCTGTTTGATGGCCTGACGCCGGAAACGATCCTGGAACGGGTGCTGGGCCGGATGGACACCGGCTTGCAGACCCGGGAGGGCTCCTACGCCTACGACCAGGCCGCGCCCATCTGCTTTGAGCTCTGGCGGGTGCTGATGACCCTGGGCGAGCTGATCGAAGCCTTTTACGTGGGGCCTAAAAGCGGGAAATACCTGGACGACCACGCCAAGCTGTTCGCCCTGTCCCGGCGGGAGGGCGTCAAGGCCCGGGCGGGGATCTGCTTTTCCGGCCGCGACGGGGTGGGGATCCCCGCGGGGACGGCGTTCTTCACCGGGGACGGGCTGGAGTTCCGATTGAAAGAGGACGCGGTGATCCGGGGCGGTTCCGCCTCCGGCACGATTGAAGCGGCGGAAGTGGGAGCCCGCTACAATGTGGGGCCCGGCGCGGTTAGCCGGATCCTGCGGAACATCGCCGGGCTGGAGGGCTTTGAGGCGGGGGACGCCGACGGCGGCGCGGACCCGGAGCCGGACGCCGACCTGTTCGCCCGCCTGGACGACAAGCGAAAGCGGCCGCCCACCAGCGGCAACGAGGACCACTACCGGGAGTGGGCGCTGAGCGTGGACGGGGTGGGGGCGGTGCGGGTGAAGCGGTGCTGGGCCGGTCCGGGCACCGTGCGGGTGCTCATCACCGGCTACGACCGCCGCCCGGTGGACCAGGCCGTGGTGGACGCCTGCGCCGCCTACATTGAAAGCCGGCGGCCCGTGGGGGCGGACGTCACCGTGGCCTCCGCCCAGGCCGTGGAGGTGGATATCGCCGTCCACGCGGTGCTGGAGCCGGGGGCCGACCCGGAGACGGTGCGGGCGGCGTTTGTGGCCGCGCTGGACGGCTGCCTGCGGGAGCTGGCCTTTGAGCAGTACACCGTCTACGCCAACCGGGTAGGGGCCCTGCTGATGGGGGTGGACGGCGTGCGGGATTACACCGGGCTGGCCATCAACGGCAGCGGGGAGAACCTGATCCTGGACGGCGATGAGGTTCCCATCCCGGGGAAGGTGACGGTGGTATGAGGGAGCTGATGTCATATCTCCCGGAAAATTACCGGGACAGCCGGGAGACGGTGGCCTTCCAGGAGGCCCTCCAGCCGGAGGCGGCGCTGATCTGGCAGACGCGGGACGACCTGCTGGCCCAGCTTAACCCCTATTCTGCCACCTGGGGGCTTGACTACTGGGAAAGCGCCTTGGGCTTGGGCGCGTGCCAGGGGATCCCGCTGGACACCCGGCGGCGGCAGGTGGTGGCCAAGCTCCAGGGCCGGGGCGCCACCACCCCCGCGGTGGTGAAGACGGTGGCGGAGACCATGTTGGGTGTCCCGGTGCGGGTGGTGGAGGTGTTCCACGAGTACCGGGTGGAGCTGGAGGTGGAATCGGGCGGGAAGCTGCCCCCCGGCGCGGCCCAGCTCAAGGAACGCCTGCGGGAGATCATGCCCGCCCACCTGGACTGGGCGCTGGTGATCCCCACGTGGCTCCAAATTCCCGTGCTCACCGCCCTGGGTCCCCGAACAGCCCGCACATCCCCGCCGCCCTTCCAACCCCGGCTGCCCGCCGGGAAGATCCCCGCCGCCGCCCTGCTGGGGACGCGGCGCAGCACCATGACGCTGCCCATGGCGGCAGCAGAGGAGGTATAAAACGATGGGCTATTGCGTGTACATGACAAAGGCCGGGTACGCCCTGCAAGCCAAGCTGTTCGCCGAGGGCGGCGACGTGCGGATCACCCGGGTGGAGGTGGGTTCCGGCATCCTGCCCGAGGGCGCCGACCCGGGGACGCTGGCCGAACTGGTGGAGCGCCGGGCGGCGGCCACGTCCACCGCGCCCGTGCGGCGGGGCTGCGCGGTGGGTTTGGAGATCGAATACCGGGCCGACCTGTCGCCGGGGCTGGAGGAGCCGTTCCAGATCTGCGAGTTCGGCGTGTTTGCCTTGGGTGCGGACGGGGAGGAGGCGCTGATCCTCTACGGGGATCTCAGCGACTGTCCGGACACCGCCGTGCCGGAGCGGTACGGCGGCTGCGTACGGCGGTACCCCGTGGTGATGATCATCGGCCCGGAGGCCGGGGCGTCCCTGGGGTACCCCGCGGGGGCGTGGGCCACCCACCAGGAGCTGGCGGACGCCCTCGCCGCCCACGACGGCGACGCCAACGCCCACCCGTACATCCGGGGGCTGTGCGCCGATGTGGACGCGCGGCTGGGGCTGATGGAATTGATGTACGCCACGGACGTGAACGGCAACCCGTTCACGGTGACGTTCGGGACGCTGGACGGGCTGGTGGTAACGGGCGTGTGGAACGAGCCCCAGGCCCGGTTGGAATTCTGAGGGGAGGGAGATAAATGGCTACACTTGGAAGTAAAGCGGTTGACAGCATTGTCAAGATCAGGGAAAACGGTACGTTGGTGGAGTTCCGCGTGGTCAAACACAACTATGAGAGCGGGCTGAATGGCAGCGGGAGGACGCTGGTGGCGCGGAAGGGATTTGCCGGTACGCATATTTGGCACAGCGCCAGCTCTGGTTCCTCCGGTACAACTGATTATTCTAAGAGCGATCTTGATGCCTGGCTGAATGACACGTACAAGAACCGGTTTGACGAAAATATTCAGTCGGCTATGGGGACTACTAAATTTAATTACGCCCCTGGGATGGGCGATAGAACGCTCAAAACGTTGGCGCGAGCCGTCTTCATCCTGTCTGTTGTGGAACTGGGGCAAAACAGTGGCACTGTTGGTGTTGCTGACGGCACAGTGCTGTCCATTGCAAGCACTCTCAAAAGCGGAAGGCAGTGGACACGCACCGGAGCTACGGCATCAAGCACATATCGTAACGCTTGGTATGTGAGAGACGATGGCACTTTTGCCATTGCTCTTGTTACGGGCAATTATAACGTCCGCCCCGCTTTCACCCTCCCATCTAAACTCACGGTCACCGATGACGGCGAGGTAACAACTAACACCGCCCCCACCACGCCGTCCAGCATCACCGTCCCCGCATCCATCCACGGCGGTTCTACCATCACCCTCTCCTGGACGGCCTCCACCGATGCAGAAA